>JAOAGP010000091.1 GCA_026415695.1 Thermodesulfovibrionales bacterium | reverse complement strand
GAATTTAAGAATTAATGCTGAAGAAAAGAAAAGCCACAGGAGATATACTCCATCAGTGGAACATCCATGGAAAAGAACCTATAAAAAATATGTGACATTTTACAGTAGTAATAAAGTGTGACTTGACTTTAGGAATAACACTGTTCTGATTATTTTTTAAAAAGATTAACCCTTGTTATAAACACTCAATCAAGATGCAATCTTTTCATAAATAGGTAAAATTTTTGTGTTGTCAACTTCTCCTATGTATGATAATATTAAATTATGAGAGCAGAAAATAATTTAGCACAAACAGTTATAAATCAATATTCCTATGTCCAAAAAGATGGACAATCATCCAACAAGTCTGCCCAGCAAGGCTCAAATACTAACAACAGCACAACAAGGCAAGAGACAGAAGACAAGGTTTCAATAAATTCAAAGAAAGACTCACTACAAGAACAAAAGATACAGCAGATAGTCCAGCGTCTTAAGGCAATAGAAGAAAAGGTAAAGGCACACGAAAGGGCTCACAAGTCTGCTGGTGGACAATTTACGGGCCCAGTCAGTTACACATATACAACAGGACCCGATGGCAAAAGATACATCACAGGTGGTGAGGTGCCAATTCAGATTGTTGAGGGCAAGACACCTGAAGAGACCATAAGAAATATGGAGATTGTTCGTAGGGCTGCACTTGCACCTGCAGACCCATCACCTCAAGACAGAGCCGTTGCAGCCCAAGCCACACAGATTGAGCAGAGGGCAAGGGTTGAGCAAGCAAAATTGAGGGCAGAGGAGCAAAAGGAAAAATACTCAAAAGAAGATAACCCCTCTGAAATTCCACAAAATACAGAAAATCAAGGCAATACAGATACAGGAGGCAGACCTATCAATGCCAATAACAACTCAAGAGGGCTAAACGAGTATAAAAAATCAAAACAACTAATGAATCCCCTTTCTGTCTCCCTCTTTGCCTGAAGACAAAGACATCAATACAGTTTCGGCTAATGCCCTGTTAAAACCCTTTATTTTAGCAATCTCATCAACAGTGGCATCCCTTATCGCCTGCAGACTACCGAATTGTTTAAGAAGTAGGAGTTTTCTCTTTTTACCAATACCTTTTATGGTATCAAGAGGTGAGGCAAACACCCTCCTTTTCCTTTGATTTTGATGATATGTAATAACAAATCGGTGAGCCTCATCACGGATTGCCCTCAATAAAAGTGAGGACTTTGAGGTGTCAGATATATCAATAACCTCACCTGATTTGAGAAAGACCCTATCAGGTTTTTTTGCCACAGCAACTACTTCTGTATCAATTCCCGTATCAGCAAGTGCTTTTATTCCCACCTCTAAATGCCCTTTACCACCGTCTATGATGATCAAATTCGGTATATCCTCTATTGGTATCTTTACAATCAACCTCTTTATCGTCTCCTGCATCATACTGTAATCGTCTATGCCCTCAACCGTCTTTATCCTTACCTTCCTGTAAAACTGTCTTCTGAAATCTCCCCCTGACCAATACACAAAACCACCCGATGACTCACTACCACCAAGTGTAGATATGTCAAATGCACCAATTGTAGTGGGCACGGTCTTGAGCATCAGTTTGTCTTTCAAAGCTTCAAGCAGTTTAATGGCATCCTTATCAATCCTTATATGGCTCTTTGAGTTTTCAATAGCCATGTTTATCAACTCTGACTCTTTAGAACTGTGTGCTGTCCTAATCAAAACATCAGCATTTCTCTTTAGACCTAACAAGCGTTGATAAACCTCATAATCATCAAAATATTCCTGTATTAGTATGACTGGTGGAGGTAAGGTATCGTTGCTGTAAAAATCCCTCAAAAAAGACTCCATGACCTCCTCATAATTAGTTGTTGAAAGCCTTTTTAGGGTAAAATCCTTTGCACCTATTAATATCCCATTTCTTATAAACAAGACACTGAATATTGCATCCCCTTTTTCTTCACTTATGAAAAGCCCGATTACATCCATATCCCCTAATTCGGGGGAGATTACCTTTTGCTGTTCTAAAGCCCTCTTTAATCTCTCAATCTTATCCCTTATGTATGCTGCCTCTTCAAACATGAGCAGTTCTGCATATTCGTTCATCTTCTGAGTGTATCTATCAAGCAGTTCCTTGTTTTTACCATTTAAAAACAAGACAACATCCTCTACATGTCTCATGTAGTCTTGTCTTGATACAAAACCTGCACAAGGCGCAAGACATCTCTTCATCTGATACTGTATGCATGGTCTTTGTCCCTTTTCAATATTGTGCCTACATTTTCTGATAAGAAAATGCCTTTTGATTACAGAAAGTGCCTCCCACATAGACTGTGAGGGCACATAGGGACCAAAGTAGAGATTGCCATCCTCATAAATGTTTCTTACCACCTCAATCTTTGGCCATTGCTCATTGACCGTTATCTTCAAGAATGGATACCTCTTATCATCCCTCAATATCACATTGTATTTGGGTTTGTGTTGCTTTATGAGATTACACTCAAGTATCAATGCCTCAAGTTCATTGTCTGTGATTATCCACTGAAGGTCTTGGACGGCATCCATCATCTTAAGTTTTCTTTTGTCTAACAAGTGCTGAGAGATAAAATACGAACGCAGCCTGTTTTTTAGATTCTTTGCCTTGCCTACATAGAGGATGCGTTCACTTTTACCCTTAAAGATATAAACGCCAGGAGACTCAGGAATTGTGTTTAACTCAATGTTCATTACTACTTTATTAGTTGGTTCATCTGTAAAAGGGGCAACAACACTGAAAGCACAATTAGACAAACAATGATGCCCATACCTATTATCATTGATGGCTCAATGATTGAAATAAGGCGTGACATCCTCTTGTTAAACTCCTCTTCGTAAATATCAGCAGTCTGTCTCAATGTCTCAATAAGCCTGCCGCCCTTCTCCCCAGTTGCAACCAGTTGTATAAAAATTGGCGGGAATCCCTTAAGTGCGTTTGAAAGAGACATGCCTTCTGTAATGTCTTCTTGTGTCCTCTGAAGTGTCCTTTCAATAAATGTATTGCCTGTTGCCCTTGCAGAATATTTTAAGGCAGTAAGCATTGATACCCCGCCCTCAAGGAGATAAGAAAGTATCCTTGCAAATCTCGCATAATAAAGACTCTGGATGATGTTGCCCGGAAGTTTCAGTAACCAACTATCAACCAAGTCCTTTTTTTTGAGCAATACCCTCTCAAAGACAAACACTACAAGTATTAATACAACAAACATCAACCACCAATAATTAGTCATAAATGAACTTATCTCTACAAATGCCTTTGTCAAAAGCGGTAAAGGGGTGTTTGTATCCTTAAATATCTTTGTTATCTTTGGGATAACAAAAACAAACACAAAACCCAACACCACTATACTTACACATAGCATAAAGATGGGGTATATAAGGGCATTTTTGACCTTCTCCTTCAGGCTTGCCCTTGATGTGAGGTAATCTGACAACCTCATGAGCACCTTGTCAAGACTACCGCTATTCTCACCTGCCTGTATCATCCCAATGTAAAATTCAGGAAACATATCTGGAAATGCCTCAAGAGACCTCCACAGTGGTGCACCTGATGAGACACTTTCCTTGATTGAGGTTACAAGTTGTCTTTCCTTTGTATCTGACTCCAAAGCGATTGTCTGCAATGCCTCAACGATTGTGACCCCTGATGACAACAAGATGGCAAGATTACGAGTAAAAAATGGCACAAATCTATCTTGCGATATCCCTGATATTCTTTTATGAGAGGGGAATAACTGTTGGTTAATATCACTTATAAAAACACCTTCTTCTTTGAGGCTTAAGATTGCCTCGTTGTAGCCTGATGCCTCTACTACGCCAGATACAAGTGAACCATCCTGTTTGTATCCCTTGTAATTAAAAAGTGGCAAGTAACCTATACCTCCACATAATCCCGCAGACTTACCCTCAAAACCTCCTCAAGAGTAGTCACACCCTGCCTCACTTTATCCAATCCGTCCTGAAAGAGTGTAACCATCCCTACAGAGACGCAGTATTCCTTTATTGTATTTGCATCCTTGTGTGATGTTATGAGCCTTCTTAATTCGTTATCTATCAACAACAACTCAAAAATACCCGTCCTTCCAATGTATCCTGTCATCTTACAGGCATTGCATCCCTTTCCCTTGTATAAAAGAGGCGGTGCTTCATCAAAATATCTAATCTCTTCAATCATGGGCGCATATTGTTGTTTACAACTTGGGCAGATAGTCCTAACAAGCCTCTGTGCCAAGACCGCAGTTAATGAGGATGCAATCAAGAATGGCTCTATATTCATATCAAGCAGTCGTGTGATGGTTGATGCTGAATCGTTTGTATGAAGTGTGCTAAATACAAGATGTCCTGTAAGGGATGCCTGTATGGCAATCTCCGCAGTCTCTAAATCCCTAATCTCCCCTACCATGATTACATCAGGATCCTGCCTCAATATTGACCTCAGTCCTGATGCAAATGTTAGTCCGATACGGGGATTTACCTGTATCTGCCCAACACCTTTGAGTTGATATTCAATAGGGTCTTCAACAGTTATGATATTCTTGATGTCCTTTTCTATCCTGTTTAATAAGGCATAGAGCGTGGTTGTTTTACCACTTCCGGTAGGACCAGTAACGAGAATTATACCATTTGGTCTCTTTATCAAGTCCTCAAGTATCTTGCAATTTGTATCGGATAATCCCAATTCCCAGAGTCCTTTTAGTCCCTGTTGCCTGTCAAGAAGCCTCAATACTGCCCTTTCACCATGACTCGTTGGTACTATAGATACCCTTATGTCTATATCCCTACCACCTGATAGAAGCCTAATCCGTCCATCTTGAGGCAACCTCTTTTCAGCAATATCCAAACCCGCCATGATCTTTACCCTACTAATAAGGGCATCCTTTATTATCTTTGGAGGGGTAAGCACCTTTGTAAGAATCCCGTCTATCCTAAACCTGACCTCTAATTCCGTCTCATAGGGTTCAATGTGAATATCACTTGCCCTGTCCTTTATTGCCTGTTGTATTAGTGCATTTAGTAATCTGATGATAGGTGCCTCTTCAGTCAACTCAAGTATGTCCTTTGGAGACTCAAACTCAGTTGCAACGGAAGTAAAGTCCGTGTCTTCAAATGTATCCATTACATCTTGAGGATTGCCTAAAAGTGAATATGCCTTGTTTATCAAATCAATGATATTCTTTCTGTCTGTAATGGCTGGTTCTGGTTTTAGATTCATCCTTTTTGAGAGTTCTTTGATGGCAAAAAGACCGTTTTCATTACAATAAAAGGCCTTGAGCACACCGCCATCTGCAGATATCGGAAATATCTCGTTGCCTTTCAAAAAGGGTAGAGGCAGACTTTTTATCAATGCTGGATTAATAAGGGATTCAATATCTGATGTCATTTTATGCTTCTTTTGAAGTTGGGCTCGATGTATTGGATCTCATTATAGGATTTTAACGATGAAAGGCTCTTTTCAACCCCCCTGACATCACTACTAATCCTTATCAATATTGTATGTGGTGCAACAAGCACCTTGACAACTTCGGCAGATTCTAACCTTAATATCTCCTGTATCCTTTCAATGCCCACATCCTCTTTAAATCTCACGATAAATTCTGCAGATGTTATAGATGTCTTCTGCAATTGTAAGTCCATCTGTTTTTCCCTCGTTATATTTTCCATCTTTTCATAATCCTTGATAATATGGGGTGTTATAAACACCAAAAGGTTTGTCTTCTCTGTGTTTATAGTCTTGCTTTTAAACGCCCATCCTAACAGAGGGATATCCCCCAACAAAGGCACCTTCCTTACACTCTCCTCTTCCCTGTCCTGCATCAACCCACCAATCACAATGGTCTTTGAATCCTTTGCAACCACCGATGTCTTGGTAGCACGTTTGGTAGTAGTAGGTCCTACGCTTATTACAACATCCTGTGATTCTGGTATCACAGACGATATCTCTTGATAGATGTCTAACTTTACATAATCACCTTCGGTAATCTGGGGGGTTATCTTTAGTGTAATACCCACATCCTTTCTCTCAATGCTACTAAACACCGAAAGAGTCCTTGTAGGGTCAGACTCTCTACGGGAGATAAAAGGCACATTTTTACCAACCACTATCTCTGCCTCCTTGTTGTCAGCAGTGAGGATCTGCGGTGTGGACAATACATTGACTGCACCCTTAAATTCATCAAGACTAAAGAGTGCTGCAATGCCGGGAGCAGTGATCGTTGATACAGTGCCATCAGGTTTTGTTATCTGAATATCCATAAACCTACCCATTCCACCTATGCTAAAACCTGCCAACCCTGTAATGAGGTTTTGAAGTGCTGTTGAGTCAACCACACCAAAACCACCTATTGCAACCGGGTTACCATCTTTTTTCCCAATAAGCCTCCACTTTGCACCAATATCCGATAACTTCTCAATAGATGCCTCAACGATTGTTGCCTCTACAAATACCTGTCTTCTTCTCTTGTCAAGTTGTTTTATTATCCCAACAAGGCTTTCATAATCTGACGGAGAGGCTGTAATAATAAGAGCATTAGTGGATTTATCAGCAGTCACATTGATTGATGTCTGAGCCTCAAATATTGACACTGGTGCGGCAGTGCCAGTAGTCTGTTTGGGTTGTTGAGCAACCTTTAGGATACCTTCAAGCACCTTCACCATCTCTGTTGCATCTGCATGCTCAAGAAAATATACATGCATCTTACCTGTTTTAGTAGATGCTGGCTTGTCAATCTCCTTGATGATACTCTTTGCAAGTTCCTTAAACCCTTTATCACCAAAAAGTAGGACTGCATTTAGTCTTGTATCTGCAATAGCCTTTTGCTCATCAAGTTGGGGTTGCGTGCCTTTTTGTTTCTTTGCAATCCCATCATTGATTATCTTACAAACGGCATCAGCGCTTGAGTTTACAAGATAGACGATGTCTGGTTCGTTGATTATAAAGGGTTGATCAATGCTGTCTATCAAGGATACAATCTTTTCAATATTTAGACCTGAATCCACTATCAACAACATATTGCCTGAAATGAGTGTAGATATGTGACCATCCTTTGAGACAAGCGGCTGAACAAACTTCATTGCCTCCTCTGATGAGATGTGTTTTAGTTGATAAAGCCTTGCATGATAACCCTCATTGACAACCTGTTTTTGTGTCTCTATAGAAAAACCCTTTTGCTTTGCCTCATTAAGTGGGATAATCTTATACGCATTGACTCCTGAAGGTATGACAGTAAAGCCTTTAAGTTCAAGCACTGAAAGGAATAGATTGTAGGCATCTGAGACGGCAAGCTTACTTGGTGCGATGATAGTAATCTTGCCCTTTAGTCTTTCATCAAATATCAGGTTTTTACCTGTAATCTCACTTATAAACTTTGCTATTGCTGGTAACTCCACATCAACGAAGTTAAATGTAACCTTTGTATCCTCTTTCTTTGAGGTCGCTTGTGCAAATGTATATGTAAAAAGGATAAAACAGGTAATAAGTATTAGGATTAAAGCCTTGTCAATCTTTGTCATCTTTGTAAAACCTCCAAATTTTTTTCATGTCAATAAAAAAGGCTTTTGCGAATATATCTTTCAAATCCAATCTAATCTGCCATATCAAACATCATTCTTGTATTTGTTATCTCAACAGATAAGTCAAGGTTGTATTGCTTCCCCCTCTAATTATGTCAAGGTTTACCCTTTCTAATCCCTTAAGTGCCATAAATGCCTGTAGTCCGCTTTCTGGGTTGTTGATGTTGTATTCATTTATCCTTAAGAGTACATCTCCATCCCTCAAACCTAAACTGTGGTAGATGCCACCAACCTTGACCTCACGCAATACAAAGCCCTTTTGAACACCATCCACATAGTTTGGCAATAACCTCGCATCAGTCATAATCTGTTGGGGATTATCTATTGCCTGTTGTATCTTCTTCTGGTCAACAGTAAATGTCTTTTCACCTGTCTGCCTAACCAAGTCAGAACCCGATTTGGTGGTTGTCGGTTGTTGTGTTTCTTGTACGCTTACAATATCTGCTAAAACGATCTCTCTCTGAGAGCCGTCCTCTGACTTTATGATGACCTTATCCTTTTGCACTTTATAAACAACACCAAGTCCTTCAAGTTTTTTACCAACACCAACTACCTCTTGCATCCCCTTTGCATCTGAAAATATCGCATATCCAAAATTCCTGTCACCCGAAATCGTCCCAACAAGTTTGTAATCAACCCTTTGTTCAGGCTTGCTTTGGGATATCTTTATTTCATAAGGGTCAGACTTGTTGTTGCTAAAAAGGTTGTTTTTTACAATGACCTCGTAGTCCTTAAAGGATAGATATCTGGTTTCATTTCTTGCCTTTTCTGGATTTAGACTTATCCTTTCCCTGTAAACAAAACTCAAGACATCTCTACTAAAAAATAAGATTATAAACAAACTGATAACCAATAAACAGACATTAATCGTCTTAAATACAAATTTCTTGTTTTTTACAAGATTATCTAACATGGGCTATATTGAGATACTTGATTTGATGAGCAAAAGTCAAACATTGGGGATAAATACCTTGAATTTCATGTATTGAGAGGAATTGATGGATATGTTCTACTCTATGCCACTTTTAACTTTACCTTCATCACATTTTGGATATAGATGTGTATTGTTGTATAACCTTAAGAGTATTTTCGCTAAAAAATCTAACTACAGCCGTCTTTTCGGTTCTCTGAACCTTTTGGGTTAGGGATTCAGGTTGGAATCCCTACTTTTGGAAAAACAAACCTCTGCAAAACTATCCATAAAACAACAAAAAATAGTATTAATAGTATCTCTGTCAATTCTTCTTCTCTTCTTTCTTTTCTTCTTTCTTCTTTGGTTGTTTTATCTCGTAGTCTGTAAACTGTATGATAGCCATTGGCGCCCTGTCGTTTACTCTCTGCCTTGTTTTAATGATCCTTAAGTAACCACCGTTTGTATGTGCAAATCTTGGCGCTATCTCTGAAAACAACTTAACCGCTGCAGATCTCGTATAAAGATATGACATTACAAGCCTTTTTGCATGTAGGTCATTTCTCTTACTTATTGTAACAAGCCTTTCTGCTATTGGTTTGATAGCCTTTGCCTTTGCAACTGTAGTCTCAATACTTTGATGCTCAAATAATGATGTGACTAACCCTCTTAAAAGTGCCTTCCTCTGATTATGTGTCCTGCTAAATTTCCTGCCACTTACTCTATGATTCATGATTGATAATCCCCTCCCTCATAATCTTTTTAGTCTTGTGGAAGCCTCATTCCAAACCTAAGCCCCATAGAATTCAAAACCTGTTTTATCTCGTTAAGAGACTTTCTTCCAAAATTCTTTGTCCTTAACATCTCATGTTCAGTCTTTTGCACCAAATCGGCAATCGTCTTTATGTTTGCATTCTTAAGACAATTGTAAGCCCTCACAGATAACTCTATTTCATCTATGTGTTTTGATAGATTTGCATTGATGTTGTCGCTTTCAACTAATGTAACGGTCTTCTTTTCATCCTCTTCTGTTTCATCCTCATCAAAGACAATAAACATATCAAGATGATCCATCATTATTGTCGCTGCATCACTTACAGCCTTTTCAGGTGTGATACTTCCATCTGTCCATACTTCTAACACCAATCTATCGTAATCTGTTGACTTTCCCACCCTCGTCTTTTCTACAACATAGTTGACCTTTGATATAGGGCTAAACACTGCATCTATTGCAATTGTGCCAACTGGTAGATTTTCATCCTCAAATTGTTCAGCAGGCACATATCCTCTGCCCTTTTTCACAAAGATCTCCATCTCCAATGATGCATCAACATCTACCGTAGCAATGTATTGGTCTCTATTTAAAACCTCCACACTACCATTTGTAGCGATATCCGCACCAGTTACTACCTTGTGTCCTTTTACATTTATCGTTAGTCTCTTTGTTTCATATCCTTGCATGAAAAATCTGAGTTTCTTGAGGTTTAGAATAATGTGTATGACATCCTCTTTGACCCCTCTTATACTTGATAATTCATGCTCACATCCTTTAATGCTTACGGCATAAACTGCAGTGCCTTCTATGGATGACAGTAGTATCCTTCTTAAAGAATTCCCAATGGTTATACCAAATCCTCTTTCTAAAGGCTCTACTATAATCTTTCCATACCTATCGGTATGTGTCTTTTCATCAATAGTTATTTTTCTATTTAAAGGCATTTGAAAACCTTTTTTGTTAAGGTCCATTAAGACCCTCCTATTAAAAAAGATTATTTAGAATACAACTCAACAATTAACTGTTCTTGTACTGGCAATGCTATTTCTTCTCTTGATGGAATACGCAAAACCTTACCCTTCATGTTTTGCACATCTACCTCTACCCAATCAGGCATGCCTTTCTGCTCAGCAATAGTCAGACTCTCAGTAATAGTTGAAAGTCCCTTGCTCTTCTCTCTGACCTCTATAACATCTCCAGCCTTGACTAAAAATGAAGGGATATTTACCCTCTTTGCATTTACTAAAAAGTGGTTGTGTTTTACTAATTGCCTTGCCTCTCTTCTATTGATAGCAAATCCCATTCTATACACAATATTATCCAGTCTTCTTTCAAGAAGTTGTAATAACACCTCACCAGTTATGCCTTTTGATTTTGCAGCCTTTTCAAAATAATTTCTAAATTGCCTCTCCATGACACCATAGATTCTTCTTACCTTCTGTTTTTCTCTAAGCTGCATACCATAATCAGAAAGCTTACCCCTATTTTGACCATGCTGACCTGGTGCATATTTTCTACGCTCAACAGAGCATTTCTCCGTCATGCATCTGTTACCCTTGAGAAAGAGTTTCTCACCTTCTCTTCTACAAAGCCTACAAAGTGCCTCTGTGTATCGTGCCATCTACACCCTCCTCCTCTTCGGTGGTCTACATCCGTTGTGAGGGACAGGGGTAACATCCTTAATAAGGGTTATCTCCAATCCTGAAGTCTGTAATGCCCTAATAGCAGTCTCTCTTCCTGAACCAGGTCCCTTTACATATACATCAACATGTTTCAATCCCATTTCCATAGCCTTTTTTGCAGCCGTCTCAGATGCCATCTGTGCTGCAAAAGGGGTGCCCTTCCTTGATCCCTTAAAACCAAGACCCCCAGCGCTTGACCATGCAATGACATTACCACTTTGATCTGTAATGGTGACGATTGTATTATTAAAGGTAGTCTGTATGTGTGCAATACCACTTACCACATTTTTCTTAATCTTTTTGCCCGTGCGTTTCTTTTGAGCCATTTACTCCTCATGCCTCCTTGCTATTTTTTCTTGACAACGAGTTTTCTTGGACCTTTCCTTGTGCGAGCATTAGTCCTTGTCCTCTGCCCTCTGACAGGTAGGTGTTGTTGATGTCTTAATCCTCTATATGAACCAATATCAATAAGTCTCTTGATATTCATTGAAATCTCTCTACGGAGGTCACCTTCAACCTTGTAGTCTCTTTCAATGATATTTCTTATCTTAACTATCTCATCATCAGCTAACTCCTTGACCCTCTTATTTGGATTAACATTAGCCTCCTTGAGAATCTTCATTGACAGAGTTCTTCCTATGCCGAATATCCTCGTCAAGCCTATTTCAACCCTTTCATTCTTTGGAAGATCAACACCTGCAATCCTTGCCATTAAACCTCCTTAAACTTTTTGTTATCACCATGTATATTGTTAACCCTGTCTTTGCTTGTGTCTTGGATTCTGGCAAATAACCCTAATCACACCTTTTCTTTTTAGAATCCTACACTTTGAGCATATCTGTTTTACTGACGGTCTAACCTTCATCCCCTCATACTCTCCTTTTTATTTGAATCTGTAAGTTATCCTGCCCTTTGTAAGGTCATAGGGTGAGAGTTCTATTAAAACCTTATCACCGGGCAGTATCTTGATAAAATTCATCCTCATCTTCCCAGATACATATGCAAGGATAACCTGATTGTTTTCAAGTTCAACCCTAAACATTGCATTGGGTAGGGTTTCAATTATCGTTCCTTGTAGTTCTATGTTGTCTTCTTTTGGCATATGTAAATATTTAATTTAAAATTATTATTCCGTTTTAGTCAATATTTCCGGACCATTTTTTGTAACAGCGATTGTATGTTCAAAATGAGCTGATAAACTGCCATCCTGTGTTACAGCCGTCCAACCATCGCTTAATACCTTTACCTCACTCTTACCCTCGTTTACCATTGGCTCAATTGCCAAAGTCATCCCTTCTCTGATCCTACACCCTTGTCCTGCCTTGCCAAAATTTGGCACCTGTGGTTCTTCATGTAGTGATGTGCCAATCCCATGTCCTACAAAATTACGGACAACAGAAAAACCGTTATCCTCTACATATCTCTGTATCGTATAAGAGATATCAGAAATCCTATTTCCAACAACCGCCTTTTCAATGCCCTTATAAAGTGCCTCTTCTGTAACCTTTAGCAACCTTGCTGCCCTATCATCAATCCTACCAATCTGGTAAGTATAGGCACCATCTCCAAAATACCCATCTAAATAAACACCTATATCTACTCCAACTATATCCCCATCTTTCACTTTCTTGTTTTTTGAAGGAATCCCATGTATTACAACATCGTTAACAGAGATACAGGCATTTGCAGGATAGCCTCTGTATCCTTTGAAGGCAGGTTTTCCGCCTCTCTCCTTAATCTCCTTTACTATAAAATCCTCTATATCAGCTGTAGTCATATTTGCTCTTATAAACCCTTTTAATTTCTCTAATATTTGTGCAACTATGCGACATGCCTTTCTTATCTTTTCAATCTCTTGTGGTGTCTTGATTATTATCATTTCTTAAGACCATAGATCTCTATCTTCTTCCCTTGATCCTTCCCTTCTTAAGGAATCCATCGTATGAGCGCGTGATAAGATGGGACTCAATCTGTGATACGGTGTCAAGCGCAACACCAACTGCTATCAACAAGGATGTGCCTCCGAAATAAAAAGGGACATTGAATCTTTGAATCAGTATCTCAGGCAATATGCACACAATTGATAAATAGACAGCCCCAACAAATGTCAGTCTTGTTAAAACCCTGTAGATGTATTCTGATGTCTTGGGACCTGGTCTAATCCCCGGTATAAAACCTCCATGTTTTTGGAGGTTTTCAGCTATGTCCACTGGATTAAATATGACAGCTGTGTAGAAATAGCTAAAAAAGAATATCAATCCAACATACAATACTGTATATAAAATATTGCCCGGAGCGAGCTCCTTTGCTATACTTTGAACCCAAGGGATACTGATAAATCCTGCAATAGTAGCTGGAAACATGATTATTGATGAGGCAAATATTGGAGGTATCACTCCTGATGTGTTTATCTTTAGGGGTAGGTGTGTACTTTGCCCACCGTATATCTTTGTGCCTATCATCCTTTTAGCATACTGAACAGGGATTTTCCTCTGCCCTCTCTCAATAAATATAATCCCGCAAACAACCCCAACCATCAAAACTATTAATATCAAGACAAAAAAGACTGACAACTCACCAGTTCTTACTAAACCAAGCGTACTTACCACAGCGTTAGGGAACTGTGCAACTATACCTGCAAAGATTATAAGTGATATACCATTACCAATACCTCTTTCAGTAATCTGCTCACCAAGCCACATCAAAAAGGCTGTGCCGGATGTGAGTGTAATCATTGTCATGAGCCTAAATGCCCAACCCGGATTCTGAATAAACTCACCACCACCCATTCCTTCAAGTCCAACTGCTATACCAAAAGATTGTATTGCAGCTATAACAACTGTTCCATATCTTGTATATCTAACTATCTTTTTTCTCCCAGCCTCTCCTTCTTTAGCAAGTTTTCCTATAGCTGGAATAACCACCGTTAGCAACTGAAATATAATAGATGCGCTTATATACGGCATAATTCCTAATGCAAATATTGTTACCCTTGAAAGTGCACCTCCTGAAAACATATCAAAGAACCCCATTAGTGCACCACCTCTTTCTAACAAAAACTTGCTGAGGGCTTCACCATTTATACCGGGGGTTGGGATATGTGCACCAACACGATAAACAAACAGCATCATCAAGGTAAAAAGCACCCTACTTTTTAACTCTGGTATCTTGAATATGTTTCTTATATTGTCTATCGCTCTCATGTCTTGTTTATTTCTTTATAACCTCCGCTGTCCCGCCGATAGACTTAATCTTCTGAATTGCTGATGCACTAAATGAGTGAGCCTTGATATTGACAGGTCTTTGTAGATCACCATTACCCAAGACCTTTAGCCCATCTTTCAAATCCTTTATGACCCTCATTGACTTAAGTATCTCTGGCGTTACATCGGTGATGCCTAAATCTGATATGGTCTTGAGGTTTATTATTGCATATTCTTTCTTAAATGGTTCGTTTTTAAAACCCCTTTTGGGTAATCTCCTTTGTAAAGGCATTTGTCCACCTTCAAAACCAGGTCCCTTTGTCCCCCCTGACCTTGATTTTTGTCCCTTGTGACCTTTACCAGAGGTCTTGCCTAATCCCGAGCCTCTTCCTCTGCCTATTCTTACAGGCTTTTTCTTGCTATTTTCAGATGGTTTAAGATCAGATATCTTCATTGAATTAATGATCCTCCGTTACGATTTAGTTGGTGTCAGGCTTCCATTTTGGTTTTCCTCTTGCCCAGAGTCCTCTTCTACCTTGCCTCTAATCTTCTTTACAGCTTCTGGATCCTTCAGATTATACAAGCCATCCAATGTTGCCTTAACTGTATTAAATGGATTATGGCTACCCAATGATTTAGCAACTATATCTTGAACACCTGAAACCTCAAATACAGCCCTCACAGCCCCTCCAGCTATGATGCCTGTGCCCCTTTTTGCTGGATTGATAACTACGGAGTTTGAACCATACTTGCCAATAATCCTGTGGGGTATCGTGCCGTTTATTAGTGGAAATTTAATAAGCCTCTTTTTTGCCTGATCAACTGCCTTTCTTATAGCCTCTGGAACCTCGGCTGCCTTTCCCTTTCCCATACCAACAATTCCAGCCTCATTACCAACAACAACAAGGGCACTAAAGGAAAATCTCCTTCCACCCTTAACTACCTTAGCAACCCTGTTAATAAAAACAACCTTATCTTTCAAATTGAGACCTTCAGGGTCTATACGCTCAGCCTTCACCATTCCTCCCTGAGAATTGATTTGTCATTTATAAGATTAAAAGTCCATACCTTTTTCACGCATCGCATCAGCAATTGCCTTTATGCAACCGTGATACTTATAACCACCCCTATCAAACACAACAGCCTTAATCCCATTATTCAAAGCCCTTTCTGCGATGAGTTTGCCTGTTTCAGTTGCCATCTTGATGTTGCTCCTATTTGTAGTCACATCTGCAAAGGCTTTATCCCTTGTTGATGCTGAAGCAAGGGTGATACCTTTTGTATCATCAATTATCTGAATGTAGATGTGTTTGAGACTCCTGTAAACGCTCACCCTCGGTCTTTCAGGGGTGCCCTTAATCTTCTTTCTTATCCTATCATGTCTTCTTTTTCTTTTGATTTCCTTGTCTTCCAATGAAAGACCTCCAAGTTATTGATTATTTCTTGCCTGTTTTGCCAGCCTTTAATTTAATCTTCTGTCCAGAATACCTTACACCCTTACCTTTGTATGCATCTGGTGGTCTTAAACTTCTTATATTTGCAGCAACTTGCCCTATTAGTTGTTTGTCTATACCTTTTAGGGTTATAGTAGTCTGCTTTTCATCCACAGTAGCTGTTATCCCTTGAGGCAAGGCAAACTCCACCGGATGAGAATAGCCCAACGAAAACATGAGACTATTGCCCTTAAGTTGAGCCTTATAGCCCACCCCAGAGATCTCTAAAACCTTCTGATAACCTTGAGACAATCCTGTAATCATATTTGATATCAATGTTCTTGCTAAACCATGTAAAGCCTTATCCTGTTTGTCATCAGCTTTTCTCGCTACACTAATCTTGTTGTCTTGGACTTGCACCTCAAGATTTGATGGTATTGTATATGATAATTCCCCTTTGTTACTCTTAATCTTGATAACCGAATCCGCAATAGCAACCTCAACCCCCTGCGGTATTTCTATTGGTTTTTTACCAATACGAGACATCTTTATCCCTCCTTACCATACATGACATAAAACCTCACCGCCTACACCCTTGATCCTGCACTCTTTATCCGTTAGTATTCCTTTTGAGGTAGTAATTATAGCGATACCGATACTGCCCATAACCTTTGAGATATTGTCCTTACCAACATACATCCTTCTTCCGGGCTTACTAACCCTTTTTAATCCATTTATGACTGACTCGTTGGTTTCTGTATATTTTAAAGTTATCCTCAAGATGCCCTGTCTTTTATCCTTGATAATCTTATATGATTTAATAAATCCCTCATCCTTAAGTATCTTAGCGACCTCAACCTTAATCCTTGATGCAGGGACATCCACCTTTTCACTCTTAATCTGTATAGCATTTCTTATACGAGTCAACATATCTGCGATTGGATCTGTCATCATATCAACACACCTCTACCAACTTGATTTTGTTACGCCGGGGATTTGCCCTTGTAAGGCTAACATCCTAAAACATATCCTGCACATATTAAACTTTCTCATATAGCCTCTCGGCCTTCCACATAGTTTACACCTATTGTATGCCCTAACCTTAAATTTAGGCGGCCTCTGCTGTTTTACAATCATACATATCTTAGCCACATATTCCTCCTCATTTTCTAAATGGCATCCCAAAATACCTTAGCAAAGCCTTACTCTCTTCATCATTCTTTGCAGAAGTGCAAATCGTGATGTCAAGACCGTGAATACTCTCCACCTTATCATAATCAATCTCTGGGAAAATATACTGTTCCTTTAAGCCAAAAGAATAATTCCCTCTGCCATCAAAAGACTTTGTTGAAAGCCCCTTAAAGTCTCTTATCCTCGGTAATGATAGATTTATTAAACGGTCTAAAAACTCATACATCCTGTTGCCTCTTAGTGTTACCTTGCAACCCAACGGGACCCCTTTTTTAAGCTTAAATCCTGCAATCGCCTTCTTTGACTTTGTAATAATGGGTTTTTGCCCAGTAATCATAGCCAGTTCTTTCTCAGCAGCATCTAATAGTTTTATGTTTTGGGTAGCTTCACCAAGTGTTACATGAACCATAATCTTTTTGATTGCAGGTACTTGCATAACATTCTTGTATGAAAATTCCTGTAACATCTTGGGAATAATCTCATCTTTATATCTTTGCTTAAGTCGTGGTGTCATGATTAATCTATGACCTCCTTACACTTTTTGCACACCCTGACCTTTTCTTCATCAGATAAGAATTTAGCAGAAATCCTTGTAGGCTTATTGCACTTTGGACATACAAGCATCACATTTGATTTATGTATTGGTCCTTCCTTTTCAATAATACCACCTTGAGTATATTTCCTTGAGGGTTTCATGTGCTTTTTTATGATATTTACCCCTTCTATCAACACCCTTTCTTTTGAGGGAATAACCGAGATAACCCTTCCCTTCTTGCCTTTTTCCTTTCCTGTTATAACAATTGCTGTATCACCCTTTTTTATACCTAAACTCATATCCCCCCCTACAATACCTCTGGTGCAAGTGAGATTATCTTCATAAACTCTTTCCATCTCAACTCTCTTGCAACAGGACCAAATATTCTTGTGCCAATTGGTTCCATCTGGTTGTTTATGATGACAACTGCATTTTGGTCAAACCTGATGTATGTGCCATCTGTCCTTCTTGTCTCTTTCTTTGTTCTAACTACTACTGCCTTGACAACCGAGCCTTTTTTTACATTACCATCGGGAATAGCCTCTTTTACGCTAACAACAATAATATCTCCAATTCGCGCATACTTTCTTTTTGATCCTCCAAGTACTCTGATACACTGTACCTTCTTTGCACCTGAATTGTCTGCTACCTCAAGGATACTTCTTGTTTGTATCATGACTCGCTTCCCTCACCTTCAAGAATTTTGATAACTTCCCATCTCTTTCTCTTGCTCAGTGGTCTGCTTTCAATAATCTCTACAACATCACCTATCTTGCATCTTTCTTGCTCATCGTGAGCCATAAACTTTTTGGTCTTCTTGATAGTCTTTTTGTACAGTGGATGCTGATAGGCTCTGGTTACTGCAACAACCACTGTCTTTTGCATCTTATCACTTACTACCGTTCCTTTATAAACTTTTTTGGGCATCTCACAACTCCTCTATTTGTTCTAAACAGACTTTTTGATGTTTCCCTTTTCCGTAATTACACCCAACACCCTTGCAATATCTTTTTTCACCTGTCGTATTCTTCTATTGTTTGTCAACTCACCTTTAGAGAGTTGAAAACGAAGGTTAAACAGCTCTTTTCTCATCTCCATTTCTTTTGTCTTTAGTTCCTCTATAGTTAAAGCCCTTAGATCGCTTGCCTTCATATTAGTGGTTCCTCCCTCTTTACAAATTTTGTTGCTATTGGGAGTTTATGACCTGCTAAGGAAAATGCTGATTTTGCAACCTCTTCTGAAACACCGGAGACCTCGTATAGTATTCTCCCCGGTTTAACGACAGCAACCCAAAATTCTGGATTACCTTTTCCCTTTCCCATTCTTGTCTCTGCAGGCTTTCTTGTTATAGGCTTATCCGGAAATATCCTAATCCAGACCTTACACCCCTTTTTTGCCTCTCTTGTTATAGCCACCCTCGCTGCCTCAATCTGCCTGCTTGTAATCCATCCCGGCTCTAATGCCTTAAGTCCATATTCTCCAAAGGAAACTTGTGAGCCTCTGTAGGCCTTTCCCTTCATGTTCCCTTTTTGCATCTTTCTAAATTTTACTTTTTTAGGAGCCAACATAACCCTACTCTCCAATCATTGTTTTATTTTGTGCATCATTGGTTAATATATCTCCATGATATATCCACACCTTAACCCCAATCTTGCCATAGGTAGTCTTAGCCTCTGCAATCCTAAAATCAACATCTGCCCTAAATGTGCTTAATGGAACCCTTCCCTCTCTATACCATTCAGAGCGTGCTATTTCAGCACCTGCTAATCTACCAGAGCATTGAACCTTTATCCCTAATGCCCCATATCTCAATGCTGATGCTACAGCCCTTTTCATTGCCCTTCTAAATGCAACCCTCTTTTCTAATTGCATTGCGATATTCTCTGCAACTAACTGGGCATCAACCTCTGGTTTACGAACCTCTTTTATATCCACTGTTACAGATGATTTAGTGATATCCTCTATCTCTTTCTTTAACTTTTCAACCTCAGCCCCTTTTTTCCCAATGATAATCCCCGGTCTTGCTGAATGAATAATTATTTTTATCTTCTGGCCAGGTCTTTCAATCTCAATCCTTGACACCCCAGCGTGTGCCAGTTTTTGCTTTATCAGTTTTCTAAGGTTTATGTCTTCTATAAGTTGCTTGCCATATGCCTTCTTTGAAAACCAACATGAATCCCAAGTCCTTATTATCCCAAGCCTATTGCCTATCGGATTAGTTTTCTGACCCAAGTCTACACCCCCAGATTGAACGCATCATTTTTTTGGCTCCTCCTCAAGAATGATTGTTATGTGCGATGTCCTTTTTTTGATGATATTTGCCCTACCCATTGCCCTTGTCTCCATCCTCTTCATTACAGGACCTTGTCCTACATAGGCGGTCTTAATCTTTAACATGTCAATATCAACATACCTATTTTTTTGCTCTGCATTTGCAACAGCTGATTTGAGCAGCTTTTCAATCAGCCTTGCAGCCCTATAAGGCATAAATCTTAATGAAATCAATGCCTCTGAAGCCTTCTTGCCTTTTATCAAATCAATCACCCTTTTTGCCTTTAAGGGTGTAGTTCTTGCCATTCTCAATATTGCCCTTGTTTCCATCTAATCATCCCTTCACTGTTGATGTTTTTTCAGAACCTGCATGACCCTTAAAAGTACGGGTAGGAGCAAATTCCCCTAATTTGTGACCTACCATGTTTTCAGTAATATATACTGGTATGAATTTCTTGCCATTATGCACTGCAAATGTTAATCCAATGAAGTCTGGCAATACTACAGACCTCCTTGACCAGGTCTTGATCATCTTTTTATCCCCAGAAGTTAGGGCTAAATTGACCTTTTTAAGGAGTTTTTCATCTACAAAAGGACCTTTCTTTAGAGACCTTGGCACCTCTTCGTCCCTCCTTTTATTTTCTCTTCGTCACAATAAATTTGTCTGTTTTCTTATTTTTTCGGGTTTTGACACCTTCAGGCTTACCCCAAGGTGTGCATGCAGGTCTTCCACCTGAACTCCTACCCTCACCACCGCCTAATGGATGGTCTATAGGGTTCATAGCAACCCCTCTAACTATTGGTCTTCTGCCTAAATGCCTAATCCTACCAGCCTTTCCATAAGAGATGTTTTCATGGTCGGTATTTCCAACTTGTCCGACTGTTGCCATACATCTTAGTAAAATCCTTCTGACCTCTCCCGAAGGAAGCTTTATCTGGGCATACTTTGACTCTTTAGCAACCAACTGGGCTGACATACCAGCAGCTCTTACTATCTTTCCCCCTTGTCCAGGACTGAGTTCAATGTTGTGTAACATCGTTCCAAGAGGAATAGCCTCTAATGGTAGTGCATTTCCGACCTTAATCTCGGCATCAGGCCCTGACATCAGGGTATCTCCAACCTTGATATCCTGTGGCGCTAAGATGTATCTATATTCACCATCAGCATATTTTAAAAGTGCAATATGTGCAGACCTATTTGGGTCATATTCAATAGATACTACCTGTGCTGGAATCCCAAACTTATCTCTTTTAAAGTCTATTACCCTATACTTAATCTTATTTCCGCCCCCTCTGTGCCATGCTGTAACTCTACCTTCGTTGTTCCTACCACCGTGTTTTTTAAGGGTAATTGTCAAGGGTTCATGTGGTTCTTTTTCTGTAAAGACATCCTTTGTTAATGTAGTCTGAAATCTTCTACCAGGTGATGTGGGTTTGTGTTTTTTTATAGCCATTTTATATTCCCTCTATCAAATCTAATTTCTCGCCCTTTTTAAGGGTGATTATCGCCTTCTTTTTCTGAGCGGCAAAACCTTCAAACCTACCAAATTTTTTCTTCTTCCTCGGCTCATTTATGGTAGATACCTTCTCTACCTTTACCTTAAATATCTCCTCAACAGCCTTTTTAATCTCATGTTTATTGGCATCTTTATTGACTTGAAGAAGTATCTTGTTTTCGTTCTCTTTTAAAAACATTCCCTTTTCTGTGAAAAGCGGTTTATCAATAACTTCATATATATGCTTCATTTGTCATCTCCCCCTTGCTCCTTTTGTATTTCCTCAAGGGCATCAGAGGTAAATACAATATAATCATAAACTGCTAACTGATATGTGTTGAGCTCGTTTACAAAGGTTATGTCTACATTAGGTATGTTTCTAAATGACAACAACAGGTTTTTATCAACCTCCTTAGTGACCACTAAAACAGACCTTTCTTTTAAGCCTAAATTGTCAATTATTTTTACTGCATCTTTTGTCTTTGGTTTATCAATCTTTATCTCATCAACAACAATGATTTGAGAGTCATTGAGTTTCATTGTTAGTGCCTTATAGAAGGCATTTTTCTTGATTTTTTTGGGCAGTTTTATGGAATAGTCCCTTGGTTGTGGGCCAAAAACAATGCCGCCGCCACGCCATAATGGTGATCTAATGCTTCCATGACGGGCCCTACCTGTATGTTTTTGACGCCATGGCTTCTTGCCACCACCACTTACTAATGCCCTTGTCTTTGTTGCATGGTTTCCTTGTCTCTGATTAGCAAGATATGCAACTACAGCCGAATGCACTATTGAAGGGTCACTCTGATTATTAAAGATATCCTGCCTTAAGGCAACCTTTCCCTTGACATTATTGTTTATATCCCGTATATCTATTTCAAGCATCTGACTATCCTTCCTTCCTTATCTCAACAATGGAGTTATTTGCACCGGGCAAAGCACCTTTAATCATGATTAGGTTTTGTTCTGGGAGCACATCTATGACTGTTAGGTTCTTAACAGTAGTCCTTTCATTTCCCATATGTCCAGCCATCCTTTGTCCTCTCCATACCCTTGATGGAAATGAGCTTGCACCTATAGAACCGGGTGCCCTGTTAAACATTGAACCATGGCTATCAGGACCACCTTTGAACCTATGCCTTTTCATGACCCCTTGGAAACCTTTGCCCTTTGTAATCCCCGAAACAGACACCTTGTCACCCTTTTCAAATATATCTACCTTAATGTAATCGCCTGCCTTTACCTCTGTCTCGTTTGGTATCTCTATCTCACGCAAAACCTTGTAAACAGGCAAGCCTTTCTTTTTGAATATCCCTATGTATGGTTTGTTGAAGGTCTTCTCTTTGGCACATTCAATGAAACCTACTTGAGCAGCACAATACCCATGTTTAGCCTCATCCTTCACTTCAATAATCCTACATGGTCCTGCCTCCACTATTGTGACTGGAACAACATTGCCTTTCTCTAAAAAAACCTGAGTCATCCCTATCTTTCTACCGATAATACTTTTCATATCTTAATCTCCACATCTACTCCAGATGGCAATTCCAATCTCTTTAATGCCTCAAGTGTGTCTGGAGTCATATCTATATCTATCAACCTCTTATGGGTTCTTATCTCAAATTGCTCTCTTGATTTCTTGTCAACATGGGGGGACCTCAACACCGTGTATTTATTTATCTTTGTTGGTAAGGGGATTGGTCCTGTTATGCTTGCCCCTGTTTTTTGAGCAGTTGTTACTATCTCCTTAACAGACTGATCAAGCAGTCTGTGGTCATATGCCTTGAGTTTTATCCTTATTTTTTGATTCACTGTTATTACCCCAGCACCTCAGTGACAACACCTGCACCTACTGTCCTGCCACCTTCTCTTATCGCAAACCTCAACTCCTTCTCCATCGCTATCGGAGCTATCAACTCAACACTTATCGATACATTATCCCCAGGCATCACCA
>JAOAGP010000113.1 GCA_026415695.1 Thermodesulfovibrionales bacterium | reverse complement strand
GCATCGTAATACCTAAAACCTGCGATAACAGTTTCAAGGATTAGTATATTTTTACTGCTTTTAGAAGGTTGCAGATAAAACACAGCAGGAAGACCTGCCAAAATCTTTAAAAACCCCCTTCTTTCAATGCCATCAGTAGTTTTAAAAGTTTCCATCTTTAACCCTCCTTTTGATAATCCATTTTACACTACCAACCTCCCCAAATAATGTCCTACTTGTAAATGGCATGCATCTTCTTTATCTCCTCTTTTATCTCCAACCTGAGTTCATCAGGTGAGATAACCTCTACACTTGAGCCAAATTTTAGTATCTCTCCCTTTAGTTCTGAAAAGTTTGTTGCAGGGAATCTTAATGTTAGCCTTCCTTCATTATCAAGATTCATTTTCTGTCCCTCATGCCATACCTGCTCACTTACCCAATCAGAGACATGAGGGCTAAATCTTAGGCAGACCTCTTGTGGAGTGCCATCACAAAAGATGCCAAAATAACTATCTATGATTGCCTTTATATCAAAAGATGCCTTGACATCTATGTCCTTTTCAGAAACCTTTATAGAACTTATCCGTGACAAAGAAAAATACCTTATGCCTGCCTTGTCTTTGCAGTAGCCTATCAAAAACCACCGCCCCATATAGTAGAGTAGATGTAATGGCTTTATCACACGGTGTGTTCTCTCCTTGTTGTGAGGGGAGTAGTAGTCAAACTCTATTGTCTGCTCATTAAAAAGACTTGATATAATTTCATGAAAGATTGTCTTATCAACGATGTAATACTCAATGTTTTTGACCGATACATTGTTGATAAATCTCTCAAATTTTTTAAGGTCTGCTGTAATATAACTTGACAACTTTTTAATCATCAGTTCCAATGACCTCTTAATCTCATCTTGGGGGATAGAGCTTGCAAGCCTTGTAGCAAAGCACAATGCCAAAAGTTCATCCTCCTTTATCCAGATAGATGGTATCTCATAACTCAGAGAATCATAGTAATACCCTCGCCTTTTTTTATCGTATTGCAAAGGGGCAAATAGTCTATCTCGCATAAATTCAATGTCTCTTTGTGCCTGCTTTAAAGATATCTCAAATTCTTGGGCAACATGGGAGGCATTTAAGAATTTACCATTTTTTAACTGGTTATGAAACCAAAAGTATCTCTCAAATGATAGTTTTTTACTCATCAATTTATATTCCTTTATTTAGACATAATTATTATGGTAAAAATCAGTTTTTCAACCATAATAGATGATATAAATCTCGCTCCCAATTACTATAAAAAACTATGAGGGATAACCGTCCGTCAGTAAGAGATAATATAACACCTGTAAAATAAAGGTTCAACTTCGTAAAACTTGTTAATTTAGAGCATTAGACATTACAAGATATTTTTGCTTAAGTTAATTATAAAAAACACAAATTCATGATGGTGTTGTATTTATAATGTTTAAATCATTAATAACGAAAGTCCAATTTAACAGAGATTAGTTGTTGAATCTTAAGCCCAAAAGAAATCTTGTCAATCAAAATACCCAAAGGAGTATAAAAGGCAATACTCAAATGATTCAGTGAAAGTAGGATTAGAAAGGTTAGAATTTTTGCTAATACACTTGGAAGATTCACTTATAGCATCAATGAAGATGCAAAAGAAAGATGGAGTTTCTT
This sequence comes from Thermodesulfovibrionales bacterium, assembly GCA_026415695.1. Classification (GTDB taxonomy): domain Bacteria; phylum Nitrospirota; class Thermodesulfovibrionia; order Thermodesulfovibrionales; family Dissulfurispiraceae; genus DUZI01. The sequence continues at coordinate 3,793 of JAOAGP010000113.1, read as the reverse complement.
ACTATCCATCCTCTTTCATCTCATCTTTTAGTATTTCTTCAAGAACCTCTTTTTTCTTTGATGGGATTTTTTTGGTCTGAAGATTTTTAAGAGGTAGTTGCTTACGGGCAGTTGTTTTGATGTTTTTTATCTTCTCTTTGTTTTGTCTCTTGTTATCAGTCATATCTATATTATCTATTGTGAGATAAAATATTTTCAATTAATCATAATGATGTAAGTAAATACAGAAACAAAAAATACATGGCATTAAAGTCAAAAGGATTCAAAAATCTTGCAATTAGTCTTATGCTTTAATTTATTTAGCTTCTGCATACCTGAAAAAACACTTGAAATAATGACACCATTATGTTAATATTAAACACTAATGAGCAAGGTTTATACTATAGAAGAGTTGGTTGAAATCACAGGGATACCAAGAAGGACAATCAGGTATTACATCCAGATTGGTTTGATTTCACCACCTGCAGGTAGAGGGAGGGGTGGTTTTTATAATGACAGTCATGTGAGCGATTTGCTTCGTATCAAGGAACTTCAACAAAGTGGTGCGAGTCTGTCAACTATTTCTGAAAGCCTAAAGACTCTTGAAGGTGCTACATATAAAAGAGAAGTATGGTCAAGGCAGGAGATAATTGATGGGGTAGAGATTCATATTAGAAGGGATGTTGAAGAAAAAGAGCATAAAAAAACTGATGAATTAATAAAAATTGCAAGATCAATCTTCAAAGGAGATTAATATGTCAAAGACAGGTTTTGGGCTTATAAGTAAAGAAAAAGTATCTGTGCCTTTAATAGGAACAGAAGTAGTTGCAGACATTACAGGGAGAGGTTGTAAGGTAAAGGTCATACAGACATTCAAGAACACCGAGAAAAATCCTATAGAAGCAGTCTATAAATTTCCACTACCTGAAAGTAGTGCAGTATGTGGATTTTGCATAAAGACGGCAGATAAGGTAGTAATTAGTGATATTGAAGAAAGGGACAGTGCTTTTGAAAAATATGACAAAGCCCTTATAGACAAAAACGGTGCTTATCTTTTAGATGAAGAAAGACCAAATATATTTACCCTTTCTGTTGGTAACCTTTTACCCGATGCAACTGCGGTAATAGAGATTGAATATGTAACCATACTTGATGTCTTCGGGTCTGAAGTAAGGTTTTACTTACCTACTACTATATCGCCAAGGTATGTGCCAAATGGATTACATACTGATGGAATACCAGAAGATGAAATAGTCAATCCAGAATTTGCACTGGATGTGCCTTATGGAATAAAGATAATAGCAAATATAAATGATAAAGACAACATCATGTCTATTGAGTCTCCATCACATCATATCTCAACAGACATATCCTCTTATCCTGTAAAGGTATCTTTTACATCTGATACAGTAAAGATGGACAGGGACTTTATACTAAACATCAAGTATGAAGATGGATTTGAAAATAGAGGATATGTATATGAGAGTAATGATGATGCCTTTATACAGATTGATTTTACAGCAACATTACCTGAAGAATACAAAGAAACAGATACCACCTCAAAAGAAATAATATTTGTCCTTGATTGTTCAGGGTCCATGGGAGGAAGTTCAATACAAGAGGCAAAAAGGGCAATAGAGATATTCATCAAGGCAATTACAGAGGATGTGAAATTCAACATCTATAGGTTTGGAAGTAAGTTTAAGAAATTATTTGATACATCCGTTTCTTATACAGAGCAAAATGTGAAGAAGGCACTTGATTATATCTCAAAGATAGATGCGGACATGGGAGGGACAGAGGTTTTATCTACGTTAAAAGACATATATAGCCAAAAAGTAGAAACTGGACACATTAGAAACATAGTGCTCATCACTGATGGGGAGGTTGGCAATGAAACAGAGGTAATAGACCTTGTCAACAGTGGTAAAGACACTCACAGATTATTTACAGTAGGGGTTGGATATGGACCTAATGAATACTTCATCAAACAGACAGCAAAGATATCAAAAGGTGCATCAGAGCAAATTGCCCCTAATGAGAGAATGCAACCAAAGATATTGAGGTTGTATAAAAAGGTCTTTTCATCAAATCTAAAGGATTTTAAGATACATCTTCCTGATGGATTTCAGCAGGCACCAGATGACCCTGCTATATATCCTGATGATACAATTAGCATATTTGCAAGGGGTAGGGCAAATAATAAAATCCCAGAGACAATCAAGATAACAGCAGAATTAGACAAAAAGCCATTACAATGGATAGTTCCGATTAGTAAGTTAACTCATGATAATCAATCAATGCCTCAACTATGGGGTCAGCAGAGGATAAGGGATTTAGAAGAAGGTTCAGTGTTAAGAGGTTCAAAGCAAGTTAGCAGGAAACAAAAGAAAGACAGGGATGAGATAATCAGGGTCTCAAAAGAATTTAAGGTAATATCAAGGGAGACGAGTTTTGTAGCGGTTGAAAAAAGGACAGAAGATGAAAAGACAGAAAAGGAGATAGTTTTAAGGAAAGTGCCAGTAATGCTTACAAAAGACTGGGGTGGTATTAAAGGATTTAGGTTTATGGGCTTAGGAATGACTGCTCCTTTTGCTATGAGCTTTATGGGTGCAGGATTATTGAATAAAGAAGTTGTATCGATAGATTGCATACCAAGCAAGGAATATAGAAGTGATGAAGATGTAGTAATCAATATATTAGACCTTCAGAGGTATTCTGGAGGATTTGAAGTTGATGATAATATAGCAAAGATGCTAAATACAACAGTAAGCAAACTCCAAGAGTTATCAGAAGAGATAATTACAGAAGAGAAAACTGATAAATTCAAGATATTATCCACTGCTTTGGTGCTTTGTATATTAGAAAGCAAATATAATCAAGAAAGGTCATTATGGAAGAGGCTTGTGCAAAAAAGCAAAAAATGGCTTGAAACTGAAATTCAAAGAACCAAACCTACACTTCAAGGTGTTGAACTGATGAAATGGGCAAAAGACTATGTAGCTAAAAACCTAAGATAATTTGTATCAGGGATTTATTCATAGGCAAGTGAAGACCACAATACTTGCCTATGGTAAGTCTCCACCTTGATTCATCCGTGTGTTTTCGTTGCTCGTTGGACTGTTTTTTAAACCCATAAAACGATATAATAAATAATAAAAAAAGAAAACAGTTAGATACGATAGATTTAATAACTAACGGTATATTTGACGGTATAATATGCAAAAAAAGGAGACAATAATTCTATATATCAGATAGATATGATTATTTGTATACTCCCGCCGCCTCCACAAATCAGTTAAATTCCTCAATGTTTCTAACCGTTCCTAAGTGTTCAAGAAAGTTCAGTTTTAATACTTTGCACTTTTTTGGAGATTATACCTTTAGAATCTCCTCTGCTGAATGAAAAAAATGTTTTACCCTTAATTTCTTTACATCAAAAAGGCTAAGATCATGTGTTGTATCTAACGCTACAAACAGGTTGTTAAATCTAATAAAGATTTCTTTAGGTAATAAACCATTCTCAATCGGCCTTTTTATGCAGTCTTCATAAAATACCATAATATGTGTCTACAATGTATGACATCTCTTGTCAAATAGAATGACAAATAAATTATGGAGATGAAAATAAATGTTGGGCATTCAAATCTGGAAGTATAATTTGCCCCTCAAGGATGGGAACCTGAGGTAAAAAACTATTCAGCTAAAATATTGTGGTCACCTCTCACAGTATTTTGACTAAATTTCGCACATTATTTTGATTATCAAATTGCTTTGAACAATCAGAGAATGAGGCAACACCTCCCTCTTTGTA
>JAOAGP010000023.1 GCA_026415695.1 Thermodesulfovibrionales bacterium | reverse complement strand
CCAAAAACATAGAAATTGTTGGCATAATATTCACCTAACTTTTATATAATATTTTCAGCAAATAAATCTGTTGCTTATAAATAGAGCAATATACATGCCGTTTCTTAAAAAGCCAATTTCTATTGATTTTAGTTGTTTTTTATATCTACTCATGGCTTAATTGTGTAAATGGCTTCATAGTGGTGTGAAATGGATTACATAGTTTCAGAAAAAATTAATAAGACAAAAGGATTTCTTCATTAGGATAGTGAGTTACATTATTTGTAGCAATCTTGTGAGCATTGATTATTGCAGTAGCATTGATAAGGCAATCAATTGATGTAATTGTTATGCCTTTTTTTCTATATTCTCTAAATAATTCGCCTGCTTTTTTGGTGATCTCCATCGTAAGAAAATCTATGTTGCAGGCATTGATAAAGTTTTCAGTGTATTCCTTTTCTTCTTCTCGCATTCCAGCATAAAGTTCATATACAGTAAGTATGCTAAGATAAGCCTTGTTGTTATCCCATAAATCAAAGATAAAATCTCTTATCTTTGAGTTTCCCCTTAAGTAATCAATAGCAATGTCTGTGTCAATTAACACACCATTCATTTAAAACACTCTATCCTTTCTTATACTATCAACTATCTCAACGCTTGAAGCATCTCTCTTAGACCATTTGCCAAAGGAAGATTTAGCCTTGTTAATTTTTCTTGCTTTGAGATACTCCCTTAGTGCTTCAGATACTAAAAGACTAAAATTATTTGATACCTCTTTTGCCTCTTTGTAAATGTCTTCTGATATCGTTATTGAAGTTTTGATCACTATGAACTCCTATCATTTAGTATTGCAATATAGTATTATCTTATAATGTGAAAAATCAACTGATTACTTTCTTATATTTTTTTGCCTCTTCATTGGTTTCGCCCTGTCCATTTGCACAGCGACAGTTCTAAAAAACTTCCTGCTTAATGACTATCGGCATAACCATCACATTCTTCAACTTAATGCAGGCAGTAAGTCCCTTAACCCTTTTGTGATAAACTCAATAGCGATAGATGCAAGCAACAATCCCATCAGTCTTGTGATTATGTTTATGCCAGTCTTGCTTATCCTTCTACTTAAAGGTATGGCAACCCTTAATGTCAAAAAGGTTATCATTGCAATTACAATACTTATGGTGACAATAAGCATTAGGTGTATTATTGAGTCCGATTCGTTTGTATAGATGATGGTGGAGGATATAGCACCCGGACCTGCAAGAAGTGGCATAGCAATTGGCACTACCGCAATGCTTTCTTTTTCCTCTGCCTCTTTTTCTTCTTCAGGCGTATGTTTCATTCGGGGTTGTCTTGCCTGCATCATAGAGATTGACATCAATAAAAGCAAAATCCCTCCGCCAACCCTGAAAGAAGCGATGGAGATACCAAAAAACATCAAGAGTGATTGCCCAATCAATGCTGAAATTACAAGCACAATAGCAACAGTTATACTTGCTGTTATGGCAATCCTTTTACGCTCAATCTCAAGGGCATGGGTTGTCAAGCTAAAAAAAACTGGCACCGCTCCTAATGGATTTACAATCGCAAGAAGTGTGGTAAATATCTTTATGTATGTAGTTATTTCTATCAAGTCCAACCTTTAAGGGCATAGTAGTCTTTTAATAATTTATCAAACTCGTCTCTTCTGATGCTTTCAACCCCTTCAAGTGGCTCATTAAAAAGCCTTTCCGGTATCCTTTCGTCCGCCTGTGTCAAGCCTTCAGAGATGTTGTAATCTCTTATGTTTGTTGAGACATTGTTGGCGATTGTCTTTAAATCTTCTTTTGAAAGCGTCATACCTGTTGTCATATGGATTATCCTACTAAGCTCATCCCACTGATAAAAATCACGATAAAACCTGCATAAAATCAAACAATCCATCAATGTGAGTCTGTCTTCAAAATCAATAAATAATTGAGCTTTACCTTCAATAACCTCAGGGGCAATCATGCCTGATAATTCAGCCTTATAGAAGGTTGAGCGAAGATGACATGCCCCTCTGACAGATGTTGCATATGCCAAAGACATGCCTTTTAGCCTTCGTGGGTCATAACCAGCAGGCTCAAGTCCTTTTACATGTATTGCCTCTTTATCCATATTGAGCATCCTTGATGCCTCTTTTATACCTTTTGATAAAATCTCGCCAATACCCCTTCTATTTGCTATGTCATTGATTAGGTTTACAGCATCCTCAAAACTTCCATATCTGTATGACTCTTTAATCTTACCAGTGTCTGATGCCTCCATAGCCAACGCAACGAGATTGCCAGTAGTAATAGTATCCATGCCTAACCTATCGCACAGGTCATTTATGTATGCTATCTTTGTGATGTCATCAATCATGCAGAGTCCACCAAAGGCATAAATCGTCTCATACTCAGGACCTTCAATAGTCAAACCCTTAAACTCCCCCTCCTTTACAGTTGACAACTTTCCACATGCCATAAAACACTTAGCACATGCATGAGGCTTTACATCCATCCTCGTCTGCATCGCATCTGCGTTGATGTTTTTATATCCCTCAAAAAAGCCCTTGTGCCAATACCTCGTGGGGAAGGCATTTGCGTTGTTAAGTAGATCAACCATCATCGGAGTGCCCTTGTTTTTATATGCGTTTGTAGTAGGCAAGTCCTTACATCTTTGAAATGTCTCTTTTGCAAACTCTTTGACTGCCATTTCGTCTGCCACTTCCCTCTTTGCACTTCCTCTAAAGACAATCGCCTTTACTTTTTTTGAACCCATCACTGTGCCAGCACCAGCTCTGCCAGCACAACGCCAAAAGTCATTACTTACAATGGCAAATGGAATGAGACTTTCCCCTGCAGGACCAATGACTATCGTCCCTGCGTCTTTACCATGCCTTTCGTTAAGTAGTCTTTCTGTCTCAATACAATCCATGCCTTTTAAATCTGATGCGTTGTGGAATTTTACATCACTATCAGTAATCTCTAAATAGACAAGAGACTCTGCCTGACCTACAATTACTATCGCATCAAATCCTGTCCTTGATATCTTCTCAGGGACCTTTCCACCACTGTAACTCTCACAGAAAAAACCAGTAAGCGGTGATTTTGTGTATAACCCATACCTTGATGAACCATAAATGGCGGTGTCAGTAATCGGACCAAGTCCAATAATCAGAGGATTGTCTGGCGACAAAGGGTCAATCCCTGATGGCTGATATCTTTTAAGTAGATAAGAAGCCAATCCCTTGCCGCCAAGGTATGTCTTGAGTATCTCATCTTCAATGGTGAGGATTTGTGTCTTTTGAGATTTTAAATCAATAAATAGATATCTTTTAAAAAAACCTTTCATGCCTACCTCCTGTGTATTTAATGTCAATCATTCAATTCGTTTAAGTCTTCTTACTGACTGGCAAATAAATGAAAAATGTTGTCCCCTTGCCCACCTCTGAATTAACTGATATGTGACCATCGTGCTTATTTATGATGGAATAAACCGTTGCAAGCCCTAATCCAGAGCCATCAGGTTTGGTTGTAAAATAGGGATCAAATATCCTCTGTAAATGCTCTGGGCTAATACCCTTTCCAGTATCAGATATCTCTATCTTCACATACTCACCTGCTGGCAGTGGCAATCTTGTTTTTTCATCAATAAAATGATTATAAGCCTTTATGGTTATCTTGCCCTCATCAGGCATTGCCTGTATGGCGTTGACGATTAGATTGTGCAAGACCTGATGTATTTGGGTAACATCCACATCCACTTCTTTGATGCCTTCATCAATTAAGACCTCACAAACAACCTTTTTACCAGTTATTGCAAAGGATACTGTTTCATTTATGATATGTTTTAAAGAGGCAGTCTGTTTTACAGGGGCACCACCTTTTGAAAAAATGGAGAGTTTTCCGGTAAGTTCCCTTGCCTTTTCTGACGCCATCTCTGCCTTATCTATGAACGATAATGTTTCATCATCATTTAGGGATTTCATCCTCAAAAGTGATAGATTGCCAACTATCACTGTAAGTAGATTGTTAAAGTCATGGGCAATCCCACCTGCAAGAAGTCCTAATGATTCAATCCTCTCTTTTTTTATAACCTCCCTCTCAAATGCCTTGATGTCTGATATATCCTTTGCAAAGGCATAGATGAAGGTATCACCTTCATATTCAAAACAAGTAAGTGTCAAATGGGTTGGAAAGACAACACCATCCTTGTCAATAAAATCCATCTCAATATTTGTCCTTTTAATTAAATCAATTCTATTGAGGATATCCAACAGTCTTTTTGGTTTGGTTGTCAAATCAGAAATATTTCTACTGATTAGCTCATCGTAATCGTATTTGAGTTGTTTACATGTGGTTGTATTTACATAATCAATCACGCCATCTTTGTTGATCCTAAAAACCATGTCATATGAACTATCAACAGCAAAGTTCATGAGCATAAGATTCCTTTGGCTACTGCGTAAGGATTCAAAAGCCATCGTTAGTTGTTGGGTCTTATTTTCTACCGCCCTTCGTAATAAAATATTCCAAAAAACAAGTAAAGCAGCAATAATTAATAGTCCCAGAAGTATATACCTCACAATTCTATAATTAATGCCACTTATAATGGGTTTACCAATCCACTTTTCATCAATCCTTTCTAATTCGGTCTTGTCTATTTGCTCAAATCCTGCCTCAATCACATTGAGCAATCTCTCATTACCTTTCAACACCGCCATGTGAAACTCACCAGTATATAGTATCTCTGTCTCCATTATGTCATCAGCTATACCTAATTTGTGTAGCAAGTAATAGGCAGGAGGTCTATCAACACTAAAGACCCAAATCCTTTTTTCTTTAACAGCATTTATCAGTGTCTCATAGTTTTTAAACAACTCAAGGGAATGAATCCCCTTTGATCTTAAGATACCCACAACAGCATCACCTTCTTTTACCCCAACTGTAAATCCTTGTAGTTCATTCACTGAAGATATACCCTGAATGTTTTTATGAACAAATATTGGCACATCAATACGCGCATAGGGTTTGCTAAAGGAATAAATCCTTTCCCTTTCGGGATTTTTAAAGATTGTATCAATCACATCAGCGTTACCAGCCATCATAAACTCCTGTGCCTTGCTCCAATCCATACCTATGATGGTTACATTAATACCAGTTGTTTTCTCCCACAGTTTCCATCTATCTATTGAAATGCCCTGTAACTGATTGTCTTTGTCTCTAAATGTATATGGCGGGTAATTGTCATCAATCACTACTCTGATGCTACTGTATCCTTTTGTATCAAAACAGTAGGGGTTATCTGGATTTAGCCCGATTAGTATGAAAACTATGACAATAGTGATTATTACTTGCATGCATTAATAAATCTTACTCACCTACAAAAGCGGCACTGTAGATCTCTTTTGCATCATCAAAATTGACCACGCGGGGATTGTTTGCAAGCAGTCTTGTAACCTTTAGAACTGACCTTGATAGCCCCTCAATGGCTGATTCTGGGATGTTTAGTTGTTTGAGGGATTTTGGTAGTTTAAGGTCAGTCATAAGGTCGCTTATCTCCTGAATCCAAGCCTCAGCCCTTGTCTTTGCATGCTGTATCCTTAAATCAGGCAGTATGACATCAGAGATAGAAGCAAACTTGGTAATATTTGCATGCATGTTAAATCTCATCACAGGACAAAACATTACCGCATTTGACACACCATGTGGTATGTGAAACTCTCCACCTAAAGGATACGCAAAGGCATGCACAGCCGTCACACCTGCGTTTGCAAATGCCTGTCCTGCAAGAAGGCTGCCTTCAAGCATGGACATCCTTGCATCTACATCATTACCTCTTGCCCAGGCAGTTCTGATATTTTCGTAGATGAGTTTTACCGCCCTTAATGCGAGGTAGTCCGTATATGGCGTTGCGTTTACAGAAGTATATGCCTCAATAGCATGAATGAGTGCATCAATACCACTTGCTGCAGTTACTGATGGTGGAAGAGACAAGGTCAAAGTTGGGTCAAGCAAAGCGGTTGAAGGGAAAAGATAGTCAGATACAACCCCTTTTTTGAGGTTTTCTTTGGTGTCTGTAAATATTGCTATTGGGGTAACCTCACTACCAGTCCCTGCAGTAGTGGGAATAAGTATAAGAGGTAAACCCCTGTCTTTTACGAGGTTAACACCTATCATTGACTCAAGGGATTGGTCATTTGTTAGCAATACTGATATCACCTTTGCTGTGTCCATTGACGATCCACCACCAATGCCAACAATGACATCTGTCTTTACATCCCTTGCAGTGTCCACAATCCCGTCTACCATCTCCATCGGTGGCTCAGGTATGACATCAGTAAATGAAGACACTAATTCAAAATCAGCCTTTAATATACCCAAAACCCTATCAAATATGCCCGATTGCACAATCCCTTTATCAGTAACAATAAATGGTCTTGTGCCCTTGAGGTTTTTAATCTCATTAGGTAGTATGTTTAGTGAATTTTCTCCAATGACAATCCTTTGAGTTGTCCTAAAAATTGTTATACGATTAGACATCAAGCCCTCCTTTTTAGACTGCAAGATATGCCTTTTTTATCTCCTCATTTTTCTTAAATGTCTCAATGTCTGACTCATAGCAAATACTTCCTTTGTCTATGATGACGACCCTGTCTGATACAGATTGGGCAAACTTAACATTCTGCTCTGAAAGAATAATGGTTGAACCAACCGACTTTAATCTTATTATCAAATCCTTAAGCGTACTTACCATCACAGGACTCAATCCCTCAGAAGGCTCATCAAGTAGTATAACCTCTGGATTCCCCATGAGTGTCCTTGCAATAGTTAACATCTGCTGTTCTCCCCCTGAGAGATTTCCACCTAATCTTGATTGATAGTCCTTAAGGACTGGGAAAAATTCAAAGACCATGTCAAGATTCCAAATCCCCTTCCTATGTGTTGAGGCACCCATCAGAAGATTCTCTTTTACTGTAAGTGTAGGGAATATTCGCCTGTCTTCTGGCACTAATGACAAGCCTAATCTTGCAACCTCATATGGCTTTTTCTTTGTGATATCTATACCATTAAACAATATTTTACCACTGCGTGGTTTCAAGACTGCTACAAGAGTTTTAAATGTTGTTGACTTTCCTGCCCCATTCCTGCCCATTAGACAAAGGGTCTCCTGCCTATTGACCTTTAATGAGACATCAAAGAGGATATGACTCTTGCCATAAAATGTATTTAGACCTTCTGCAACAAGCACAGTATCCATTCTTAAAAACCATCCTCTCCTAAGTAGGCATCAATCACTGATTGTGTCTGCATTATTACCTCTGGAGTATTCTCAGCAATGAGTTGCCCCTGAACCAACACCCTCACCTTTTGGGCAACATCCATCACCATGTCCATGTCATGCTCAATGAAGACAATTGTTATCTTAAACTCCTCATGCAATCTCTTTAACAAAACCTTCATCCTTTTGCGTTCATCCGGAGACATACCTGATGTGGGTTCATCCATTAGCAGTAGAGACGGTTTCATCGCAAGTGCTATTGCAATGTCAAGAACCTTTTGGTCACCATGTGAGAGTTCGTATGCCCAAAGGTGTGCCTTTTCATTGAGGTTTAGACTGTTTAAAATAATCTCTGCATCTTTCATTGCATCCTTATATGCAGTGTTTGTCTTGTAAAAAGACCAGTTCTTTTTGTGATATGACAAGGCTGCCAAGAATATGTTGTCAAATACCTTTTCATCAGGAAATATGCTTGATACCTGAAAACTCCTCACCATACCAAGCCTTGTGATGTTTTCAGGCGTCATATTTGTTATATCCCTGCCCATAAAAAATACCTGCCCTTTATCTGGTCTAATAAATCCGCTTATGAGATTAAACAGGGTTGTCTTGCCAGCACCATTGGGTCCGATAATTGCTGATAATTCACCTTCCTGTATCTTAAAATCCATGCTTCTGGTAACATGGATGCCACCAAAACGCTTGTCCAATCCCTTTATCTCACAAAGCACCATGTCATGTCTTCCTCAATCTTTGGATAAAATCTAACAAACTTATCACACCTTTTGGCAGAAAGATGACTGCAGAAAGCATGATTACACCAATTACAAAGGACCAATATTCCGTCTGCCTAATTACTACATCCTCAAGGATAATAAAGATTGTTGCCCCTATTAGAGGACCAAAAAAACTATTAAGACCTCCAAGTATGGTCATGAGTATTACCCCACCTGATTGTGTCCAGAAAAAGAGATTTGGATGGATACTACCATCAATACCTGCAAATAGCCCTCCTGCTATGGCAGAAAAAAAGGCAGAGATAACATACGCAAAAAGGCAGTGTCTATAAACATTCATCCCCAAGAATGTTATCCTCTTTGGATTTTGTCCAATCCCTCTTAATACCATTCCAAAGGGAGACGACCTGACTATATAAATCAAGAGCATAGAGATAAACACAACGATTAATATGAGGATATAATATGATGAAAATGTATCAAATAGCGGTGGTCTTTCAATACCCTGAATACCATCATCACCACCAGTGAAGTTATACCATTTAATCGTAATCCCCCAGACAAGTTGAGCAAATGCAAGGGTAAGCATTGTAAAATACACACCTGTCAACCTAAGACATAAAAATCCTAAAAGGATTGAGACAATGGCTGATATAATCCCACCTAAAAATACCATAGGGATAAAGACCTCTGCACCGTATGACTTCACCACCATACCAGTTATATATGCACCTAATCCAAAAAACAGGGCATGACCAAAGGACAACAACCCTGTAGTCCCAAAGAGGAGGTTAAATGCAGTAGCAAAAAGCCCCATGACAAGTATTTTACTTGCAATATTAATGGTATGCTCTGTCGGGTTTAGAAATGCTAAACTCATAAACACAATAAAAAATACTATCCACCCTATGTATTGACCTTTGATATTATTCATCATCTTGACTTACTGAAAAGCCCTTGTGGTTTAAATATCAAGACAATAATCATGATTGCAAAACTCAAAAGTGATGCCCATTGTGGTATCCATAATATACCAAAGGCGTTTACCTCCCCTATAATCAACGCACCCAACAATGCACCCCAGAAATTACCTAATCCCCCAAGCACTACCACTATTAGTGAATCAATGATGACCTCAATACCTGCCCCGGGTGTGACAGTTCTAAGTGGTGCAGCCATTGCGCCTGCAAGACCACCTAATGCTGTTGCTATACCAAAGACTGCGGTCATCACCATTGAGACATTTACCCCTAAAAGCCCTACCATTGTTCTATCAAGTGAACTTGCCCTGACAATCATACCAGCCTTTGTTTTGTTTAAAACATACCAAGCAAGCAAGGCTATAGCGATACCAACGATTATGATAAAGACATTGTATTTAGGTATGAATATTGAGCCAATAACAAAAGAACCTTCAAGGATATCAGGTTTGACGATAGTCTTGTATTCAGGTCCCCAGATAAACTTGACCGCATCGTCAAGTATGAGGATAAAAGAGTAAGTCAGTAGTATCTGAAAAGGTCCTTCATTTACCCTTCCATAGAGTCGCTTTAGGAAAATAAACTCCAAAATAGCACCGATTAAACCTGCACCAATTGTGGCAGTGATTAAACCAATCCAAAAGTTTGGAAACAATGAGATAGTCTGATAGGCAATGTAAGAACCCAAAAGGTAAAATGAACCGTGAGCAAAGTTAAAGATGTTTGCTACACCGAAGATTAAGGACAGTCCACTTGCTACCAAAAAAAGTAGCATTGCAACAGAAAGACCACCTATGAATTGAGATATGTATATCTCCATCACTCCCCCTACAAAAAAACCACACTATCGTTTGCTTTATCTTTTTAGATTTGAGACATACTATGGCACACCACAGAATAAGGATTATACCTTATACATTTGAAACAATACCATAACTCATTACCTTTAAGTGCCAGGGAAACCAAGGTTTTTTCCCGCTTAAAACCATTCCTTCCCTTTTTAGAGGGAAGGAATGGAAGGTATCGGCACTTTTTTATTTCTTTGTCTTTTTCAGCAGTTCTACATATTCATCAGTAGGCATTAGTTTGTCTGCTGGATAGACCTTGAAGTTACCAAGCATCTTCTTTGCTGGTGGAAATTTGTCGTTCTTTTCAGTAACGCCAATGGCTTGCATCTGCACAATCTGGTGTGTCTTTGGATCAATATAAGAGGTAAAGCCTTCAGGGTCTTCTGGGAGTTTGAGTTTCATGCCCTCAAGTGCCTTCACCAATGCCTCTGTGTCATTTGGATTACCAACCTTTTCTATTGCCTGTGCAATAAACAAGATGCCTGCATAAGCACCCTGTGCTGCATATGAAGGATACCTACCAGTTGCCTTGTAAAATTTGTCAACAAAAGCCTTGTTTTCTTTAGTTGGTGGCCAGTTGTTGTGATGCCTTGCAGAGAGTATAAGTCCATCGGGGAGTTCATCGCCCATTGCAGCAAATAGTTCGTAGTTTCCACCTGCATCAGGATGGAAGTATTTCATCTTTTCAAAAAGTCCATAAGCCTTTGCTTGCTTTATAAAGGCTACAGTATCACCACCCCAAAAGCCTGCTACAAGTATGTCAGGTTTTGCTCGAATAATGGCTGTTATGTAAGAGGTGTAATCTGGTTCGTAAAGTTTTGGCCAAAACTCGCCAACAATCTCATATTTTACCCCTAACTTGTCAAGCCCATATCTCAATTCAAGCCATTGATCTCTACCATAGGCATAGTCTGGACCAATGTATGCTATCTTTTTCCAACCGGGCATATCCTTAAGATACATTGCACCGGCAAACATTGACTGATATGTATTGTTACTTACCCTAAAATAGTATCTCTGGAATTTATGTGCTGTGAGATCAGTAGCCGCATGGTCAGTGCCAATGAAGATAACTTTATAGTCTTTACTTACCTCAGTTACAGCAAGTCCAACAGCAGAGGAGATGACGCCAAAAAGAAACTTGACTTTATCACTTGTGATGTATCTCTTTGCAACGCTTACGGCATAGTCAGGTTTACTTTGGTCATCGGTAATGATTACATCAAGTTTATACTTACCCTTGACCAATCCCTTTGCATTTACCTCATCAAGGGCAATCTTTATGGCTGCCTCTGAGTCTTTACCATAAAGCCCTGCTCTACCTGTCATAGGGTAAAGTGCACCAATCTTAATCACCTCTGCCGCCATTGATACTGAAAATGACAGCAATACAATAACTGCTACCAACCCTAACACTAAAAAATGCTTCTTGAACATTCCTCCCTCCTTGGTATCAAATTTTTTAAAGGATTATACAATAACATATTTCTTTTTGTGAAACATTGTTTTTTTGATTTGAAATTATACTTGTTGAAATTCTTAGACTTGTATTTTAGAATTATAGCAGTTGTATGGATGCAAAGCACTTTGATTAAGTAGCAAAACAAACCTTAAAAGGAGGCAAAGGCAATGAAACAGATAAGACTGTTAGTAATTGTATTAACCATCCTTGCCTTTTCATCTATCACTTGGGCAGATAATAAGCCAGTTGATATCGGCAAGGATAAACAGGTTCAAAAGTTCAGGGAATCTTACTTGAGGCTTCCTCTTTATTTCATTGAAAACAAAGGTCAGTTGGATGAAAAGGTAAGGTTTTACGAAAGGGGTAATGGATATAGTGTTTTTTTCACCCAAGAGGGCGTTTACATGGCATTAAACAAGAAGCAAGACAACGGCTTTATAACCGACCACATAGTCATCAAACCCATTAATGCAAACGAAAAGTCTGATATTATCCCAGAGCAAAGGCTCAAAGGAAAGGTTAACTACTTCATAGGTAATGACCAAAAGAGGTGGAAGACAGACATTCCCACATACTCAAAGGTCAGATACAAGGGGCTTTACAAGGGAATTGATGTGGTCTTTTATGGTAATCAGAGACAACTTGAATACGATGTAGTGGTAAGCCCAGAGGCAAATCCAAGCGATGTAGCCTTTAGGATTGAGGGTGCAAAGGATGTAAAGATTAATGACGATGGTGGTATTGAGATAGTGCTAAAAACTGGTGGTAGCATTATCCAGAAAAGACCTCATATCTATCAAGAGATTGAGGGCAAAAGGGTTGAGATAGAGGGGAAATACACACTTAAGAGACAAGACGCTGACTTTGTATATGC
>JAOAGP010000010.1 GCA_026415695.1 Thermodesulfovibrionales bacterium | reverse complement strand
CCAGAGCATGTTGTTGTAGTGGAAACCTGAATCTTCGGCAATCATCAGGAGATTCTTGCCCATATAAAGGACATTGTCAGGATTTGCAATCGTATCAATAGCACAGAAATTTTTATCTGCACCGGGGTCATTAGCATTTGCTTTTCTGCCCATTAATATAGCAGACATCTTTCTGACAACATACTTGCTGTTTATTGTAGTACCACCTAATTCCCTTGCATCCCCAAATGTGCCTTCATAAATTACACCACAACGATTCTCTTTTAACCTTATATCGTCTTGGTTATCTTTTGTTCCAAGACCTTTGGTCATAGACTCCTCAACCCTACTCATTACAAAGTAAAAGACATTTTTATCAAAGTTATAGGTTACTCCTTCACCCTTTGAAAACTCTGTAGTACCTCCAAGCAAAACACCATATTGTCTTGGGTGTAGAAATGCAGCAGCAGTTCTTACCTCATCAGCATTTGCAAACTTTGATGATATAGTAGTGCCTGCACTTCCATCTCTTAGCCTTATACACATTGCGGTTTTTGCATCTGCGGTATCGTAGGTATACATCTTTGTGTATCCACTTGGGCAATTTGAAGGATTGGCTATATCAAAGATATCACTCATCACAATACCTTTATCAATGAAAGACTTTATCTTTGCATTGTTTGATGTGCCGAGTTTTATCCAATTAATCTCAAACTCCCCACCGTCTGTGTCATCAGGTGAAAGTTGTTTTACCTTTGCAATATACAAAGAACCAGAGGAAAGGTCTTTTTCCTTATCAGCTACAAACATGAACATAGCAGTATAAGAGCCATCATCAAGCATATAGACGGTTTTATTATCAGGTGCTACAACTGCAACCTCAGGGGTAAACTTGCCCAGTACATAGTGTTTCATGTTATTTGGGATGTATGAGTTTCCATTGTTATCAACGCCTATTTCAACAATGTAGCCATAATTGTAAGGTGTAAAATTTGAATTCTTAAGATAATCAACAATGAGGGGTTTTACAAACTGCTTACACCACCAACTAAAGTCAGATTGGGGTGCAAAAGAAGGGGCTATGTATTTACCAGTAAGATTTCCAGAACTATCCTTTTCGCAGTGAGCAATATGCTGAGCATTAAAAGTAGAAGTTGTAGGATCAAAATGATAGGCACTAAAGTAGTAATCTTCTTCAGCACTCAGAAAAGTATCCCATGGGGATTTTTGTGCTGAACAGTTTATGACTGTTCCCCCGACCTTTGAGAAGTCAACATTTCTATACCTTGTTGGTGTGAGCCTTCCGTCGGGGTTTAGTTTCAAGTCAACAAGGTATACTGCACCCGGGGATGATTCAAAGTGCTGTAGCATATAGTAATTGTCTCCTCTTTTAAAGAATGCGGTAGCGTCTTGTTGGACACTAAATCTCATTGAACCATCAGCGTACTTTATGGGACTACCATTTTTGTCAAGAAGTAATCCTGCAGCATTACCTTGACTGTCTGTATCACCACTTTTAAAAAGTTGATTATAACTAAGTGAAACCTTTTCAACATATCCATTACTATAAGTAACTGTAGCAAATTTTGTTACCCTCATTTGTGCCTCTTCATCAGCATTAGCTGGCATAGGTAATTCGTCAAATTCAATCTTGACCACAGTTGGCAGATCTCCATCACTACCTAAACAGGAAATCAAAGTGGCTGAACAAATAAACATCAAGAAAACAAACAACATATTACTCACACGATGCATTCCCGACCTCCTAATCTAAATCAATCGCTTTTTATCCTGCGATGCAGGTGCATCTATTTTATGATTATGGTGTTAAGATTAAGTTAAGGGACGTTTAAAACAAATTATGGATTTGTTAAATTTTAGAGTATGTTCTGAAAGTCATTGAGGGTTTGTTTTTAGATTAACATCTTATTAAAATCATTGAGGTGTCAATTATTAAAATTAGGAAATTTATTTGGCATGGTAAGTTGTTTGTGAATTTTGCTTAAGACCTTAAAATTTTAGTTGTCCTCGTATTTCAACATCGCCCTTTTGCGTCGTTTTGACTTTTGTTTTTTTATCTTTTTGAGTTTTTGCATTAATTTGCTTTCTTTTGGCATCAATAATGCCTCAATCTTTTCAACCAACATGACCCTTGCGTAGTATCTATTG
>JAOAGP010000084.1 GCA_026415695.1 Thermodesulfovibrionales bacterium | reverse complement strand
TTTAGGACATCTTGATTAAAAATTATCTTGTCTTGTATTTCACTGTTTAGTTTGAAACTTAACAATAAGTCTTGCATCAAGTGCTAATGCAAGTTTTTTAAGGGTTGATATAGTTGCATTTTCAAAAAGTTCTTTTTGTAGCCTTGATAATGCTGGTTGTTTAGTTCCCATTCTTTTAGCAATTTCTGATTGTGTAAGCCCCTTTTTTTCTTTAATTTCAATAAAACTTTTTAACAATTCAAGTTCAGGATTGAAATTATCCCATGCTTCTTTAAATTCAGGATTTTTCATTTGTTCATTAATGTAATCCATAAAAGACCCTTTTATCATTTTACCCTCCATGCCTTTTTATATAGTCATTCATTCTTTTTTCTGCAATAACAATTTCTCTTTTTGGTGTTTTATTTGTTTTCTTAATAAAAGCATGTAACAAAATAAATCGTTTCTCTGTAAAAGTAAAGTATAAAACCCTTATATTCCCCTGCAAGTCCTTTACCCTTAATTCTCTAATCTTACCTCTAACCAGTCTTGAATATGGTTCTTTGAGTAAGACCCCACAGTTTGCTAATCTTTCAATAACCCTTGTTACCCTAACCCTTGATGATATTTGTAATGTATCCAAAAAGTCTTTTACAGGTTCTTTCCCTTTATCATCTTTATAGAAGTCAATAATCCAATCCATCATTTGATTTATTATAACATATAAGTTATTTTTAGTTAGTAAGTAAATCTTCTAACCGTTTTCTAACGGATGCCCTCAAAACACTAAAATAATGGTAAGGTAAGATAAAGTGTAAGGTATTGATATTAATTGATAAATGGACAATACCTTACACTCAAAAAGTCATGGATTTAGTCTCATAACCCGAAGGTCGTAGGTTCAAATCCTACCCCCGCCACCTTCTTTATATAATCATTTCAAGAAGTTACAAGCAAACACAAATAAACTAAAAAACCTTCATTTCTCAATTTACGCTAGATTTACGCTGAGATTGCTGATTTGACATTAAATCATCCAATACATTCACTGCTTGCATTGTATGAGACTTTGATAAATGGGAATATCTTAAGGTCATAGTGAGACTTTTATGTCCAAGTAATTTTGATACTGTTGTTATATCTACCCCAGCCATGACCAGATGTGATGTAAAGGCATGCCTTAAGTCATGAAATCTGAAATCCTTTATTCCTGCTCTTTTTAATGCACTATTAAAACTTCTCTTTAAGTCAGACTGATAGGGCTTACCAGTATTTTTATTGTAAAAAACATATGGCACATCAAGTCGTCTTACTAATGAGATAAGTGTTTCCCTTAATGTATTGTTTATAGGGATTTCTCTCCTCTCTCCATTTTTTGACATCTCTATCAATATAAAACCATGTTTCAGATCAACATTGTCCCACTTAAGGTTCAATATTTCTCCCTTTCTCATACCAGTATGAAGTGCCATTATTACTATAGGTCTTAAGTGTTCATCACATTAACTTATCAGCAAATTACATTCTTCCTTTGAAAGATACCTTAACTTCTGATTATTGAGTTTTAATAATTTGCATCTCCTTACCTGCTTGAGTGTTTCTTCATTGATTAACTTCCAATTAAAGGCTTTAGAATACACATGCTTAATGGTTTGTATATGTCTAATGATAGTAGCAGCCTTATACCTTTCAGAGAGTTTCTTTGACTGATATCTTTCAAGTTCTGAAATGGAAATGACAAACCACAAATCCTATTGAGTTTCTCATGTAGTGATTGATATTCTATTGGGGCTATGAATAAGAGTTTCATACTTTCCACATATACTTGTGGCATTGAAGGACTTTAGACATGAACAATAGCATTCAAGAGATTGTCTTCAAAACCGACTCGCCTGAAAGGTTTTATGAACTTTTTGTATCTTTAGGTTATCCAAAAGACAAGATATTAGACCCTTCTTACAAGAGAAAGATTGATGAGTTTGAGATTGCTAAAGATGAAAGACAAAAGGTCAAGGCAATTTACACCGTGTTTAACTACGATGGTAAGTTGCAGATATTTCTAATAGAAGCCAAAACTCTTTCAACTTCCTTTGTCAGATACCTCACAAGACACCTTGCAGATAGGTATTTGAGATTTTTACTCTGTCTTACCACTGATTACAAGGAATACTGCTTTGTCTTTTCAGAGTTTGAGACTATGCAACAGGGCACACACAGATTAAAGATTACAAGGCTTAACTTTGACAGGACTGAACCCTACCACACAGACCTGCTTACAATATCAAACCTTGCCCTCACTGGAGAAGAAGAAAACTGGCGTGACATCTGGAGAAGGTGGAAAGAAGCCTTTAGTGTGCAGAGGGTTACAGACCAGTTTTTTGAGGACTACAAGTCAGTATTTTTTGAATTGCGACAGAACTTTGAGAATCAGGGCATATCAATAAAGAATAGTCATGAACTCGCCCAGCAGATACTCAACAGACTCATGTTTGTTTACTTCATCTCAAAAAAGCGATGGCTCAATGACAATCCAAGATTCATCAAGTGGTATTGGCAGAGGTATAAACAAGAAAAGGACAAAGACGATTCATTTTATGAAAGATGGTTAAAGGTATTGTTTCTTGAGGCATTTAACAACAGATACAGCCATCCGTCTTATCAACCACAGGATGTAAGAAATGCACTTGCTATTGCACCCTATCTCAATGGAGGACTATTTCATAGAAACGAACTTGATGACCTGCCTTTTAGCATAAGCGATAGTCTGTTTGAGAGGATACTAAACTTCTTTGAGAAATACAACTTCACGATTAGAGAGGACTTGCCCCTTGATGTAGAGGTTGCTGTTGACCCGCAGATGATTGGTTATGTGTATGAGTCTCTTTCAAATGTAGCAGAGGAGATTTACGAGAGGCAGGATTTGGGGATATTTTACACACCCACCATAGAGGTTGACTTTATGTGCAGACGGGCATTGGTAGAGTATTTAGCAGGGCATTTAAGTCAAGTTCCAAAAATATGGATCTATCGTCTCCTCTTTGATGAAGACAAAAAGAGGGTGTCTGACCTAATCACAAAACAGAACCTCTGGTATCAGTTGGAAGAGAGCCTTGATACCCTTGCAGTAGTTGACCCTGCTTGTGGGAGTGGTGCCTTTGTTGTAGGAATGCTCAATGTCCTTACAGAACTTTACAACCTCATATACAGCAATATCAATCGTCAAATGAGCCAGTTTGAACTCAAGAGAAAGATTATTGGCAACAGTCTTTATGGAGTAGATGTAATGCCTTGGGCAGTGCATTCAGCAGAATTAAGGCTTTGGCTTCAATTAATCATAGATGAAGACATCCCCATTGAGAATCGTAAACTCTATCCACTGCTACCCAATCTTAATCTGAAATTAAGGGTAGGAGATTCATTAGTGCAAGAGATTGGAGGCATAAGTCTTCATTTAAGGGATAGCACCCTATCACCATCGTCAAAGAAAAAACTCACCAGTTTAAGAATAGAAAAGGAGAAATACTACAACAACGACCCCACTGCAAAGTTTAAGACCAAAGAGGCATTTCAGCATGAGGAATTGAGGATATTTACAGAGATACTTGATGACAGGATAGTAAACCTTAAAAAAAACATTCAGAGTCTTGAAGGACAAAAAAGGGCTGTTCAATTAAGCATCTTTGAAAGGGAAAAAAATGAGCAGAGGCAGATGTCATTGTTTGAAGAACAGATTAGGGCGATGAAGCAAGAGATAGAGGTCTTAAACGAGGCAAAGACAAAGATACACAAGGCAGGACACAAGCCCTTTGTCTGGGATATAGACTTTGCAGAGATATTCGGCGACAAAGGGGGCTTTGACATAGTAATTGGAAATCCACCCTATGTGAGACAAGAAAAGATAGCCCCTCCAAACATGCTACGCTCACAGGTAAGCAACGATGACAAGACCCTTTACAAAGAGAAACTGCTCAAGTCAATACAGACACACTATCCATTTATCAAACGGATTGACAAAAAGAGCGATTACTACATCTACTTTTACTTTCATGGACTTTCACTCCTCAATGAAAAAGGCACATTCTGTTTTATAACCTCAAACTCATGGCTTGATGTTGGCTATGGGAAAGACTTACAGGAGTTTTTACTTAAATACTGCCCAATAATCGCCATCTATGACAACGAGGCAAAGAGGAGCTTTGAACATGCTGATGTAAACACAGTGATAGTCCTTTTGGGTGCACCAAAGACAAACAAAAACGGCACAGACTGGTCAGCCCTAAAAAACACTGCCCGATTTGTGATGTTTAAAAAGCCCTTTGAAGAGGTGATAAATACAGACAATTTAATAACCCTTGAGGAAGCCACAGGGGTAACAAAAAAAGAAGAATTTAGGGTGTATCCAATATTGCAGGAGACACTCCTTGAGGAAGGCTGGGAGGTGGATGAAGAAAAGGACAATCTTTCAGATAATAACTTAACTAAAAAGGGAAACAAAGGAGTCACTCTCCTTAAAGAAAAGTTCTCCACAGGTCAATACAT
>JAOAGP010000028.1 GCA_026415695.1 Thermodesulfovibrionales bacterium | reverse complement strand
GTAAGAGATTTATTTTATCAGATAGCACCATTAGGTTTCTTTTACCAATTAACAGTTCTAATTTCAATATATGAAGGTCATACTCTTTAAAATGTTTTGTCAGGGTTTACTCTTTGAGTTTTCTTTTCCCTCACTAATATATCTTATTTTTTCCTTTGCCACCTCAAGTAACCAGTCTTCTATCTTATTGCCAAAACCTACAACCTTATTGAGTATCATAAGAGCCTTCTGTTTATTACCACTACCAAAAAGTGCTTCGGCATAACTTATCATAGTTGCTGCATTGTCTGGGTCTGATAATATCTCAGGATTTGTCTTTAATGCCTCTTCATATAAGCCCACTGCCTTTTTCCACTGTTTTGTCTCCTCATAGGCTCGTAGTAACCTTTGCTTATAATGAGGTGTTGCAGGTGTATTTGGATATCTCCTTACTGCCTCTTCAAGAAGTGATGCTATCTTTTCGTAGTCGGGTTTATCAAAGGCTTGTAGATATAGATTAGATAGCCTCCAATATGCCTCCTGTGCCTTCTCTGTATCTGGGCACTCGTTGATTACCCTTGTATAAAGCCTAATAAAGACATCTGTATCATTTTTATCTGCCTTTGACATTTGGGTAAATAGTTCTTTCGCTAACTTTTCCTGCTCCTCAAGGCTTAATATGTTACAATTACCTATTACTTGAATACTATTCTTATCAACAAAAAACAAGTCTCCCGGTAACAAATATCCCCTTAATCTAATCTCCTTTTTGTTATAAGCCTTAATGTCCATTAGAGTCTTTGTATTACTATCCATGACCTTCATCTTGTAATCCTTCTTTACCTTATGCGTCCCATAGTCAGTCTCACTTGATACAAACACCCCATCCTTCACACAACCCGTGATTGTCACCTCTACAGGCATAGAGGCATGGGAGATTGAAATGATTATATTGCAAAACATGAAGATTAAAAAAAATGCTTTCATTTATGTAACTCCTTTTAAAATATTTTTTTCTTACTCATTTCACTCTAATTAGGAAGTCTTGAATAGTGTCAGGCTTTGCTGTTGTGGTTGTCTGTTTACCTTTACATATTGTTCAATCGGGTCTACCTCGTACAAGTCCAATCCCAGCCTCCTTCATGATCTGGCTTGCCCTCAAACCTTCTACCATCTTCTGAATAACATTTATTTTGTTATCACATAGTATTGAACTGAATATTGAGTCTTTGATTATTAAGTCTTTAGATTTCCGATAATCTTTTCAAAACTAATGTCATTTCTCCATAATAAACCCCTTTAATTTTGCCCCTTTGCCAATATCATTCCATTTGTCAGTTTTCTTAAAGAGTACAATCCTATCCTCTACTCCACCACTATTATTTGGTTCTCCTGAATGCCAATTTGTATAATTAAAAATCTCTCCGTTTAGCCATCTCCACCCCTCATTAGGACGCCCAACTGATGGATTGTCTTTTATACCGCCTGTCCAGGGACCTTGAGCATTGCCAGAAGGGTCTATCCACCAAAAACGACTGTCTTTCTCTATCATCCTGAAGATAAAGTTATTTTTTTCAGCAGAATTTAGGCTTACAAGCGTCCCACCCATAGTCATTGCCATTCTATTTGCTTGGTCCCAACTGATGCCCTCTTCAACATAGACTACAATAACGGTTTTGTCTCTGTATTTTGCCACTATCTGATTATTTTGAGTTTGTGCATTCTTATCCATCCTTTGAAGATCGCATTTCTGGGGATTGTATGATATATTTTTGTAAGCAATTGTTATCTTGATTTGATTGTTGTTTATAATTGCACCCATGATGTCATCCCCTGTCTTTGACTTACCTCTTATCTGATTGCCTGTGATTGTGCCACTGTATTCATCGTATTCAGATCTTGCTGTAAAATTGTTTCCGTTGTGTCTTATATCAATACTGTATTGACTACTTTGTCCTTCACACCTGCCAATCCAATTACCTGTTAGATTTATTGAGGCTGTCACTTCTGGCGGTCTTGGTGTAGGTGTTGGCTGTGGTGTGGGTGTGGGTCTTACCATTGATAACTCTAATTCCCTTATGTGCTTCTCAAGGGCTGCATCAGGTTGATACCTTAAACTCTCCCTGTATTTTGCTATCGCCTCCTGTATCCTCCCCGCCCTCAGTAACTGCTCCCCCTCAACCCTCAACCTCCTCGCATACTCATACCTCTGCCTTTGCCCCTCTTCTTTCTTTAAGATGTCCTCAATCTGCCTTACATATTCCTCAAGTTGTCTGTCTGGATTGCACTTTAGATGCTCACGATACTGCACTACTGCCTCTTTCAGTCTCTTCTGCTGAACTAAACTATCCCCTTGCTTCCTTATGTTCATACATGCCTGCTTTTGTGCCTCTTGTTGTTTGAGATTGTTTTCAAGTTGTGCTACATAATTTCTTCTGTCTTGATTGTTTGGATTGCATGTTAGGTTTTCTCTAAATTTAACTAATGCCTCGTTGTATTTCTTTGCATTATATAAGGCTGTCCCCTCTGTCCACTTCGCCTCACATTGCATTAGATTATTCTCTATTTGTGTTATTCTCTTTTGTAGTTCAGGGTTAGGTGCTATTTGTAGAGACTGCTTATACCTTTGTATTGCCCCTGCAATATTACCCTGCCTTTCAAGGTTGTAGCCTTCATCTATCAACCTCTTTGCTTGCTCTAACTGCTGTCTCTGTGCCTCTTGCTGTTTGAGACTATTTTCAATCTGTGCTACATAATTCCTTCTCTCTTGATTGTTTGGATTGCATGTTAGGTTTTCTTTAAATTTAACTAATGCCTCGTTGTATTTCTTTGCACTATATAGGGCTGTCCCCTCTGTCCACTTCGCCTCACATTGTGCCTGTAACCCTTTCTGCATCCTTACCATCTGTAATGACGATTCGTAGTTTCTTCTCGTTGCCTCGTGATGTTCATATTTGAGTATGTCTGTAAGTAGTTTCTCGGCAGATTCCCGATATTGTGGCTGAAAGAGTCGGGTCCATGCTGGATTTGTCTTCTGAATTAACTCGTTATACCATTTGTTAAGTTCATTGTAGTCTTTGTTGTATTTGATAATAATTGGATTATTTGATGACTGCCCTGATGAACCTATGCTCCTCAAAATGTCTTGTATCTCAAGCAGTTTCTGATAGGATGAGACTATCTTCTTCTCTGCTATGAATTTGTCAAACTCTTTCATCTTTGCCTCTATCTGTGGCATCTTTGCCTGATAGTCCTTTGCCTCTTTGAGTTTCTTCTGTGCATCTGTGTCTGCTGGGTTTAATTCTACTGCCTGCTCAAG
>JAOAGP010000015.1 GCA_026415695.1 Thermodesulfovibrionales bacterium | reverse complement strand
AAGGGCATGTTAAGAAACATTGATGTTACACTTGACATCGCAAATAATGGCTTTGAGGCAATTAAGAAAGCACAAGAAAAGATTTATGATGTAATCCTCATGGATATTGAGATGCCAGAGATGGACGGCGTTGAGGCTACTCGGCAGATTAGAAACCTTCCAAAACCAAACTCCGATGTCCCAATAATTGCAATCACAGCACATACGGAGAGTCAAAAGGTGGAGACATTCTTGCAATCAGGAATGAATGATTTTATACCAAAGCCAGTAGAAAAAAATCGGCTTTTTAGCGTTATCAATTCTCTGATACAAAGCACTCAAAATAATAAGACCACCTGACACATTGTGAGGCAGGGTGGATTAGTAGTTGTAGGTAGAGATTTTGTTGATAAATAAATCCCTTACCCCTTCGCTCCAATGAGGGATATCAATACAGAGGGTCTTACTAAGTAAATCGTTGCTCATGGCAGAAAATCTTGGTCTTTTTGCAGGAAGATTAAAGATTGACATATGCACAGGGTGGATGTGCTTTTTTATACCCAATATCTCAAAGACAAGCCTTGCCCACTCATACCGTGAACAAAATCCACTACTTGTTAGGTGAAAAAGTCCTCTAATGTCTTGCTCTATTGCCTTGAGTGTGAGTGTTACTATCATGTCTGTGTATGTAGGCACTGAAAATTCATCACAGGCTACTTTAAGATATTCATTTGTCTTTTCCCACTGTAAGAGTTTGTAAACAAAGTTTTGGACACCCTTACCAAATACCCAACTTGTCCTAAAAACAAGCACATCATCACAGTTTTCAAGTGCGTTTCTTTCTCCTTCAAGTTTTGACAAGCCATACACACTTAAAGGTGATGTGGTATCTGATTCAGTGTATAGCCCTGTTTCTTTATTTCCATCAAAGACATAGTCAGAACTGTAGTGGATGAGTTTGCAGGCATGCTTGCTTGATAAAATTGAAAGGTTTTTAGGACCAATGGCGTTGACTGCAAATGCCATGTCTTTCTCAACCTCTGCCTTGTCAACGAGGTTGTAGGCTGCACAGTTAATTATCACCGTTGGTCTGATAGATGAAACAATGTCTTTGAGTGTTTCAAATCCTGTAATATCACATTCAGACCTTGATAATGCTACATAATCAATACCCTCTTTTGAAAGCCTCTCCTCAAAGGCAGTGGCAAGTTGCCCTCTCTTACCAGTGATTAGTATCTTATGATGTCTCATATTAAATCAAAACCTCATTGGGTTCATTGTGGTTCCCTGCCTTACTTTAACTTTAAGGGGGTGCTGGGGAAGTTAGTGTTTTAACATCTAACCCCTTCTACCCTCCCCTTAATTTAAGGGGAGGGATTCCCCATCTCCGCCTCTGTGGTTATATCTTTTCTGCCTCCTCAATGAGCATGATTGGTATGTTGTTTTTAATCTTGTATTTAAGCCTGCAATTTAGACACAAAAGACTTTCCTCCCCCTCGTCGTATTCCAACTCACCCTTACACTGTGGGCAGATGAGTATCTCGAGTAGTTCTGGTTTTAATGGCATTTCGTAGCCCTCCTTAATTTTCTATCTCATCAACAACAAACTCAAGGACATCATCAACATCCCACCAATCAATCCAAAAAGACTATCATGTCCCTTACCATAAGCCCTGCTTGTAGGTAGGAGTTCATCAAGGCTGATATAAACCATTATCCCTGCCACAAGACCAAAGAGAATCCCCATTATCTCGTTTGGTATTGTGAGCGTCTTGCCTCCAATAAACAACACAAGCAATACATACGCAATTACTGCACCTAAAGGCTCTGCAAGACCACTTAAGAATGAATAAACAAATGCCTTTTTCCTGTTACCAGTTGCAAAATATATTGGCACAGATACACTTATGCCTTCAGGTATATTGTGAAGGGCAACAGCAATAGCAATACTTAAGCCTATTTTTGGGTCTTGAAGTGCAGATAAAAAGGTGGCAAGTCCCTCGGGGAGATTGTGTATCGTGATGGCAATAGCAGTAAAAAGCCCCATCCTCATTAATCTGTCTTGATGATTGTCCTGTGAGAAAGACACATTGTTATTACCTAACCTATGTTGAATAACCATCCACTCGTTTTCTGTCCTTGTCTCATGAGGGTTTTTAGAGGAGGGCACAAGGTTATCAATCAAGGCAATGAGGATGATGCCACCAAAAAACGATGCAGCATTTACCCAATGTCCCCATACATCCCCATAGGTCTTAACAAGGGAATTTATCCCCTTGTAGAATATCTCCACAAAAGACACATACAGCATCACCCCTGCAGAAAAACCAGTAGCAACGGAGAGAAAACGATGGTTTGTCTCTTTTGCGGTAAATGCTATGATGCTACCAATACCTGTTGCCATCCCTGCAAGGACAGTCAGTCCAAGTGCGTAGTAGATATTATCCATTGAAATTTATTTAGGCAGGATTACACAAACAGGATTTAATAACCCCTGATACCTCATTAGCCCATTTCTCACAGAGGCTAATCTCATCAGCCTCCACCATTACCCTAATCTTTGGCTCAGTGCCTGATGCCCTTACAAGTAGTCTGCCTCTACCTTTAAGTGCCATCTCTGCATTTTCTATTACCCTTTTTATCTCTGGTATTGTTTTAAAATTCTTGTTGGGTGTCTCAATATTTACAAGTAGTTGTGGATACAGGGTTATTGATGAGGAGAGTTCTGAAAGGGGTTTGCCCTTTTGGTTTATGATGTGAAGCACTTGAAGTGCTGTAAGCATGCCATCTCCAGTGGTATTGAAATCACTAAAAACAATGTGTCCTGACTGCTCACCACCTAAATTTGCAGATAACTTGAGCATCTCCTCCACCACATACCTATCTCCTACCTTTGTTCTTATGAGTTTGATGCCATGAGAGTCTAAAAACCTCTCAAGTCCTAAATTGCTCATGGTTGTTGCTACAACAACATTGCCTTTAAGGGTCTTTTTCTTTTTCAGTTCCACTGCACATATGCCAAGTATGATGTCCCCATCAATGATGTTGCCCTTTTCATCTATTAGAATAGTCCTATCCGCATCACCATCATGGGCAACGCCTACATGGTAATTGTTGTTAAGCACAACCTGTCTTAAACCTTCAGGATAAAGTGCACCGCACCTTTCGTTTATGTTTATGCCATCAGGCTTGTCATTTATGCTAATCACATCAGCACCCAATTCTTTAAACAAAAGAGGACTACACTTGTAAGCAGAGCCGTTTGCACAATCCACCACAATCTTCATGCCCTCTAAGTCAGAGCCTTTGGGGATGGTGGATTTGACATATTCAATGTATCGTCCTGTGGCATCATCAAGCCTAAATGCCTTGCCAATCTTATCAGAGTAAGCCCTTCTTTTAGGAAAGTTGGGATTGTCCAATCTTGCCTCAATCTCACCTTCAATCTTGTCTGGCAATTTGTAGCCTTCTGATGAGAATATCTTGATGCCATTGTCATAAAACGGATTATGCGATGCAGATATCACGATGCCTGCATCAAGCCTCAATGTCCTTGTAAGAAAGGCAACTGCTGGTGTTGGGATTGGCCCTACAAGTGTTACATTTACACCCTTTGCACATAAGCCTGATGTCAGTGCAGATTCAATCATATATCCTGACAACCTCGTATCCTTGCCAATGAGCACCATGTTTCTACCATGGTCATCCTTGAGCACTGATGCTATAGCCATTCCTAACTTAAGCACCATCTCTGGTATCATTGGGGAGGAATTGACCTTACCCCTTATTCCATCTGTGCCAAAATATTTCATCTATGCACCTTTACTATTGAGATTTTAACAACAAGTTCGTTTGTTTTAGTCTTTATGTTTTTACCACCAGTATGTATCTTGACAGTTTGCTGTAAATCCCTATCAAGTCCTGTGATATCCACTGTTTCAGTCTTGATGAGTGTTATACCGTTTATCTCTGATTTAGCCCCTTCTATCTCTATTGAGGACGGGATTACCTCTATAGCCCTAACCTTGTATCCCTTTTCAGGAATGCCAATCACTGGCACCCTTACTGGCACTGTCTTGACAGATATCTCATCAAGCGTAAATCTCATAAATGTTGGGTCCATCCTCAAGACCTTCACGGTTCGTGGTATGACTATATCGTCTCTACTAAAATAGATCTCGTTTTCACCCTTCTTAGCGTTTGATAAATCAACAACTACCCTTGCATGTATTGGTCTCATCGCCTTTAACAGTCGTTCATGACCGCTGATGTGGATATCAACCTTGTTGATGGATTGTTTCATAAGGATGTATCCCTTTGGGGTGTTTTTGAATTCAATGGGGGCATCAATGACCATCTCTGACTGCCCTTTGTATGTGACAAAAAACCAGAGCATAACTGCCAAGATAAAGGCCAATGCCTTAAAGCCGAAGTCTTCTTTTAAGAAATCAAACACCCTCATTTCTTTTTGTCCTTCTTTGTTGTAAACAGTTCGGTCAGCCTTTCTCTTAGGTCATTCATCGTAAGATTTGAGTAGAGCTTGCCGTTGATTGCGTAGGAAATCCCTCCTGTCTCTTCAGAGACAATTATTACAACCGCATCGGTCTCGTTTGTTACACCTAATCCTGCACGGTGTCTTGTCCCCAAGGTCTTGCTCAAATCACTCTCAAGGGTTATTGGTAAAAAACACCCTGCAGCCAGTATCCTATTTGCCTTGATAATTACTGCACCGTCGTGTATTGGTGAGGTAGGGTGAAAGATGCTTAAGATTATCTCCTTAGACACCCTTGAATCAAGAGGAATGCCTATCTCAATGTAGTCTTGTAGGCTCGTTTCCCTCTCTATGACCATCAATGCACCTATCCTTTTGCTTGATAAGGATACTGTTGCTCTGACAATCTCATCAATAGACTTCATCTCTTCTGCAGATGTAAAAGATTGAAACAACCGTGCCTCTCCCATCTGTGCAAGCACCCTTCTTATCTCGGGTTGAAAGAGGACAATAATTGCAATAACAAGTTGTGCCAAGAAACTCTGAATGAGCCAATCCATCGTGTATAGTTCAAAATACCTTGAACCAAAAGACACAAGCAGTAAGACAACCAGACCCAAAAGCATCTTTGCTGCCTTTGTGCCTTTAAAAATAAGCAAAAGCCTGTAAAAGATAATTGTGACAAGGAAAATGTCAAAGATATCTTGCCAACGAATCTGTTTGATCAACTCTAACATTGAAAAAGGCTCTCCAGAGATGTAAGGGTATAATGATTATACAAAAAA
>JAOAGP010000082.1 GCA_026415695.1 Thermodesulfovibrionales bacterium | reverse complement strand
GACTAAAACATCTGAATTCTTATCATCAGCTAAGTAATTAATCTTATTTTTAACTTCTTCATCCTTAATCATATGGGAAGGCTCTTTTGAAAGTATGTCTTGTAGTGTCTTTAATACTTCTTCTTCATTTTTATGCATTTTATTCTCCTTTATAAAATAAATAAAATTACTACATATCGTAATATATTATATTACATTATATTATTCTTGTCAAGTTGTAGTGTATCAAATACTCCATAGTTTCAATATGTTTACTATCTTTTTGTGATTGGCATATCTGTTGCTCTATCTGTGTATAGCAATTCTTTTTAGCTAACTTCTCTGTCGAGATTATAGATATTACCAAGGAGCAAAAATATATGAAGCAATACCTTACTATTAAAGACCTTTCAACGATGTTGCAACTCAAGATCTCTACTATCTATAGCCTTGTCTATAACAAAAGGATTCCATATAAGAAAATAGGTAGTGGTAAGAGGTCTGCATTGAGGTTTGATATGGATGAAATCAACAATTGGATTAATCCAGAAAAGGCAGTGGATAAGCCAAAGAAGTCATTAAGTAGTAGAAAAAGAATAAAAGACATAGATAGCATTATTCAGGATGCAATTGCTGATGTGGTAAAATCATGATAACTGGTTCTTTGACAAGCATGGGGTGGCAAGATGGCAAAGGAGGTAAGACCGATGCCATTTAAGAGAGGCAATAAGTATTATGTGTCCTTTGTAGTAGATGGAGTGAGGTATCAGAAGGCTATAGGAGAGGTTGATATCAAGCAGGCTAAACAGATAGAGAAGAAGATAAAGGCACAGATAGCCCTTGGCAAGTTTGAACCAGAGGTGTTAGAGAAGAAAGAAAGACCAATGACTGTTCAAGAACTATCTGTGAAGTATTTAGAGTATTGTCAAGGGAGAAATAGGGCTTTGTATAAAAAAGCAAGTTTTATAAGGCAGATAAATACTCATTTTGGCAATTATTTCTTACATGAAGTTACGACGCTTGAACTTGAAAGGTATCAATCTCAAAGTCTCAAGAAGAACAAACCAGCAACTATAAATAGACATTTAGCAACAATTAAACATATGTTCAACAAGGCATACCACTGGGGATTGATTACAGAAGAAGTTAATAATCAAGTGAAAAGATGCAAACTATTGAAAGAAGACAACAAAAGAATGAGATATTTATCTCATGAGGAATGTATCAGACTTGTTGATGCATGTGATGAACACATAAGACCTATAGTAATTATGGCTCTTAACACAGGTATGCGTAAGGGAGAGATACTGAATCTGAAATGGGAAAATGTTGATTTAAAACATGGTTTTATACTTCTTGAAAAGACAAAAAATGGTGATAAAAGAGAGATACCTATAAATGATAATTTGAGAGAGATATTAAACAATCTTATTAGAAGGATTGACTCACCGTATGTATTTTACAATCAAAAAACAGGAAAGCCATATCATCCAGAAATAAAGAGAAGTTTTCATTCAGCATTAAAGAGGGCAGGAATAAAGGATTTTAGATTTCATGACTTAAGGCATACCTTTGCATCACATCTGGTTATGGCTGGGGTAGATATAACAACAGTCTCAAAGTTACTTGGACATAAGAGCATCACAATGACTCTTCGTTATTCACACTTATCACCATCTCATACAAAGAAGGCAGTTAGTGTATTGAATGAGATTTTTAGCAAAAAACAAAATCTCAGCGTAAATCTAGCGTAAATCTATCTAAGAAAGGTTTTTAATAAGCTAAAAAAGATGTATAACTCATTGAATTTAAAGGTGAGCCGTGGAGGATTCGAACCTCCGACCCGCTGATTAAGAGTCAGCTGCTCTACCAGCTGAGCTAACGGCCCATGAAATGTGATTTATCTTTAAGGATACATATCCTTTTTTGTAACGGTTAATATAGCATATTTTTAATATTTTCGCAAAACTAAAATGTGGAGTTGATGTATATGATAACCTAAATTCTTGCTTTTTTAAACTCAAGGCTCTTGGCTATTTATTGGTTTTACCTTTTTAGTTTCTATTTTTCTCCAGCACTTTTTGTCTTATTTTGCTTGTCTGTTTTGTGTCATTTGGTCTGTAACTTGACGCTTCATCTCACCGCAATGTTTCTCAGACCTGACGGTTTCCATGCAGGAGATATTACTCTTGAACCCTTTGTTGCCTTGAGGTATGCCCCCCACATTATGTGAAAGTCGCCTTGTTTGTCGTTTATTGCATCGATTGCCTTGTAGAGCGATCTTTCCTTTTCAATCTCCTTAAACAGGTTCGGTGTATCCTCATCTTTTGTTAGATTGCTAATACTTACCCCAAAAAGCCTCACCCCTTTGTTTAGTCTAATGCTATTTAATATGGAAATAACATGGGGATAAATCCTGTGGGTGAGATTTGTATATTCAGGCATGACCTTTTGTTTGGTGAAGGTGACAAAGTCAGGTAATCTTACGGTGAGTGACACACACCTGCCTTTGTATCCGTATGCCCTTGCCCTTTTGCACACCATCTCTGTCAGATGAAGTAGATACATGTGTATCTCATCCCTTTCATGCACATCTTTAGGTAAGGTCATGCTGTGTCCAATGGATTTCGGAGACTCCTCTTTGGTCTTTACCTCTCTATGACAGATGCCAAGTCCCATAGCCTTTAGTTTTTCACCTATAATGCCAAATTTGTTTCTTAATAGGCTTACTGGGGCATTCCCCAAGTCACCACAGGTAATAATCCCTGATTCTGCAAGTCGTTTTGATATCTAGTTTCCTATACCCCAAAGTTCGCTTACAGGTATGTCTTTTAACAGGTTAGGTATGTCCTCTGTTTTTATCTCTCTTAATCCATCGGGTTTACTTAAGTCACTGATGAGTTTTGCTATTAATGTATTTGGTGCAATGCCTATCGTGCAGTTGATACCAAAGAGTTTCTTCACATCGTTTTTGATTAATCTACCCACATCAAGCGGGGTGCCAAAAAGGTGATAAGTCTTTGTAATGTCTATAAACGCCTCGTCTATGGAGTAAATCTCTACATCAGGACTGTATTTTTTATACACATTTTCAAGGACACTACAGGTGTAGGTGTATTTTTCATTGTTTCCAACTACAAATATTATATCAGGACACAATCTCATCGCCTCATATATGGTCATTCCAGTCTTTACGCCATATTTTCTTGCCTCATAACTCCGAGTGGTAATTACCGTTCTCTTGCCCGAACCAATCACTGCTACTGGTTTACCCCGTAGTTTAGGGTTGCTCTTTTGTTCTACCGATGCAAAATAGGCATCCATATCCACACAGATTATTACCCTTTGATGCATCATTCCCCCGTATCTATCTTTTCAAGTAACCAGACTAATGAATGGATGTCAAAGACTATTTCATAGAGGGTCTTGCCATCCGTAACTGAAAAATGATGTTTGATTGACATGCCATCTTTTGTAATCCAATGGTATGTAATCTCTTGGATGTTAAACTGCCTATTTCCCCAGATGAACCTCACAGGTTTTAACTTGTAAGAAGGGGTAAAGTATGCAACAACTGATATCCTCTCGCCTATGTAGGTCATATCTTTCTGATTACCCCAACAACCTTGCCCAAAAGGGTTATGTCTTGTGTTTTGTATCTTTTAGGTTGCATATCCTTATTTTCAGGCTTGAGGATGATATCCTCTGCCTGTAAAAATACCCTTTTTATCGTTGCCTCCTCGCCTATAAGCACAACCGCTATGTCACCATTTTGAACGACCTTTTGGGGATTAACAATCACGAAATCACCCTCAAGTATCCCGACATCCCTCATGCTATCACCAGTAACCCTCAAGGAAAATGGATTTTGGCAAGGGAATAGGCTTTTATCCACATATATATGACTGTCTATCTCCTCAACGGTATATATAGGCTCTCCAGCCCTTATCTTACCCAATACAGGCACGGCTAAAGCCTCTTTTATCCCCAACCCCAATATCTCAATTCCCCTTGATTTATTTGGATTTATCCTTATGTATCCCTTTTTTTGTAGGGAAAGGAGGTGTCCTTTTGCTGCACCTTGATAAAAACCAAAGTGTTGGCTTATGTCCGAAATCGTAGGAGGATAGCCATGACGGGATGTATAATCCTTTAGAAACTCTAATATGTCAGACTGTCTTGGTGTAAGCGACCTTTTAGTGTTCATATAAATAGTATAAATATTTATACATAATTTGTCAAGCGTTAAGGAGGTGTCTCTGAATCTTTTTTTGAGGTTGACAAAACAAATAGGAAAGTAGTAATGTAAGTGCTTACTTACTATGCCAACGATAGACACGAGAGAAAAGATACTCAAATCGTCCTTAAGATTATTCTCTCAAAAAGGCTATATCGGTGCTACAACGAGGGAGATTGCAAGGGATGCCTGTGTTGCCGAGGTAACGCTCTTTAGATGCTTTGAGAGCAAGGAGAGGCTTTTTGAGGAGGTCTTAAATCGTTACTCATTTGTGCCAGAACTTGAAATCATAATAAAGGAAATTAAGCAGATGCCATACGAGGAGGCAATGTATTACTTTGCTATAAGATTTTATGATGGATTAAAGAGCAGGAAGGACA
The DNA here is from genome assembly GCA_026415695.1 of Thermodesulfovibrionales bacterium. GTDB lineage: Bacteria > Nitrospirota > Thermodesulfovibrionia > Thermodesulfovibrionales > Dissulfurispiraceae > DUZI01. Next base: position 32,806 of record JAOAGP010000082.1, on the reverse strand, counting down.
TCATAAGGATAATTCAGACTGAGGTGTATCGTTATCCTGACAAAATTGCTAACCTTTATCATTCAATGATAGATAGCATCATAATGACCCTAGCAAACTATTTTTCTGAGATGCAACAAGCAGGCATATTGCGGTTCTTTGATGTTAAGCATGCAGCAAGGGGACTGATGGGTTTAGTATTTTCAGTATTTAATATGCAGGAATTGCTGTTGAGGTCAAAATACAGGGATGATGTTGAGATTGATATTATAAAATCATTGGTAAATATCTTTGTAAGGGGGACATTGAGATGATGAGAAAACAGTTGGTAAGTTTACTTTTTTTATTTTTCATAAGTCTGTTTCCTTGTATTGCCTTTGCTGTAGAAGAATACACGATTGATGACATACTCAAGATGGCGCTTCAGAAGGCAGAAAGGATTAGGATATCTGAAGAAGAGATATTTATAGCACAGATGGGCAAGGATAAGGCACAGGCATCGCTCATACCAAAATTGTCCGTTTTTGGTGGATATACTAAATTTTCTGAAGACAAGTATGCATTGGGTGGAACGGTAATCCAAGCAGACAGGGCATATTCATATGGTGTAAGGCTTGATCAAAGTTATTCATTAGGAGGCAAGGAGTTTAAACTCTTTGATATCTCAAAACAAAACATTGAAAAGGTCTTAAACGATAGCACCTCTGTTAGGGAAGACTACCTGATAAATGTTGCAAACGCATTCTACGACACATTGAGAGCACAGAGGTATCTTGAGATTGCAAGATCAAATGTTGAGAGGTTGAGCAAACACAAAAGGGCAGCAGAGGTAAGACTCAAGGTGGGTGAGGTTACAAAGACCACACTGTTGAGGGCTGAAGCAGAGTTGTCTGGTGCAAGGTCAGAGATGATAAAGTCTGAAAACAATCTAAAGTTGTCAAAGGCAGTCCTTGCAAGATTAGTGGGTATTGATAGAGAGTTTGAACTTTCTGATAGGTCTGATAGGTTTAAACAAAACGAGGAGGTTTTTAAGGTTTCTACTGTTGATGCCCTCGTTAATGAGGCATTACAGCATAGAACAGAGGTAAGGTCTGCCATTCTTCAAAAGGAAATGGCAACGAGGCAGGTGTCTGTAGCAGAAAGTGCATATTACCCAACAATAAATCTTGAGGGAGTCTATACAAAGGCTGGGATGAATCCAGAGTCTCTATCTCTTGTAAAGGAAAGTCTCTACGGGGCGATAAAGGTTACCTTTCCGATTTATGAGGCTGGTATGAGAAGGGCAGAGGTCAGAGAGGCTGAGGCAAAGGCAAGGCAGTCAAGCCTCGTTGTAGATGATATAAAGAAGAGTGTGTCAGTAGATGTAAAAAAGGCATACCTTGATTTTTTAACATTCAAAGATACCTTACAGGCATTGAGAGATCAGGTAACCTTTGCCCGTGATAACTACAATGCAGTCTCAAGGCAATTTGAGTTTGGGCTTGCAAACAGTATTGATGTCATGGATGCAAACAATCTTTTGGTCACATCAGAGCAGAGGTTGTCAGAGACAGAGTATAACTTTATGTTATCAATACTTAGGATAAAGAGGGCAATCGGAAGACCCTTGATGGATGCAATAAAACAGTGAGGTGGTGATTAGGCGATGAAAAGGATAAGGGATATTATCTTATGCTTGTTGGTGTTAGTTGTCTTAATTGGTTGTAAAGGTGGTGATGATAAAAAACAGCAGACTGAAAGACTCATAAATGTTCAGGTCGCAAAGGCAGAAAAGAAGACGGTAGTGCCTTTTTTGGAGACTACTGGTTCAATCTTGCCCTTTGAAGAGGTGATTGTAAGTGCAGAGGTGGATGGCATGGTCAAGAAAACCTATGTAGATGAAGGTAAGCCAGTAAGTAAAAACATGGTCATTGCAGAGATTGACGATACAGACTTCATACTTGAGGTAAAAAGGGCAGAGGCTACATTAAGGCAGGCAGAGGCTACATTGAGTAATACAAGGTTAGAGTTTGAAAGAAAATCTGCACTTTATAAAGAGGAATTGATAACTAAACAGCAACACGATGATGTAACGATGAGGCTTGAACTTGCAGATTCAGAGGTTCAAAGGGCAAAGGCATCTCTAAATCTTGCAAAACAGAGATTATCAAAGACAAAGATTTACTCACCACTTGATGGTTACATAAAATCAAAGAGGGTCAACGCCGGTGATTTTGTAAGGACAGGGACTGCCATGTTTAATGTCATACAAAACAATCCAATAAAACTCACCTTCAATATCAATGAAAGGGATATCACAAAGGTTAAGGTTGGGCAAGATGTGGCATTCATGATTGACAGTATCCCTAATAAAGAATTTAAGGCAAAGGTCTATACTGTATATCCAAATTTAGACGAGAAGATGAGGACTTTGGCAGTTGAGGCAAGGGCATCTAATGACCAAGGGGTATTAAAACCGGGGCTCTTTGCAAAGGTTAAGGTCTTTACTGACAAAGAAAGAGAGGTTGTCCTTATTCCATCAACATCCATCATCTATGAGGCTGATAAGATGAAGGTATATGTTGTTGAAGGCAATGTAGCAAGGATGAGGTTTATCAATGCAGGTGGTAAGTATGGAGATTTTATTGAGGTGAATGAAGGGGTAAAGGAGTCAGAGAGCATTGTAGTAGTTGGACACCAAAATCTTTCAGATGGGGTAAAGGTAAATGTGGCTCGCTGAAACATCCATTAAACGACCCGTATTTTGCACGATGGTAATAAGTGCGCTTGTTTTGCTTGGAGTAGTCAGTTATCCAAGTATAGGTGTTGACTTATTTCCAAAGGTGGAGTTTCCCATTATAAACATCACAACCACTCTTAAGGGGGCAAGCCCTGAGATAATGGACATTGATGTTACGGACAAGATTGAAGAGGCAATCAATACCATAAACGGTGTGAAAACCATTCAGTCAACAAGTATTGAAGGGAGGTCAACGGTTACTGTTGAATTTGTCCTTGAAAAAGACATTGATATCGCAGCACAAGACATCCGAGAAAAGATATCCCTAATTAGAGGCAAGCTCCCGCGAGATATTGACGAGCCAATCATAGAAAAGGTTGACCCTGATGCCACACCTGTTTTATGGCTTGCACTTACAGGAGACAACAAAACCGTTAGAGAACTCTCTACCTATGCTGATGAGGTCGTGAAGGAACAACTACAAAAGATAAACGGTGTTGGGTCAATAAGGGTGGCAGGGTTAAGATTAAGACAGATAAGGGTTTGGCTTGATGGCGACAAGATGAGGGCATATGGGATTACAGCCCAAGATGTAACAAGGGCGCTTGCAAGAGAGAATGTGGAATTACCCGGTGGTCGTATTGAGAGCAAGACAAAGGAATATTCACTGAAGATAAAAGGCGAGATAACAGATCCACAAGAGTTTAACAATCTGATAGTTGGCTACAGCAAAGGAAGTGCGATTAGATTAAAGGATATTGGCAAGGTTGAAGATGGGATGGAGGAAAAGAGGACTATTGCAAGGTTTAACGGCAAGCCTGCAATAGGTATGGGTATTCAAAAGCAATCTGGGACTAATACCGTTGAGGTCATTGACAGGGTCAAAAAAGAGCTCGTAAACATAAAGAATACACTTCCACCCGGTATGAGTCTTAACATCAGTTTTGACCAATCGGTGTTTATCAAAAGGTCTATAAGCGAGGTGCAACATCACCTTGTATATGGAGGATTTTTTGCATCTATCGCGGTGCTTGTGTTTCTTAAGAGTTTGAGGATCACACTCATCAGTGCCCTTGCAATACCAACATCCATAATATCCACATTTGCAATTATGTATTTCTTCGGTTTTACATTCAACAACATGACCATGTTAGCACTATCCTTGAGTATAGGCATACTCATTGATGATGCAATAATTGTCATTGAAAATATCCACAGGCATATCCACGAGGGGATGAAGCCAATGGAGGCGGCGGCATTTGCAACAAAGGAGATAGGGCTTGCTGTGGTGGCTACTACCCTTGCAATAGTTGCTATATTTTTACCTGTTGCATTTATGAAGGGGTTGGTAGGACGGTTTTTTGTCCAATTTGCATTTACAGTGGTATTTGCAGTGCTGGTTTCAATGTTTGTATCCTTTACACTGACGCCAATGATGGCATCAAGGTTTCTAAAGAGGCAGAAGGACTTTCCAACATCACAGAAGATATCCATCATGAAAAAGATTGGTGATAGGATTGATATCTGGTATGGCAAACTTGAAAGCATCTATAAGAAAACCCTTGAATACGCCCTTCAACACAGATTAAAGATAATGACCATTGCAATTGCACTCTTTGTCTTGAGTATGTTTATGACGAGATTTTTGGGAAAGGAATTTACCCCGTCAGAAGACCAAAGCAGGGTTGCAGTGAGGCTTCAGGCACCAGTGGATTACTCAATTGATGAGATAGATGCTATGTTTAAAAAGGCAGAGGATGAGATAAGAAAACTCCCTGAGGTAGAAACCCTATTTTACGCTCAAGGATTTTTTGGATCTGTAAATAAAGGAAATATGTTTGTTGGTTTTAAACCCAAAAAAGACCGAAAGAAGTCCCAAGAACAACTAAAGGCTGAGATAAGAAAGATGTTGAGAGACAAGGTGCCAGGGCTAAAGGCATCAGTTGAGGATATATCACTGTTGGGTGGTGGTATTAGGAATGTGCCTATTCAATATGTGATAAGGGGTAGAGATCTTGGTGCCCTTGAAAGATACATGAACCAGATAACAGCTGAATTTGCGAAACTTCCTGGCATAGTTGATATTGACTCATCGGTTGAGGCTGGTAAACCAGAGGTCAAGGTATATATAGATAGAGACAAGGCAGCGGATTTAGGGGTTGATATTGCTACGGTTGCAGAGACTGTAAATATACTAATCGGTGGTGAGGTGGATGTTACAAAGTTTAAGGATGAGACAAAAGGCAGACGATACGATGTCAGGGCAAGGTTATATCCTGAAAATAGGGATAATCCAGAGGATGTAGGAAGATTGCTTGTAAGGGCTAAGGACGGTCGTTTGGTTGAATTGGCAAATATCGTATATGTCAAAGAAGGTGGTGGTCCGAGCATTATCAATCGTGTTGATAGACAAAGGGCAGTAACACTCTTTGCAAATCTTGAAGGTAAACCACTTGGGCAGGCAAAGAGTGAACTTGACAGTATTGCTGCAAAGATACTCCCTCCTGATTATACAACCACTTATAAAGGTGCGGCAGACCTCATGGGTGAGTCATTTTTCTATCTCTTGTTTGCTCTGATACTTGGTGTGGTAATGGCATACATGATCCTTGCTTCACAGTTTGAGAGTTTTATACATCCAATAACTGTCTTATTGAGCATGCCGTTTTCATTCATAGGTGCATTTGGGGCGTTATTAATCACAGGTAACACTTTAAACATCTTTAGTTTCATAGGACTCATATTATTAATGGGACTGGTAAAAAAGAATGCTATCTTACTCGTTGACTATACCAACACACTGAGGGCAAGGGGTATGCAAAGGAAAGAGGCAATCCTTAAGGCTGGCCCTGTGAGGTTAAGACCGATACTGATGACAACATTTGCTATGATATTGGGGATGATGCCCATAGCGATTGGTATTGGTGAGGGGGCAGAGACAAGGGCACCTATGGCGATAACTACAATTGGGGGTTTAATCACATCCTTGTTGCTCACCCTTATTGTAGTGCCAGTAGCCTATGACCTTTTTGACGAGTGGGGTCATAAATTAGGTAGGTTTATCAAAAGGAGGTAAAAAAGATGAAAATGGCATTAATAGCATACTGCGAGGCGGCTGATACAGAGATTGTAAAGGCAATCAAAGAGGTGGGAATAAAGGGATATACAAAGTTTGAGGAGGCATTGGGTGAAGGCACTGAGACACAACCGAGATTAGGCACCCAATGTTGGCCGGGGAAAAACAATGTTCTTGCCATTGCTGTTGAAGATGATGAGGTTGAACCGTTACTTAACAAGATAAAGGAACTCAAGGCTGAATATCCTCGCGCAGGAATTAGGGCATTTATATTGCCTGTAGAGAAGATGGTGTGATATCTATGAACCGCAAGAGAGGACTGATAAAAGTATTTATTATAATTTTTGCTGTAATTTGCATAGCAGTGGGGGTGTATCTATTTTTTAGCAACAAGGATAAAACCCCACAGTTTAAGACAGAAAAGGTTACAAAGGGCAATATATCCGCAACGGTTACTGCAACAGGCACTTTGAGTGCTGTTACCACAGTTGCTGTAGGCACGCAGGTATCTGGCACGATAAAGGAAATATATGTAGATTACAACTCACCGGTGAAAAAAGGTCAGTTGATTGCCCTAATTGATCCTGATACATTTCAGGCACAGGTAAATCAAGCACGGGCAAACCTCAATCTCGCAAAGGCTAATCTCAAAAAATCTGAGGTGTCACTACAAGATGCTGAGCGAAACTTTAATAGGTATAAAACACTCATAGAAAAAGAACTCATTGCAAGGAGCGAGTTTGACACTGCACAAACAAACCTTGATTCTGCAAAGGCACAAGTTGAGGCATCAAAGGCACAGGTGCTACAAGCAGAGGCTGCACTTAAGGCTGCGGAGATAAATCTTGACCATACAAGGATAGTCTCCCCTGTTGACGGGGTGGTAATCTCAAGAAGTGTGGATGTTGGTCAAACCGTTGCAGCAAGTTTTCAAACCCCTACACTTTTTAGTATTGCAAAGGATCTAACAAAGATGCAGGTTGTAGCTTCTATAGTGGAGGCAGATATCGGTATGGTAAAAAATGGTCAATCCGTTGAGTTTACTGTAGATGCCCATAGAGAGACCGTCTTTAAGGGAAAGGTATCAGAGGTAAGGATTGCACCTATTACCGTTCAAAATGTGGTCACCTATGAGGTCATCATACTGGTAGATAACCTTGAGCATAAACTAAAACCGGGGATGACTGCTAATGTGTCAATCATTGTGGATTCAAAGGATGATGTGTTAAAGATACCTAATTCTGCCCTGAGGTTTAGGATGCCGGAAGCACTGCTACAGAAGGATAAGACTCAACCACAAAGGGAGCAAAAAGGCAGGGCTGGAACATCCGTTTGGATATTAAAAGATGCTAAACCCAAAAGGATACCAATTAAAACAGGGATTAGTGATGGTCAGTTTACAGAGATAGTTTCTGGTGAGATAAAGGAAGGGGATGAGGTAATAATTGAGGCAATCTCAAAATCAACTCCTAAACAAGGACAACAATCTGGAGCGCCGCCAAGGCTCTTTTAATCCCAAAATGGCACTGATAGATATTCGCAACATATGTAAGACTTATGACCTTGGTGATGTAAAGGTAAATGCCCTTTGTGGTGTCTCAACGGTGATTGATAAGGGAGAGTTTGTAGCCATTATGGGACCATCTGGTTCAGGCAAGTCAACATTTATGAACATATTGGGCTGTCTTGATACGCCAACGACGGGAAAGTATCTTCTTGATGGCGTTGATGTAGAAGGACTTTCAAGGGATGATCTGGCTGAACTTAGAAACAAGAAGATTGGCTTTATCTTTCAGGGATTTAATCTTTTATCAAGGACATCAGCCATTGAAAATGTTGAATTACCTCTAATCTATGCAGGGATGTCCTCAAGACAGAGGCGAGATTTGGCAAGGCAAGCATTGGACAGGGTAGGACTTGCAAACAGGTATAATCACTTGCCAAACCAACTATCAGGGGGACAGCAACAAAGGGTTGCCATTGCAAGGGCCCTTGTAAATAATGCAGAGATAATACTTGCAGATGAACCAACAGGCAACCTTGATACCAAGACAAGCGTTGAGATTATGGAATTACTCGTTACACTTAATCAGCAGTCAGGTATAACAATCATACTCGTAACCCATGAGCCAGACATTGCCCTATATGGAAGAAGAAAGATCAGGTTTTTAGATGGTTCAATAGTTGAGGATGTATGATTAATATCTCACTAACTATTAGGATTGCTTTAAGGGCAATCAAGGTTAACAAGATGCGTTCTGCCTTGACAATGTTGGGGATTATCATTGGTGTATCGGCAGTAATCACGATGGTGGCAGTGGGGTCTGGTGCAAAGCAAAGGATAGCAGAGCAGATATCAAGTGTAGGTAGTAATCTTTTGATGATACTATCAGGCACAACTACACCCGGTGGTGTAAGGATGGGGATGGGGACACAGCCTACCCTCACATTTGGTGATGCTCAGGCAATACAAAGGGAATGTCCATCCGTTCAGTATGTTGCCCCTACGCATGGAGGAGCTGCACAGGTTATTTATGGCAATCAAAACTGGTCAACAGGGATTACTGGCACAACACCAGATATGCTTTATGTTAGAGACTGGGGTTTAGTAAGCGGTAGAAACTTTACTGATGACGATGTAAGAAGTGCCGCAAAAGTGTGTCTATTGGGAAAGACTGTTGTTGATAATCTCTTTGGAAGTGTGAATCCTATTGGAGAGGTTGTGAGGATTAAAAAGGTGCCATTTACTGTAATAGGAGTGCTTGAGTCAAAAGGACAGTCTCCAACAGGACAAGACCAAGACGATGTCATCTACATACCGATTACAACTTCACAAAAAAAGATATTTGGCACGCAGTTTCCCGGCATGGTAAGGATTATCATGGTAAAGGCAAGGAGCACAGAGGAATTATCATCTGCTGAAAAAGAGATTACTGAATTGTTAAGGCAGAGGCATAGGATAGGTCCTAAGCAGGAAAATGATTTTACTGTAAGAAACCTTACACAGATGATGGAGGCACAAGAGCAGTCTGCAAATGTTATGACATTGCTATTAGGTGCAATCGCATCTGTATCACTTGTGGTTGGAGGGATTGGGATTATGAACATCATGCTTGTATCCGTTACAGAAAGGACAAGGGAGATAGGGATAAGGATGGCAGTAGGTGCAAAGACATGGGATATAAGGCTTCAGTTTATAATTGAGGCACTTACACTTTCAATGATTGGAGGCATCATAGGGATAATCTTTGGGGTGGCGGTATCAGAGGCACTATCATACTTTTCAGGTTGGAAGACCCTCATATCTCCTTTTTCAATAGCCCTTGCTTTTTGTTTTTCTGCTTTTGTGGGCGTATTCTTTGGTTTTTATCCTGCATACAAGGCATCTATGCTTAAACCAATAGAGGCACTTCGGTATGAGTAAAATGGCTAACATTACAAGGAAGTCAAAAGGGATTTTCATAGGATTTTGTCTCATCTTCTTAACATGTCTTTATTCAAACTCATCAAACGCACAGGAGATTAAAGAGGGAGAGGTCATAACCATTGACAAGGCAATATCAATGGCTCTTACAAATCACCCTGATATAAAGACTGCTGAGGCTACAGTAAAGATATATGAGAGCAGGTTAGGACAGGTAAGATCCGATTATTACCCAACCGTTAATCTCAATACAGGTGTAACGAGATACTCATCCGGTGGTGGAGATACAAATTTTACCTCCTCACTAAACCTCAATCAAAACATCTATGATTTTGGTAAGAGGGAGTCAAAGGTAAAGATTGAGGATTACAATGTCTCATCTGCAATGCAAGAGTTACAAAATATCAAACAACAGGTGATACTTTCGGTTAAAAAGGCATACTTTTCATCACTTCAGGCGAGGGCATCTCTTGAGGTTGCAAAGGAGGTAGTAAGGCAGTATTATAATCATCTCAAAAAGGCACAAGGTTTTTATGAGGCAGGCTTAAAGGCAAGGTATGAGCTGACAAAGGCAGAGGCAGACTTGTCAAGTAGTAAGACGAATCTTCTTAAGGCTGACAATACATTTAGGGTATCACTTGCTACACTTAAGAATGCAATGTCAGTTCCTTATGCCCCTGATTTTGATATAAAGGATGTCCCCATTGTCAAAGATAACACCGATGTAAAGGTTGATGAATTGATACAAAGGGCACTTTTGAACCGTCAGGATTACCTTTCTTTAAAGTTAAAACAAAGGGCGCAAGAATCGAGGATAGAACTGCAAAAGGCAGGGAATTATCCATCAATCACAGGTAGCATGCAATACAATGTTTCAGGTGATAAGACACCCTTTGATAAAAGCTGGTCGGTTGGTGCTATGTTGACTATGCCTATATTTACTGGATTTAACATAAGATATCAGGTAGAAGAGGCACTGGCTACACTTAACACCCTTAAGTATCAAACGGATGCCTTGATGCAGAAGATAATACTTGAGGTCAGGCAGGCATATCTAAATATGATTGAGGCAGGGCAGAGGATAGAGTCTGCAAGGATTACACTTAAGTATGCAGAGGAGAACCTTGAGTTAGCAAATGGCAGATATGCTGCAGGTATTGGAAGTCCTATTGAGGTATCGGATGCTCTTGCTACATACTCATCTGCAAAGAATAGCCTAATCAATGCAGAATACGATTACAACATTGCTGTAGCAGAATTAAAAAAGGCGGTTGGTGAGTAACTTAACCAAAAGGGTTATCTGATGAGATTTTTTACTTGAAATCCTCAAGACTTGTAGTATCAATGCCGTTTTCTTTTAGAAGAGGCAGTATCTCAACCAATGCCTCTTTTACCCATTCATAGTAAATATCCACTTCCTCTTTGACAAATTCTGCCCTCCTTAAAGGGCTGTATTCGGCTGAAACCCTTCTATCATAAAGGTTTCCGAGATAGCGTCCGATTTTAGGGTGTATCAATCCGGCTTTTATGAAATGCATACTAAACAGCACCCTTACGCCCTCGTGGGATTTGCTTTCCATCCCAACACCTGCAAGTAATGCCTTTACGATATGTTCAAGTGCAAAGAATAGGTTGACAGTGGCATTGCCCCATCTCTCCGCCTTGTAATCATCCTTGAAGGAAGAGAGTTTTTCAACTGCCAAATACACCTCTGCCTCAGCTAGTTCATTCTTTGCCATATCCTAATCCCTTCAGTCTTTAATGATTTTTCAAGACCAAAGTCCCTTGAAAAAATATCCTTGCGTGTAATCAATGTTAGAGACAGCGGAAACTCCTCAACATCAAGTTCATCAAGCACCTTCCATTTTAAGTCCCAAAATTGTTGCCATGTCTCCTTACTAATAGATTCAGTGTCAAGGACAACTGCTACATCAAGGTCACTGTTTTCATTTGAATGACCCCTTGCCCTTGAACCAAATACGATGATCTCAACAACATCTTGCATGACTCTTTGTATGGCATCTACCAATTTATCTAATATCTGATGTTCCAAAGAGGACAATGTAAGTTTCATGTCTGTTTTCATAGCATTATGATTATAACACTTTCAATCTGATTTCAGTTTGGGTAAAGACGATAAATTTTATCGGTATTTTTAAGAGAGGACAAAGAATAGGTTTTTTAACATGACTCAAGTTTTGTGAAAGAGTAAGGTTAAAGGGAAATATCGGTATGTCCATTATTAGATTACAAAAGCCTCAACATGTTCAATAAAGAAAGACTGTATTGTTTCAGCAGAGTTAAATAAGTCTTTTTTGTCAATACCACTACCGTCTCTATCTGTAATGATATTGCTAATACATCTTAATTCAGTAAAGAGGGTATTTGTGTAGTGGCATATGTGGGCTATTGCAGCACCTTCCATGTTTTCACAGATGCAGTCGTAGTCCCTTAAGACTTGTAGCCCTCTTGAGTATGAGCCTGTGCATGTTGAAACAGTAGCAAAATTGCCTTTTTTTATACTTGATAATTTAGGGGGGATGTGGAGTTTAAATAGTAATTCATCTGTTTGTCCTGTTAAACTAATCCCTAAATCCTGCATGCTTATAAATCTGCCATCATAGGTCTGAAGCCCCTCATCAATGTATCTTTCAGTGCTTGCAATGACTACATCACCAACATTAAGACCTGTTGAGGGATATGCCCCTGCAACACCTAAATTGACAATAATAGTTGGATTATACTGCTGTATTAAAAGACCTGTGGTATGTGCTGCGTTTGATTTTCCTACGCCACAAATTGTAAGTGCAACAGGGATGTCTTTGATTAAACCTGTATAGAAGGGCTTGCCTTGTGAAAAACAACTGTGCCCTTTATCAAAGAGCCTTATTAATTGATGCCCTTCTAATTCAGTGGGTATTATTACGCCTAATGCCAAGTGTTTGTAAGGTCTGATTATGCCTCTTTTTTTTCTGGCTCTTTTTCCTCAATCTTGTAATCTATATTTACAACGATATCCTTTCTCAAACTGTGATACACAGAGCAGTATTTTTCATGTGATAGGTTCACAGCCTTTTTCACCTTGTTTTCATCCACATGCTTACCACCAACGATAACGGTGATGTCTAACTTCTTAAAATATTGAGGGGGGTCAGGGTTTCTTTCTGCAGATAGCCTTATCATAAAACTTGCCAATTCAACCTTCATCTTTTGAAGAAACATCACTGTATCTATGCCCATACATCCTGCGATACTCAATAATAAGGCATCTGTTGGCTTACATCCCCATTGCACCTTTGCGTCAAACTCAATCTCATAGCCTTCGTTAGTCCTGCCAACAAATATCAAATCCTTCTGCCATTCAAGTGTGCCTTTGACAATGGGGTTTATCTTTTCCTTGTAGCCTGTTAGTGATTTTTCAAGCCCTTCATGTTCAGACATCTTTGCCCTCCTTTTATGTTCTATACTCTGCGTTTATCTTGACATAGTTTTCAGTAAGGTCACATGTGATAACTCTACTTTTGTTTGAACCATTGTTAAGATTTACGGTTATGTTGACCTCTTTAGACTTCTTCATTGAGGTTTTCGCCTTTTCATCATTGCCAGTGGCTAATCCCTTATTTGTGACCATTATACCGTTTATTGAAATGTCAACCTTATCAGGATTTATTCTTGCCCCGCTGTATCCAATAGCAGACATAATCCTTCCCCAATTGGCATCGTTACCATATATTGCAGTCTTTACAAGCAGTGAATTGGCAATGGCTCTGGCTGAAATATCAGCATCCTTCATTGTCTTTGCATTTATGACATCTACAACGATGACCTTTGATGCCCCCTCTCCGTCTCTTACAATCATGAGGGCAAGTTCATAACAGATCTCTCTTAATGCCGTATCAAATGACTTGTAGTTGATATCTTTTGTATTGTTGATTAATGGGTTATCAGCAAGTCCGTTTGCAAGTGCTATGACTGTATCGTTTGTGGACATATCACCATCAACGGTGATGAGGTTGAATGTGTTTTTGACTGCTGACTGTAAGGATTTATCAAGAAGAGGTTTTGAGATATTACAATCTGTGAGGATAAAACAGAGCATTGTAGCCATGTTGGGCGATATCATCCCAGCACCCTTTGCAATACCTGTGATACACACCTCTTTTTTATCCATCTTGATTGTCTTTGATGAAATCTTCTCAAAGGTATCAGTGGTCATAATAGCCTTTGCTACATCATGAAGCGTGTAATGACCTAAACCCATTATCAAAGGGGGGATTGCATCCCTTATCCTCTGCATTGGCATTGGCGTGCCAATTACGCCTGTTGAGCAAACTAACGCATTGGTTTTGTTTATTTTAAGATTGGTGGAAACAAGCCTTGTCATCTCATCTGCATCAATGAGACCTTGTTTGCCTGTGCAGGCATTTGCATTTCCGCTATTAATAATAATAGCCTGTGCAAGACCGTTTTTAATCCTTCTTATATCTATCAAGACAGGTGCAGCCTTTACCTTGTTAGTAGTAAACATAGCAGAGACTACAGCAGGTTTTATGCAAGATATAAGGGCTAAATCACTCCTGCCCGGTTTCTTTATTGCCGCCTCTGTTACTGAAAAACTATACCCTTTTGGTGTGCAGTATCTCACGGAAATATGCCCAAATGTTTGAGGGCAGTTGTTTCGTCTACATCAATCATTATGTTCATGTTTTGAATTGCCTGACCTGATGCCCCTTTTACGAGGTTGTCTATGACGGATATTACTATCAATGTCTCTGTGGACTTATCTATTGCAAGTCCAATCATACAATGATTGCTTCCCCTGACATCCTTTATATCAGGATAGACACCTTTTTCAAGCACATTGACAAAGGGTTCGTTGTTATATGTCTTTTTGTAAATCTCTATGACATCATCTAATGAGACATCCCTGATTAACTTACAGTAGATGGTTGAAAGTATTCCCCTGTCAACAGGTAGTAGATGTGGTGTGAAGTTTACATTGACAGAACGGTTAAATAAGAAACCTAATTCCTGTTCAATCTCGGGTTTATGACGATGAGTAGTAACCCCATATGCCCTAAATCCCTCGTTGACCTCGCAAAAAGAGACATTGACATCTGCCTTTCTACCAGCACCTGATGTGCCTGACTTTGAGTCTATCGTGATGTTTTTAGGTTCAATAATTGCGGATTTTATCGCTGGCATGAGTCCTAAAATAACACTTGTAGGGTAGCACCCGGGATTTGCAATTAGTCTTGCCTGTTTTATCTTTTCTCTATAAATTTCTGGGAGCCCATATACCGCATCAGACAATAATCCAAGGCAATTGTGAGGGGTCTTATACCATTGCTCATAAGTGATGTGGTTTTTCAATCTAAAGTCTGCTGATAAGTCTATGACCTTTTTACCGTTTGAGTAGAAAAAACTTGCTACCTCTTGTGATGTGCTATGAGGTAGGGCTAAAAAGAATAAATCAGCCTTGTTAAGTAGGGTTAGTTTATCAAGTTTTTCAAAGAGATGTGATTGATATGCAATTAGATGGGGATATAAATCTGTAACACTTTTGCCTGCAGACTGTTCTGATGTCAATGCGGTTATTTCTACATGTGGATGTGCAGACAGAAGTCTCAACAACTCTGCCCCTGTGTAACCGCTTGCACCGCATATTGCAACCTTTATCATATGCATTAAAAATAAGGCTCGTTCAATGAGAACGAGCCAAACATGATGTATAAGTCTGCGTAAAAGATTACCTCTTTGAGAATTGGAATCTCCTTCTTGCGCCCCTTAAACCGTATTTCTTTCTTTCAACTTCACGAGGATCCCTTGTAAGTAAGCCGTCTTTTTTGAGTTTTGGTTTGAGTTCATTATCCATTACCACGAGTGCCCTTGCAATGCCGTGTCTTAAGGCTCCAGCTTGACCACTTAATCCTCCTCCGTTTACCCTTGCAAAGACATCGTATTTTCCAAAAACACCTGTTACATGTAGTGGCTGACGAATAATCATCTTGAGGGTTTCTCTTGGGAAGTATTCTTCATAATTTCTTCCATTTACAGTGATATTTCCTTTGCCCGGTTTGATGATTACCTGTGCTACTGACCTTTTTCTTCTCCCTGTAGCGCCATATTGTATAGATGCCATTTATTTTATTCTCCTTTGCTGAAGGTCTTTATCTCTTCTGGTTTTTGAGCAATGTGAGGATGTGCCTCACCTTTATAAACCTTTAGTTTTTTTATCAATTGTCTTCCAAGCCTTGTTTTAGGAAGCATGCCCCATACGGCATCCCTAATAACCTCTTCAGGGTGTTTGTTTAGCCTTTCTTGCAATGTTGCAGACTTTAGATTGCCAATGTATCCCGTATGCCAGTAGTAAACCTTTTGTCTTAGTTTTTTCCCAGTAACCTTCACCTTCTCTGCGTTGATGACAACCACAAAATCGCCAGTGTCTGCATTGGGGGTAAAGATTGGTTTATGCTTTCCTCTTAGTCTTAAGGCAATCTCTGCCGCCATTCGTCCTAAAACCTTGTCCTTTGCATCAATGAGATACCAATCTCGTTTTGCATCTTCCTTTTTTGTAAAACAGGTCTTCATCACTTATACACCATCCTTATTCTAAATTACTTGGTCGTAGTTTTTATAAACAGACTGGATATGATATAAAAAAAAGGATTAATTGTCAAGAATATATGTTTTATATGCCTTAAAATCAAAGAGTTATGACGAGGCTTACTGAATTGGTTGTTCTAAATTGTATTCCTTAATCTTATTGAGAAGTGTTTTATAACTAATCTTTAGTATTTCAGATGCCCGTGTCTTATTCCAGTTTGTCTGGTTTAGAACCTCTGTAATCATTTCTTTCTCAGCCATCCTTTGAGCTGATTGTGATATCATTTGTAGGGAGGGAAACTCCTTGCCGTTTTGAGTTTCTGTTTTTGTAACATTTATGTATTCAATATCTATAGTATCATTCTCACATAAGATAACAGCCCTTTCAATGGTGTTTTTGAGTTCCCTTACATTGCCATACCAAGGCATAGTCATCAGCAGGTTTATTGCATCATCTGATATGCTTAAGCCTTTCTTACCGAACTTCTCTGAAAAGAATGAAAGATAGTATTCTATGAGGGGTTTGATGTCCTCTCTGCGTTCTCTTAAGGGGGGTATGTAAATAGGAAATACATTGAGCCTGTAAAAGAGGTCAGACCTAAAGTTTCCCTTTTCTACCTCTTTCTTTAGGTCTTTGTTGCTTGCAGCAATCAGCCTTGCATCAACTGTGATCTGTCTGCTACCGCCAACTCTTATAAAGGTGTTATCTTGTATTACCCTTAATAACTTTGCTTGAGTTTCATTACTCATCTCCCCAATCTCATCAAGAAATATAGTCCCCTTGTCAGCAAGTTCAAATCTGCCTCTTTTCATCTCTGCTGCACCTGTAAATGCCCCCTTTTCGTGTCCAAATAGTTCGTTTTCGACAAGTTCCTTTGGTATAGCAGAACAATTCACAGCCACAAAAGGATATCTTGCCCTGTTGCTGATCTTGTGTATGTAGTGGGCAATGACCTCTTTGCCTGTGCCACTTTCTCCAAGTATTAGGACAGTTGTCGTTAGATTTGATACCTTCTGAGCCATCTTTATTACCTCTTTCCACTTTTGGCTTACTCCGATTATTTCGTAGTATTCTGTCTCATGTGAAATCGTTTTTGTGCCCTGACTTTCGCTAATAGCTTGATTGACGAGTGTAATCAGATGTTCAATATCAAATGGTTTTGTGATAAAGTCATATGCACCATCCTTTACTGCTTTCACAGCAATGTCTATAGTTCCATAAGCAGTCATAAGAATAACAGGGACTTGAGGCATTGTCTCTTTTGCAGTGTGTAAGACCGTGATGCCATCTCCGTCTGGCAATTTCAGATCAGATAGAATTAATGAGATGTCTTTTTGTGTCTTTAAGAGATTATTTGCATCGTTTAGCGAAGAAGAGGTAATCACATTAAATCCCTCCTCACTAAAGACCTTCTTTAGCATATCTGCAAGGGATTGTTTGTCTTCTATGACGAGTATCTTCTTTTGCATCTTTTAGTTTATAGGTAGAGATATCGTAAATGTTGACCCTATGCCCTCAATACTTTCAACCTTGATGCTACCACCATGTTCATATACAACCTTTTGGGCAAAGGGCAACCCAATACCAAATCCCTTCTGTTTTGTGCTATAAAAAGGCATAAATGCCTTTTCTATCTCTTCTGGTTTTAGTCCCTGACCGTTGTCTCTGACATTTATCAAAACATACTCGCTGCCATCAATTATCTCTTTTACGATGTCTAAATTAACCTCACTTCCTGCCTCACAACCGTTATTGATGATATTTCTAATAGCCTGTTTTAGCAGTTGACCATCTGCCTTTAGAATGATAGGTGGCTTTTTTTCAAATCTTATCTTGTTTTTGTATGGTGAAGACTCAACAATGTAGGTGATCATCTCTGTAAGATTTATCTCGGATTTGTTTATGGACACATCCTTTGTAAATTTAAGGAGGTCAAAGGTAATCTTGTTTATCTCATCCACCTCTTTTAAGATGCCTTCAGCAAGTTTCAAGTCTTCTTCATTTTTTAGATGTCTCATGAGAAGTTTTGTGTTGCCTGCAATGACTGCTAATGGGTTTCTGAGTTCGTGTGCTATGCCAGCGGATATCTCCCCTATGATCGCATATCTCTCTCTAACCGTGAGTTGTTCCTTAAGAGATCGTATCTCTTTTGCAAATGCATCAAGGTATAATGGGGTGTCTCTTACTGTTGTATTTATTTCGGTATTTCCTTGTCTGTAGTTTTTAAGATACCTTGCAATTGTGAACAAAATAAAACCTACAAATCCTACAAGTATTAGGAGAAGAATGAAAAGCAATAGATATGGGTTTGACATAAGTGTTTTTTTTGCAATATATGAGTTTTTTTATCATAATTTAGTTACATGTTGAATTGCAAGGTCTTTTTCTGGTATAATTGCCACCGCTATGGAATTTTATCAACAGAAATGTCTTATAGAGTCTTTAATCTTTTCAGCAGACCATCCAATCAGTATAAAGCAACTTGTATCAATCACTGAATTATCAGAGACAGATGTATTATCGGTTATTAATCATATCAAATCAGAATATGCTGACAAGGGGATACATATAGTTGAGATTTGCGGAGGATATCAGTTTGCGACAAAGCCCGAATACGCTCCATGGATTAAAAGATTGAGAAAGGATGTCCAGTCCTCAAGACTGTCTCAACCTGCTCTTGAGACACTTGCAATCATAGCATACAAACAGCCTTTAACGAGGATAGAGATCGATCAGATAAGAGGTGTGAATTCTGAAGGCACAGTGAAAAGCCTTATTGATAGAAGGATGATCAAGATTGTAGGCAAAAAGGATGTGCCGGGCAGACCATTTTTATACGGAACAACGGATGATTTTCTGAGGTATTTTGGATTAAGAAGTTTAGAGGATTTGCCACCAATTAGGGATATTTTACAAGAAGAAGCCGCTTAAAAAACACAAAAGGAGGGATGCATATGAAAGTAACAAGGATTGTTTTTTTAATCCTCGCAGTATTTTTCATTGCCTCAACCTCTCATGGAGAGATAACCTACCAAGTAAAGAAAGGGGACAATCTATATAGCATCTCAAGGGCTTTCAATGTCTCTGTAGAAGAAATCATGACTGCAAACGATATGGACTCTATATCTTTGAAGGTAGGACAATCGTTAGTTATCCCTCAAAATAATGACGATGCCAAAGAAAAGCCTCAAAATGACAATGTTAAAAAGACTCCCCAAAAAACTCCTAATAAAACAAAAGAACATTATCATGTGGTAAAAAGTGGCGAAAATATTTGGCGTATTGCTAAAAAATATAATGTCAGTGTAAAGGATATCAAGGACATCAATGGGCTTGAATCAAACTCTTTGAAGGTTGGTCAAAAACTCCTGATTTCTTCCAAGAAATCCGAAGATAACGATCCAATATCAGCCATCAGGTCTAATTACATTCAGAAGAAGAACCCTACAGCATCACAGTTAAAGATCAAAGAGGTTCAAGAAATCTCTAAATCTGAGGATATTAGTGAACTTGATATAAGAGAAAGGGTTATACTCTTTGCAAAGAAACTATTACATTTGCCATATACATTCGGCGGAACAGGTGCATTTGGCATTGACTGCTCCGCATTTGTGCAAAAGGTTTACAACGCTGTGGGTATAAATCTTCCAAGAAGTGCAAGAGAGCAATTTACTAAAGGAGAGATGATAGACAGAAACGAGCTGACAAAAGGTGACTTGGTATTTTTTAGAACTTATGCATCTTTTCCTTCTCATGTTGGGATATATTTAGGCAACAACCTTTTCATACATGCTTCTACGCTCAATAAAAGGGTTACCATAGACAGCATGGATGCTCCCTACTATGTAAAAAGATACATTGGAGCCAAAAGATTGCTCAAGGAGGATGAGGATATCCAGATTGAGAAACTTTTAGTAGAGCAGTAAGAAGGGTTTTAGTTTGTTTGTATCTTAAAAAAATAAACGCATAAATTGATTCAGCAGTAAATCGTTTTAGACATATCTTCTGTTTGTGCATTTATCCTCTTAATGTTATAATCAACTTCTGTTTTGAATTTTGTGAAATGTTACATGTTTTTAAGAGTCTACCCTTTAATATTAAACAGACAAGATGTCCAACTATTATTATGCTACTAATGAGGGTTAGAAAGGGATAGCAAGTTAATAACTGTCAGTTTTTTATAATACTTTTAGTGTAGCAAGGAGGCAAAGAAATGGGTAATTTAGCAGATTATGTCTTTAACAAGGCATTGTATGCAAAGGCTGGTGCAAGAGAGATTGGCAAACTTTCATCAGAGGTCAAGAATGGGATTTTGATAAAGATGGCAGAAAAACTGATTGAAAAGACCGATGAGATATTATCTGAAAATCAAAAGGATATTGCTAATGCTGAACAAAAAGGACTAAGCAAGGCACTTATTGATAGATTGAGGCTTACTCCCCAGAGGATAAACGATATGTCTATAGGGCTAAAAGAGGTAGCAAGCCTTCCAGACCCTGTTGGTGAGATACTGAAGATGTGGAGGAGACCTAATGGGATGATGGTAGGAAGGATGAGGGTGCCTATTGGTGTGATTGCCATTATCTATGAATCAAGACCAAATGTGACCGTTGATGCTGCAAGCCTCTGCTTAAAGGCTGGTAATGCAGTTATTTTAAGGGGAGGTTCAGAGGCATTTAATTCAAATAGGTGTTTAGCAGGGATTATGTCAGAGACCTTGAAGCAAAACGGTGTCCATGATGGTGCTGTTACATACCTTGATGTTACAGACAGAGAGGCTATTAATGAGATGCTAAAACTGGATTGCCTTATAGACTTGATAATCCCGCGTGGTGGTGAGGGTCTTATCAGGACGGTAGTAGAAAACTCAAGGATACCTGTCTTAAAACACTATAAAGGGGTTTGTCATGTCTATGTTGACAATGAGGCAGACTTAGAGATGGCAGGTGATATATGTTTTAATGCAAAGGTTCAAAGACCAGCAACCTGTAATGCAATGGAAACTATGCTTGTCCACAAGGATATCGCAGCAGAGTTCTTACCAGAAATCGCAACAAGATTAAGACAGGCAGGTGTAACCTTAAAGGGTTGTGACAAGACAAGACAGATACTTCAGGATATTGAGACTGTAAGCGATGAGGATTTCTATAAGGAATACCTTGATTTAATATTAAATGTTAAGATTGTTGAAAGCATAGATGATGCAATGACACACATATCACAATATGGTTCATCACACTCTGATGCAATTGTCACAAAAAACTACGCCAAGGCGATGAGATTCTTAAGAGAGGTTGACTCATCAGCAGTATTTGTCAATGCCTCCACTCGTCTAAACGATGGATATCAATTTGGATTAGGTGCCGAGATAGGAATCTCTACAGATAAGATACACGCACGAGGGCCTATGGGATTGGAGGAACTGACATCCATAAAGTTTATAGTATTTGGAAGTGGGCAGGTTAGGGTTTAAATCTGATATTCTAAGTTGAATAGTTGCTTACTATGAAAATTGGTATCTTTGGAGGAACCTTTAATCCTATACATATAGGGCATTTGAGAGCAGCCGAAGAGGTAAGACAGAAGGCAGATTTAGACAAAATACTCTTTATCCCCTCTGGTAATCCACCTCTAAAAACTCAAGGTATTGTGCCTGCAGACATTAGATATGAGATGGTTAAACTCGCTATAAAGGATAATGATGCATTTGAGATAAGTGATATTGAAATTGCTGATGAGGGGAGGTCATTCTCTGTAATGACTATACAAAGATTGCTTTCAATTTATGATGCACAAATGTTTTTTATCTTGGGGATTGACTCTTTTTGTGAGATGCCTTTTTGGCATCAACCCGAAAGACTACTGTCAATGATTGATTTTATCCTGATGACTCGTCCCGGGATATCTCTCAAAAAAATTTATGACAGCAGGTATGTTATTGATAGATTACAAGGTGATGAAAATATTGATAAAGGGGGTTACAATAAAATAAGATTAATCACAGGCAGGACTGCTATTGTTATAGACATTACTCAGTTAGACATATCATCTTCAATGATTAGACAACTATTAGCAACACATAAAAGCATAAGATATCTTGTGCCTGATGCAGTATATCGTTTTATAGAAGATAACGGTCTCTATAAGTAAGTGGTAATACAGCATGTCATTTTTTGAGTCTATCTTAAACAATATAAATGATGCCATAGTTGTATTTGACACAAAGGGAAGACTTGTCTATATTAACAAGGCTGGGGAGGAGAGTTTAGGTAGAAGTTACAGAGAACTTAGGGATAGAAAGTTCAACTCCATTTTTTATAACATCCCCGATATTGTTGAGATTATACAAAAGACCTTATCAGAGCAAAGGTCTTTTAGAAAAAGTGCAACACACCTAAACAACACTGATGATGCAGAGATTGACATACGAACCTCTCTCATTTTTGATGAGTCAACCAAAGAAAATGATGTTGATAAGATAAGGGAGATTAAGGGCGTGATTTTAAGTATGAGGGAAAACACATCATTTGCAACCCCTGAAGACTACCATTTTGACTCACTTTTGTATTTACTTAGCTCAATAGCACATGAGATAAAGAATCCTTTAAGCGGTATTAAAGGGGCATGTCAGTTACTTTTAAAGGATGAGATGTTTAAAAACAATGAGTGCCTGAGCATGATTTTAAAAGAGACTGACAGACTAAACAAGGTCTTGCAAAACTATCTGACGATTACAAAGAGACCTATTATGAATGAGATAAACATTCATGAGGTGCTTGAACATTCTACAAAGGTGCTTCATTCAGACTTTGTATCCAATAAGATTAGACTTGTAAAATCTTATGACCCAAGTCTCCCAGATATATTAGGTGATGAGTCCAAGCTTCTTCAGGTTTTTATAAATGTGCTAAAGAATGCCATTGAGGCAGTTAGTGAAAGAACCAAAGGTAGAGAGATTGTAATTACAACAAGGGTCTCAAATGACTATGTGATGGTTTATGATGTTGAAAACACTTGTAACACTAAAGAGGCAAAAAGGCAAAGGTGGCTAATTGTAACCATTAGGGATAATGGTAAAGGGATTGACCAAGAGCAGATTAAAAAGATATTCTTACCATTTTATACGAGCAAAAAAGAGGGGAGCGGATTAGGTTTAGCATTATCCAAAAAGATAGTAAAGGATCATGGAGGGATTATCAAGGTTAAGAGTAAAAAATTGGAATGGACGCAATTCAATATATATCTACCGTTAAGGATGGTAAAAAGGGATGAGTGAAAATAGGATATTGTTGATTGACGATGATGAGGCAGTTGTATGGGTAGTGAAAAAGGCATTAGAGCCAATGGGATATGAAATAAGGGCTGAAAATACAATAGAAAAGGGCAAAAAGGCATTAGAAGGCTATAGTTTAATCCTACTTGATATGGTCTTACCTGATGGAAACGGTATAGACTTGTTGAGGGAGATAAAGCAGAAATACCCTGAAACACTTGTAATTATTATTACTGCACATGGCAGGATGGAGAGTGCCATAAATGCTATGAAAGAAGGTGCTTATGATTATCTTGAAAAACCTTTTGATATAGAAGAACTCATGATTGTTGTAAAGAGGGCTTTTACGGATATATCCATTAGAAAAGAGCTTACAAGATTAAGAGACAAGGTAGAGGATGGACGACCTGTTCACATACTTGGTAAATCAAAGGCAATGCTAAAGGTATTTAAAGAGATTGGCAAGGTTGCAACAAGGGATGTGATAGTATTGATCACAGGGGAAAGTGGCACTGGTAAAGAACTCGTAGCACGTGCTATACACAACAATAGTTTAAGGAAGTTTAACCCTTTTGTAGCCATTAATTGTGCATCAATACCTAAAGATCTTCTTGAGGCAGAACTATTTGGTTTTGAAAAGGGTGCTTTTACTGGTGCATTGGATAAGAGAATAGGCAAGATCCAATCTGCCTCTGGAGGCACACTTTTTTTGGATGAATTGTCAGAACTTGACATCAACCTTCAGGCAAAACTACTGCGTTTCATTCAGGAAAACGAGTTTAGTCCAATAGGCAGTGATAAGACGATAAAAGGGGATGTTCGTATAATAGGTGCAACAAATAAGGATTTGAAATCGTGTGTTAAGAATGGAACTTTTAGAGAGGATCTCTACTATCGTTTTAATGTGATAGAGATAACTTTACCTCCTTTGAGGGAAAGGCGAGAAGACATCACTTTACTTGCAAGACATTTTTTAGAGCAGGCAATAAAACTCTTTGACTTACCACCAAAAGACTTTTCAAAACATGCTATAAGGGCATTGTTTGAATACGATTGGCCTGGCAATGTCAGAGAGTTAGAAAATCTGGTAAAGAGGGCTGCTATACTTTCAAAGAGTAGTCTCATTGAAAAGAAGGACATCTTTTATGATGAACACAAGTGCATTTCAATAAAGGACTTCCTTGAAAACAGACTTGAGTCATACATTACAAAGATGTCAAAGATAAACAATGCAAATCTTTATGATACGGTCATAAATGAAGTAGAGAAGGCACTTTTAAGCATCGTCATCAATAAGACTCAAGGTAATCAATTGCAGGCATCAAAGATACTTGGTATAAATCGTAATACATTAAATAAAAAACTCAAGGCGTATAAGATTGATTTTAAAAAGATTGACAACTAATGTGAGATAATCCCTCAATGTGAATCAAGTATCAATTTTACCCTAAACAAAGATTGTCAATTGGTACTTATAACGGATAAAGAGTTGATTCTTATTTAACTAACAAAACAGAATTTTTAAGAATATATTGTGAGTCTTGGATTTCTGTTAACTTACAATACTGTAATTACTCACATTAACTTACCAAAAATCTCTTCGTTTTCTCACAATGTTTTGGATGGATTATCAAGATACTCAAATTTTAGTTATGAAAAATTATTTCTCTTTGCAACTAAACTGGAGATGAAGTATAAATCTTAATTGAGAAGATATATGATGATTTGGCTTGTTTGGGTTTCGTAAAAAGACATCTTGATAGTCACCATAAAAATCTTGACATATCATAAATTTTCACTGTAATTTAATTCTTTCATAATAGTTGCTTGCTTAAATGATATAATAATTAAGAATATTCTTGATAAGGACATGCTTTATTGATGAGCCTTTCTTAACTTAACTGTAAAACTTGTTTAGGTTTTGAATTGTTGTGTAAAAATAAAAAAGTGGGAAGTTGTCTAATTTAAACACATTTAATAATTTGAACTCTTGCCTTGGAGGGAGATTATGACTATTTCTAAGAAATTAAGTATTGGTTTTGGGGTGATTGCCTTGATAGTATTGGTCTGTGGTGTGATTGCAGTTTACTCAAGCATTCACATCTCTAATCTCTACCAAGAGATCATTCACGGTGCAAGCGAACAAAACATAAGGGCTATGAAGGCATATGGTTATTTTGGTGATGCAAGTAGAAACTTTAAGAATTTTTTAATAAGAGCAGATGAGACATCTGATAATCTTTTCAAAAAAGATATTGCTTTGGTCTATGAAAATCTCAATTACATTAATCAACACACCACTAATGAGGCAGTAAAAAACACCCTTCAGCAAGCTTTTCATAAACTTAAGGTATTTGAAGACTCATATAATGAAATGAAGGCATTGAGACTAAAAACAAATGACATCATGGATGTGGATTCAGAAATAAGGGGAACTTTTACCCCTGTTATAAAAGAACTCATAAAAATTAACGAGCTGCTAAATGAAGAAAAGACTAAAGAGGAAAATCACATATATAGTCTTGTCAAAAGGATAGTTATTGCGATTGGTATTATCTCAATTACTGGTTTTTTATTGGCAATTGGTTTTATCTTTAGTATGAGGAAAGATATTATCCCTCCTCTTAATGAAATCAACTTGGTAACCAAAAAGATAGGCAAAGGTGATCTAAGAAATAGGATAAGTTATCATAGCAAAAATGAATTTGGTGAGGTAGCATCAAACATCAATGAAATGGCTAATGCTTTTAGTAATGCCATAAATCAGATAATTGATTCGGCAGGGGCTATGTCTCATGCATCTGAAAAACTTAAAGCAGATGCTGATAAGGCTGCATCAGATGCGCAAAAACAGACTACACAAGCATATCATATAGCTACATCATCTGAGGAGATGAGTCAGACAGTAACAGATATATCAAAAAATACATCTTCAGTAGCTCATACATCTTCAGAGGCTTTGAAGATTGCAGAAAATAGTATGGCTTTAGCTCGAAAGGCAGTATCAGCCGTGCAAAGTGTGCACCATAGCACTGATGAATTAGCAAATATGGTGGCAAGTCTCAACTCAAAAGTTGATGAAATAAGTGGTATAGTTGATGTTATCAAAGACATTGCTGACCAGACAAACCTTCTTGCACTAAATGCTGCAATAGAGGCTGCAAGGGCAGGAGAACAGGGTAGGGGCTTTGCTGTAGTAGCTGATGAGGTGCGGAAATTGGCTGAAAGGACAATAAAGGCAACTGAAGATGTTACTGAGAAAATATCTACTGTGCAAAATAGATCTACCCAAACAGCCACCTCTATGCAAAAGGCATCTAATGATGTGATTACATCGGTAGATTATATAAATCAATTAGATGAAGCACTGCAAAAGATAATGCAAGCAGTTACTAAAACCGCTGATGAGATCAATCATATTGCTGCCGCAATACAGCAGCAATCAGCTGCATCCGAAGAGATATCATCAAACATATCTAATATCTCTAATATCTCTCAAGAGATGCAAAAAATGGCGCTTGATATCAAACATCAGGTTGATTTATTAACTGCTACTGGAGATACAATGCGCAGTAATGTTGCATCATTTATTACCGATGAGAATAAGGTAATGGCAGCTGAGGTTGCAAAGACCGAACATAGACAATTAATTGAAAAAGTGAGGGCATATCTTGATGGTAAAAATGTAGATATTTCAAGCCTTCCTGAATGTATGACATGTAGTTTTGGTAATTGGTGCAAGGACAATAAACGGCTGACATCTGAAATTTGTGGTTGTCATCAAGAGTTTCATGATTTGATAAATAAGGCAGTTAGTGCTTATAAGAGAGGCGATACTAATGAGGCTGAGAGACTATACAACAAGATGTTAGAGATTACAAAAGATATTTATTCTCAATTAGATAAAATCAAAAAAACAGGTTGATATCAAAATTCCCTAAACACTGATTTGTTTACAATTATTGTTAAATGCAAAGGAGTTGGGATATTCATTGTGAATGTAGTATCAGTTTTACAGCTTGTTGGATGTTATTAACACAAACTCTTTTGTCATCCTTGCCAATTAGTATCCCCTTTGCACCAACACTTTCTCCAGATAAGATATCTGAAACCTTATCACCAACAAAGTAAGACTGTTTCAAGTCAATCCCAAAGTCAAGCCTTGCCTGAAGCAATAACCCCGGTTCAGGCTTTCTACATCTACAATAACTATCTGGCATATGGGGACAGTAATAAAAGGCATCAAATTTATGTTGTTGGATGAAATAGTTATTAACCTCTTTAACAAAATCCTCTTTAACTATCCCTCTTGAAATTCCTGACTGATTTGTAATGCCGATTAGTAGGTATCCTGCATCCTTGAGTTTTTGTAAATCAGACAAGTTATATGGTTTAAAATCATCCCATTTGCTTAGATAATGAGCATCTTCACAGAGGGTGCCATCCCTGTCAAAGAATACAGCTTTGTGCCTTGGTTTTAGCTTGATTAACTCAAAAAACACCTCATCAGATGATATGCTTGAGACACATCTCATATCTTCTTGAGGGCATCTCTTCTTAAAGCAAGGACTACAAGAAAGGGGAGACCTTATTGATTTGAAACCTTTTTCGTTGTAACCTGTAAGTCTCGGGTCTGTTGATGTAAAGATACCTATTGTGGGTGTCATAACTGCCTTTGCAATGTGTAGTGGTCCTGAGTCGTTTGTTAGGATGATATCACATTCAGAGACAAGTGATATGAATTCTCTTAAAGTTGTTTTTCCTGCAAGACTGATGTATTGCCCTACTAACCGTCTTTGAATTTCGTATATGTTCATATCTTCTGCATCATTACTAAATAACACCACAGAGCCACCGGTTTTCTGACAAAACCAATTTGCAACCTCGGCAAATCTATCTGCTAACCACATCTTTGTCCTTCCAAATGCTGCACTCCCACAGATGCCTAAAATAGGTCTGTTGAGGTTAGAGAGACTTTGTCTTGCCTGCAGTCTTTCTTGTATATCAAGGAATATCCAGAGTTCTTTGTTTTGAGGATGGATACTGTCAAATACCGGGATGTTCAAAAAATAATCAATATGATGTATCTTTCTATCCTGTTTTTCATAAGGTATTTTTTTGGTAAGAAGCCAGCCTCTGTTGTCTCGGTCATATCCTATTCTTTCCTTAATGCCTGAAAAAAATGATATCAAACCCGCATCAAATGCATTTTGTAAGAGATATGCCTTGTCAAAACACATCTTTTTAAGGTTCCAAAGTAGCCTTGTCTTCCCGATGATTCCCTTATCGGAATCAGAATAAGGGATGATATTGTCTATATATGGTTGTTTTTGAAAGATGGGGATTACGGATGGCTTTACCAATAATGAAACCTCAGATTGAGGGTGTCCAACCTTTATAGCTTCAATGGAAGGGAGGGTCATCACAGCATCGCCAACCCAGTTTACTCCTCTTATCAATATCTTTTGTTGAACCATTTTTTAGGATAAAGGAATAAAAAAGGGGATTTTTATAATCCCCATTTTAGAGCCATTTTATTGTTTAGCACAAAAAACTATGTCTTGTTATATTTTACTATGCTAAACCCTGTCCTTGACCTTTTAGTCTGATTTTTTGCAAATAACAATGTGATACCTTTTAAGCCAAAAAGGGACTCCAAATTTTTTATTATTACTATTTTTTCTTGATGTAGAGTTCCCAAATCCCTTTTTCTTCTACCTTTACAGAGTCAAATTCATATCCTTGTTTCTCTGCGTATCTTGGGATTGAATCCTCAGCGGATGCCGGTGCATCACATAGTATCTTGAGGATACTTCCAGATGGCATCTTCTCAAGTTGCTTCTTGGTTAAAACCAATGGATATGGACAAACCCTACCAAGAACATCCAATACCTCTGTTGGTGTTTGAGACTTTAAGTCTGACATGTCAATACCCTCCTGTTATAAGTTTGAATTCTAAAAAAATTGCAGATGGTCAACCTCTTCCATAATGCCTTGAATTTTATCAAAAGGCACTATCTCTGCTATTTTATCAGCACCAATTTCTTGTGCATCTGTGACAATATCGTCTTTAGTTAGCCCGAACCTCTCAATATCCTCTTTACAGATATACACCTGTAAATCGACTAACAAGGCATTTTTTATGTGTGTTTCCATGCTTGTATTGTTATAATGTTTCATGCATTGTTGATCCTTTAGACAATTCAAGACACCATCACCTATAAAGCATACAACTGGTTCAATCATATCACCTTCATCAAGATAGACATCTACACTTTGGCTGGCAATCGCATGAGTAAGCCCTAACCTTGAGGTCTCTCTGTTGTAAGGAAGTGATTTTATGACAAATGCAATCTTTTTTTTCATTGTTTAATCCCCTCCAATCATCAACACTCTGTCGGCTGTGAAACAACTTGCAAGATACCAGTCCATTGTGTTTCTCTTGCAACAAGAGATAGTATCATCCTTATGATATCCCCTTGCCTCTGAACAGGCGTCACATG
This sequence comes from Thermodesulfovibrionales bacterium, assembly GCA_026415695.1. Taxonomy (GTDB): domain Bacteria; phylum Nitrospirota; class Thermodesulfovibrionia; order Thermodesulfovibrionales; family Dissulfurispiraceae; genus DUZI01. The sequence goes on along the minus strand of JAOAGP010000082.1, from coordinate 3,225 downwards.
TAGCGATGTTGAATCTACCAGTGGAGGACAATCCCTCTATGGTCTTTAGATGATAGGAGTAATCCTGAAAGGATTTTTGTCCCTTTTTTGATAACATGGTTGCGTTGCCTGATAACCAGAGATCAACCTCGTGTCCCTTATTTATAGCGGCTTCTGATAGTTTTACAGCAAAGTCCATCGCATAAGAGCCAACCAATGATGCAAATGTTCCAATAGTTAACTTGCCCACATAAACCTCCGTTTATAACCAAATTACCTTTTCATATTCGTTGAAGATTAGATCGACCAAATCCTCATATGATACTGGTTTTACCCTTTTATCAATGCCTTCAATCTTAAAACCTCGTGTCTCAATATCATCTATAAGGGCATAAAATGATACATCCTTTTTGTCAAGTAGCGGAGATGGTTTGCCGTTTTCACTAACACCTACATGATATATACCGTTACCCACAAAAACAATACCTAATTTTGTTGTCTTGATCCTCTCTAAGATATCAGCACCATGACGATAGTGACTCAAAAAGGAAATGATTTTCATAAAAACAATAATCCTCCTCTAAATTTATCAAGTTTGATTTATAACAATATTTGAGTGAGATTGTCAACAATTACTTTCACAATTTAGAACCTTTATAATTTTAATTGCGTATTGAAGTTGTTTTAGTAATTTTATTATTTTTTTGATATGATATACAAACTATGAAAGAGGTTTTCTCCAGACCTAAATCACTAAAAAACAAACCGTTTCATTATTGTCCTGGTTGCGGTCATAGCATAGTCCACAGGCTCATTGCAGAATGTGTTGACAATCTAAAGATAAAAAACGATGTTATTGGCATTGCACCGGTTGGATGTGCTGTTTTTGCATATGACTATTTTGATTTTGATATGATTGAGGTTGCTCACGGCAGACCACCAGCAGTTGCAACTGCTATAAAAAGGGTTTTGCCGGAAAAGGTTGTTTTCTCTTATCAGGGAGATGGTGATCTTGCAGCGATTGGGACATCTGAGATAATTCATGCATCAGCAAGGGGGGAAAACATATCTGTCTTTTTTATCAACAATGCCACTTATGGCATGACAGGTGGACAAATGGCACCAACAACATTATTAGGGCAAAAGACAAAGACAACTATACTTGGCAGAAAGAAGGAGGATTCTGGCTCGCCACTTAAGATGGCTGAGATTATCTCGCAGATTGACGGTTCATCATTTGTGGCAAGGACATCTGTTGATTCGGTAAAGAATATAAGGACAACCTCAAGACTCATTGAAAAGGCTTTTAATTACCAAATACAAAACAAGGGCTTTTGCTTTGTGGAGATACTTTCACCATGTCCGACTGATTGGTATTTAAGTCCCGTTGACTCTCTTAAATGGATACAGACAGTAATGACTAAAACCTTTCAATTAGGTGTAATAAAGGACATATGGAAAGGGCAATAGTCATAGCAGGGGCTGGAGGTCAGGGAGTGATATTTATGGGAGAGGTATTGGCTTGTGCTGCGATGAACAAGGGGATGAATGTAACCCTATTTCCATCTTATGGTGTAGAAAAGATTGGGGGGACTTCTAAATGCACAGTGATAATATCAGATGATTTGATAGGCTCTCCAGTAACAGACAAGATAGATATACTTATTGCCTTGAATCAATGGGGATTAGAAAAGTTTAAAGACAAACTGCGAAAGGATGGAATAATCATATACGATGAATCAATTATCAAAAAACAAGGACAAGTAGATGATGTCAAACTTATACCGATTAAGGCATCTGACATAGCCATCACACATAACAGTAAACTTGGTGCTAATATGGTATTATTGGGGGTATTGTGTTCGTTTACTGGTTTGTTTGTAGAGGAAGAGATATTCAAAGCCCTATCAAAAACAACCCCTTCTCATAGAGAGGAGTCTATAAAAACCAATAAAAAATTGCTAAGGGAGGGTTACAATATCCTTGAGAATAAGAAAGGCAAAGATAAATGATGTAAAATCAATACAGGTATTGATTAATGAGTATGCAAGAAAAGAGGAGATGTTACCCCGTGCCCTTAATGATCTGTATGAAAGTATAAGGGATTTTTTTGTGGCTGATGAAGAAGGTGTTGTTATTGGCACATGTGCATTGCGTATTCTCTGGGAGGACCTTGCAGAGATAAGATCTCTTGCAGTTAAAGATGGATTTCAAGGTAAAGGCATAGGTAGCAAACTTGTAAAGGCATGTCTTAAAGAGGCTCATGATTTGGGGATAAAGAGGGTATTTGCCCTTACATATCAAAGGGAGTTTTTTAAGAAGATTGGGTTTAAGGATATATCTAAAAGAAAACTGCCACAGAAGATTTGGGGTGACTGTTTGAGATGCCCTAAATTCCCTGATTGTGATGAGCATGCTGTGATACTTAACCTTAAAAGGTTTAAGGGAAAAACTACCTGATGAACTTTTTTTTATTGACAATTATACAGTATCAATTATCGCAAGAGCCTTATTATCATTAGAAATCACATGGTAGTAAAAGGAGGTTGGGGGATGTTGAATAAAAACTATAGGGGTATTGGGAGGATTACTGCTATAATGAGTTGTTTAGGTGATTTTCTAACGAAATCTTTTCTTCCTACTTTGTTTTTAGTATTGGCTTTTTTGCTTGTTACTAACCATGTCTATGCAGGTCATCCGCTTACTACAGATGATGCTGGCACGATGGGCAAGGGTAGGTTTGATATTGAGGCTCACAGCAAATTTATCTTTGATAAAAGATCTGATAATGGTAGCGAGATAAAGACAAAGGCTGGTGAGTTTTCCCTTGTGTTTCCATATGGTTTGATAGATGACATTGATGTGGCTCTAACTATTCCATACCAATGGGGAAGGGTTAAAGTGGATGGAATTACTACCTATGATGAAAAGGGGCTATCAGATTTTACAATTGAGACAAAATGGAGGTTTTATAAATCAGACAATGGTTTAAGCCTTGCAATAAAGCCTTCTATTACACTGCCTGTTGGGGATGATAAAAAGGGCTTGGGGGTTGGCAAGGCAACTTATGGTCTTCTTTTCATTGCAACTAAGGAAATTCAGTCGTGTGCCTTTCACTTAAATTTAGGATACACATACAATGACAATAAGATAGATGAGCGAAAGGATATATGGAAGGTTTCAGCTGCCACAGAGGTTGAGGTGATGAAGGGTCTTAAGGTAGTTGCTGACATTGGCATAGAGAAA
>JAOAGP010000059.1 GCA_026415695.1 Thermodesulfovibrionales bacterium | reverse complement strand
GCGTCAATGGTAAAGTCATTTGTCTCAAAGTCCCAGAGAATACTGTCAGGCACTTTAACATAATCATCTACCCCATCCAAACTAAACGCCTTGCCGACCTTACCAGTGGCATAGGTTGCACCATTAATCAATGTCCCGTGATTTGTGCCAACGCTGTCGCTTGCATTATCTTCAGCCCTCCACCACGAGACCATGTTGCTTGGTGGAGGTATGCAGGATGTTTTCACTGGCCATACATAATATAAGGTAGTTTTATCTTGTAGACCACTAATTGCACCTCCTGCCATAGCAGTATACCAAGCATTAGCAGTATTTGCAGCATTTGTAGATGAAGTCCAGAAATAAGATGATGGGACATTTACAAATTGTTGTGTATTGAGCCATGCTGCCATATCAGTTTGACCAAAATTCATAAGGCTTACTCTTTCATTTACATTAGGCAATCGCCACCCGCTCATTCCACATAGTGTTAGACTATTTGCATAAGATAAAGCATTTGCCCATGATAGTTGTCCTCCTAAACTACCATCTCTTAACCAAGTAAGACCAGTGAGATTGTCTTTTACGATGTCATTGTTTGGATTTGCATCACAGTCAGAACCCTGATTAGAGCAGGGTCCACTATTGTTACAATATGTAATACTAAACCTCGGACTTGGCCATGACACGCCTTTTTGTATATGACCATCTTGTCCAGTAGCATCGCAAGTGATTGTATTACCGTCTTCACCATAGCAAGTTTCCTGCCCTGTCTTTGGGATATTTGCTGGATATATTGGGTCTGCAATCCCACTCTGTCCACCACGAACAGGCAATACATAAGTTTGAGCTGTTTTTACATAACCCCCAGCATTCCCATTTTGCATATTGATAATCCAAGCCGTTATTGGTGTTGCGGTATAAGTAGTGGAACTCCAATAGTAATTATTTTGCATATTGTTAAAGTTGTTATAATTAAGCCACATTGCTAAATAGTCACACGGATATCCATCACACATCCCTCCCTCTTTGTATCCTATGTTTACAAGGCTTTTGAGTTCATTTATATTTGGTAGTCTCCAATCCCCTGCTTGTGAGTTATCAGTCAGTCCACATTGTCCATTTGCTAATGTATTGGCTGAATTTAAGGCAACTGCCCATGCTTGTGTTCCAAAACAATTCGCATTCTTTAGCCATATCAAACCTGTGAGATTATCTTTAGTTGTTCCATTACCCATATCTTCAAACCTCGGACCTGGCCAATTCACGCCTGTCTTTAAGTCACCATCATCACCAGTTGCATAAGATATTCCCTGCCCTGTCTTAGGCAGTGATATTGCCCCTCCACTTCCAGATGCCTCTACAAAGTTAAAAGAAAAAATCAGCATTGCCAAAATAAACATACAAATTAGTATCACCCTCTTCATCTTCGCACCTCCTTTTAGGATTTTATATTTAAATCTAAAAGATTTACCCCTTTTCCACATGATAAAAAGGGCATTTTGAAGGCTAACTATTAAATCTTGTATTTAGTAGTAGCCATACAAACCTAATACAACTGTGAGGCTAATTATCATGATTTGAGATAGTGGAAGGACCTATATCAGATGCATGTTAATTTATACTGCATTTAATCTAACTCTTTTTTTGCTCAAAAGCAACATCTTTTTAATCTACGACATGCTTATTCCATTTTTTCTTGTAGAGGATAGGTATGGGAATAAGTATTGGAAGAAACCAGAAGTATTCTAACAAGTTAATCCCTTTGAAATCAGATACCCCTCCAAATGCCCAAATAAGCCATCCTGCAGAGATGAAAAATAATACATAAAGTGGAAGCATTAGATACAAATACATAGTATTTGGATGTCTCCATGGGGCAAAATAGACTACACAACCAATCCATAAAATAAACTGAACCAAGCCTAATAATCCCTCTACAATCTTCCCTTGATAAATAAAAATGATAGACATGATGACTACCCATGAATATCCACCTATCCATCCAACACTCCATCCTAACTTCTCCCCTTTCCTTGAGGTTTGTTCGTTCATTCTGTTTCTCCTGTTTAAATATTTCAAAGTTGCAATTTAGATAATACTATAACAGAAACTTGATTGTTTACAATGAAAATAGGATGTTAGATTTTTTATTTCTAAGTAGTATTTACCAGATGGTCTTTTGTTATTAAGGGCAACGAAAAAGTCGATTATGATTTGTCAACATGAGGCACTACAAAGACATACGGTTTATGGCTAATTGGGTTTTCTTTGACTATTACAACCGTTTTATAGACCTCTTCTATGAGGCTATAAGTAAGCACTTCTTGAGGGGTGCCGATCTTTTTAATCTTACCGTCATCAAGTAGCACGAGTCTGTCGCAATATTCACTTGCAAGATTGAGGTCGTGCATAACTGTTACTGCAGTAATACCATTTTGTCTTATCAGGTTAGTTATTGTATCAAGTATTCTTACCTGATGAGATATATCAAGATGTGATGTGGGTTCATCAAGGATTATGATTGATGGTTCTTGGGATAATGCACGGGCGATGTTAACGAGTTGCCTTTCACCGCTACTAAGTTCATACATAAATCTGTCTTTTAACCTTAAAGTGCCTGTAATGTCCAGACAGTGTAAGCATATCTGTATGTCTTTTTTTGATTCCATGATTTGTAGCCACTTAAAGTGCGGAAGTCTGCCAAGTAAGACATAATCTATGACCTTCATGTCCTCAATGAATTTAGAAACCTGACCAACAACGGCAACCTTTTTAGAGATTTCCTTTAAATCCGTGTTTCTTACATCCCTGCCAAAGATTTCTATCTCACCTGAAATCGCTTTTATAAGCCTTGTAATTGCCCTAATAAGGGTGGTCTTGCCAGAGCCATTTGGACCTATGATACCTAAATGTTCACCCTGTTTAACATCAAGGGTTATGTCCTTTAAGACTGGCACCTTGCCATAGCCACAGTATAGGTTTTTTATCCTTATCATCATCTTGAAATCCTACGATTAAGTATGTAGATAAACACACTCCCCCCAATTATGCCCGTAACAACTCCTACGGGCAATTCAATCGGGGCTATGATGACCCTTGCAATACTGTCGCAGAATATCAAGAATGAGCTGCCTATGAAAAACGAGTTGATTAAGAGTATTCTATGGTCATTGCCAATAAGGAGTCTCAACACATGAGGCACAAATAGTCCTACAAACCCAATGATTCCACTAATAGATACACACATTCCAGTTAAGATTGATGCGAGTATAAAAAAGATGGTTTTTGTTTTTTCAACATCTACACCAAGGTGATGTGCCTCTTCCTCACCTAAACTCAAGGCATTTAGGTCTTTTACGAATAAAAATGATACAACACATCCAATGATTGATATGGCAATTGACAGATAAATCAGGGAGGTGTTTGGCTCTTGAAGTGAGCCCATAATCCAAAATACTATCCCCTGCAGGTCTTCTGTCTTTGACAGTGCCATTGTGAGCATGATAAAGGAAGACGATATGAAGCTTATCATTACTCCTATGAGCAACATGCCATGAATTCTCAGTATTCCTTTTTTAAAACTCAGATAATACACTATTAGCATCACAATCATAGAGCCTATGAAACCAAAAATGGGCATTATCCAAACCCCAAACAGACGGTGAAGTCCTAAAGCCATACATATACACACCATTGCACCAGCCCCACCAGATATACCAAATGTATAAGGGTCAACGAGGGGGTTTCTAAACATCCCTTGTAATATTACACCTGATATAGCCAATGCCCCTCCCACTGCAATACCCACTAATAATCTCGGTAGCCTTATATCAAAAAGGATGGTATTTTGTAATGACGATGAACGATTGATGATTGCAAAAAATACATCAAGCAGACTTATTCCCGATGCACCTACTGAAAGACTAAAAATAGATGTGATGATTAGTATGCTAAGGCAAACGAATGTGTAGAAAAACCATTTGATAGTCTTTTGATTCAATTTGTAGTTTTACCGTGAAGAATCTTTATCAACTCTTCAACTGTCTCAACAAATGTTAATGGAGTTGGGCTGCCAAACTTATAAGAATCCATCTTGTATATTCTCTGACTACTAACTGCCTTAATTGTCTTGTATTTCATCCAAATCTCCTTTTCTTCTTCTGTTACAATGCCCATGTCCATAATGATAATCACATCAGGGTTTTGCTCAACAACCTTTTCCCTGCTATATATCCCTGAAGGTGCATCTTGAGCGATATTAATCCCTCCAGCCGATATAAGCATATCGTTTACAAAGGAATCCTTTGTGATGGTAAATAAGGGTCTTGAGCCTATCTGCACAAAGACTTTAGGTTTTTTTAGAGGGGCAACTCCCTTTTTTAACTTTTGTAACCTTTTTTGTGAAACCTTTACGATATGTTCTGCCTCTAATTGTCTGTTGATTATCTTACCCAATGTTATGAATTGTGAGGTAACATCATCAAAGTCTTTGGCTAATGGAAATGTGACAACTCCATAGCCAAGTGACTTGAGTTTCTCAATTGCCCGTATGTCAGTAAGTGGAGTTGCAATAATCAGGTCAGGGTTGAGGCTTGTAATCTTTTCAACACTTATGTTTGTCACGCCACCAACCTTGACCTTTCTTTGAGCATCTGGTGGTCTGATGCAGTAGGTGGTTACACCAACGATGTTATCTCCGTAACCAAGCAAAAATAGTCCTTCCGTTATTGCAGGACCTAATGATACAATCCTTTTTGGGTAATCCCTTGCCTCTACAAATGTAAAGGACAAGATGATACAAACTACAATCAGCAGCCTTGAAATATTTTTAAATTTAATAAATGACATACATCCTAACAAAAACAATCATTCCCTAAAAAACAGTTGAGACTGAAACCTGATCTCTTTGGTGGTGATACATCTGCTGATTATTCTCCAAAGATAGATACATGGTTTTTATTTTGTTTCAAAATCAAATAACGAATCTTACCCCACCATATAGTGATATGCCATGTGAACCGAAGCCTTTAATCTCTTCGTATTTTTCATTTAAGAGATTATGCAGTCTTAAATATAGATTTAAGTTGTTAGACACCTTATATGTTGCTGAAAGATTTAAGAGGTTGTAAGAATCTAAATATCCAGTAATTGATTTGTCATATCTTTTACCAACATATATGTATTGTGTGTTTATGTTGAAATCCTTTTTTTTGTAATTAAGAGTAAATGTAGCCTTGTTTTCAGGTCTCCTTGATAAACGCTGTCCTTCCTCATCCTTTGCATCAAGATATGTATAACCTGCATCTATTGTTATATAATCCGTAATTGAAGTCTTTATAATGCCTTCCAGTCCTTTCACAGTTGCCTCTGATACATTCTGTGGTGTCCATGTCCAAGAACCCGGAGGTGTCTCTACCCATTCAATAAGGTCAGTGTATCTTTGATTGAAATATGTAACAGAAACGGTGAATTTTTTATCCAAAAAATACTTTTCAATACCTACATCCCAGCCCTTGCTCTTTTCAGGTTTCAGGTTGAGATTCCCAATACTTCCCCATGGGTCGTTGTAGTAGAGTTCATTTAAGGTTGGAGCCTTAAAACCCGTGCCGTATGAAAGCCTAATGATAGTATCAATATCTTGTATATTGTAAAGCCCACCAATCTTAAAGGTGGTCTTACTGCCAAAGATACTGTGGCTATCATTCCTTATGCCAATGTTTAAGATCATCCCACCTTTTATAAGGGATATCTTGTTGTTCAGATAAAGTGCCTTGTTATTCACAGAGTCGTCATATACATCAAGGCTTTTACCCTTTTCCTGTCTGTATTCAAAGCCACCAGTTAAGGTATAAGTATCTGAAAGGTAGAGATTGTGTTGCCAGTCAATAGTATTCATAGTTGTCTTTATCTCTGCCCTGTTAAAAGGGGTGTCGTCATCTATGTATTTGAGCATGTCGTTTACGGTTGACAGTTGGAGGCTCTGTTTCCAAATCTTAAACAATTCAAGGCTTCCCTTCAATGCTAATAAGGTGTGATAACCGTGTTGGAAATAGTTTGGGTCATCACCTAAAAAGCCGTCTAATGCTGTTTTTGTATAGGCATGTCTTGTTGTAAGTTCAAGTCTCGTTGTATCTGAAGGGTTTATGCCGAATTTACCAAAAATGGATGCATTCTTATATCCATCCTTTTCAGGGTTATCCCTTGCGGTTGATATACCATCGGTCTGGAAAAAATAACCTGTCAGGCGAAAATCTATCTTCTTGTTTCCACCAGAGATAGTGAGGCTTGGGTTGTATGTCTTGTTACTACCCACCTCAAAACTACCGTTTAGGGAAACCTTGTCTTTTCCTTTTTTTGTGATGATGTTGATTACACCTCCCATTGCATCAGAGCCATAGATGGTGCTTTGAGGACCTTTTACTATCTCAATTCGTTCAATATCCGCTATGTTTATCTGTGAGAAGTCAAAATCCCCTGTTGTAGGGCTATTGACCTTTACACCATCGATCATCACAAGCGTATGGGCGGAATTTCCACCTCTAATCATTACTGATGTTTGCTTACCAATGCCACCTGCCTGTGTTACAGTAAGTTCTGGAATCGTCTTTAGGACATCTGGTAAAAACTGCACATTCATCGCCTCAATCTCTTGACTGCGAATGACCCTCACACTTGATGGAGATTCCTCTAAAATCTCGTCAATCCTTGATGCTGTAACAATCATCTCATCCATCTTACTACTACTTTGGCAAAACACTACACCTGATGACATGAGAATTGTTAGCATCAATACTGCTAATGAAACTAAAGACCTGACAACAAAGAATGATAGATTTAACATCTTTTCCTCCCTCGAGAAAAGTTTTGGATTTTGGCAATGTTGTATGGATAGGTCTTCCGGCTTAGGGCATCCTACTTGACCGCCTTCCCATCTCATATCAATTTGAGCAGTTTGAACCGTTCGTTAGAGACAGTGGCTTACGATTGGTCTTTCGTTCCCATCACGGCTGCGGGGCAGCGTGGGATTTTACCTCTGAAACAGATATCACCCAACTTCCCTGTCATCCATAGGCAATGAATTTATCACAAGTTAACTTTTGTAGTCAATCAAAAGCACACCCCAATCCTTGAATTATTTAGATAGTTCATAAGATAATAAACCATATGTCAAAACTACCTAAATTGAGGGGGCATCATCTGATATGTCTTCATTTCTACAAAGGTGAAGGATATGATGAGGGCTTTATATCATCGCTCAACAATCT
>JAOAGP010000053.1 GCA_026415695.1 Thermodesulfovibrionales bacterium | reverse complement strand
GACCTGCCCTTTTGCCCCATAACAATGATATCAAAATTATTTTCTGATGCGTAACGAATGATCTGGTCTGCTGGATGACCAACTGCAATAACCGTTTTAATCTCAATGTTTTTCTCTTTTGCCTTTTGTCTTAAATCATTAAACATCTTTTCATATACCTGTGATGCGCTATCAATTATGGCATCCATCTCCACGATATCAACAGGTTCTGGCGGTTGCACTACTGAAAGAACCACTATATTTGGAGAGATACCAGAGCATACCTTTGTCAGCTCAAGTGCAAACTCAAAGGCATTGTATGCCTTTTGAGAGCCATCAAATGCTACAAGTATGTTTTTAATCATCTTTTAACCTCCTTGTCTTTGGGTAATAGATAATACGGTATAAAAAAGGCATTGGCTATTATCGTTGGGATTACAGCACTTAATATAACAGCCACTACCAGCAGAGAATATTGGTGTTGGTCAACTATGCCTTTAGAATAGCCAAAAAGTGCCGAAATCGTCCCAAATGTTAGTCCTGTTGACATAAGTAAGGTAGTATAAATCCCCTCCTTTTGGGCATATTTATAGATTTTGGTTATAGGATACACACCTATTATCTTTGCAACTATTTTAGATGTAAAGAGTACAAAAAGTGAAAATGGAGCTACAATAATTGCCGGTATAGATATATACGACCCTGCTCTAATAAAATAAAAAGGCGTAAGAAGTCCAAATGTCAGTGTCCTCAATCTCCTTATCAATGCATGGTCTTTCCCTATGCTGCCCGCTAAAGCCATACCAAAGATGTATGCAGGTAATACTGCCTCACTGTCTGCCCAGACTGCCAAAGACCCTAAACTGAAAAGGACAAAAAGTAGACACTTTGCCTCAATCTCAGAAGGTTTAGCCCCATATCTTAAAAAGAAGACTGGTATTAATTTAGGCAACAATAAGAAGGCAAGTAGGGTTGATACTGCAAAGATAAGGGTTTTAAAGGTAAATGGGGAAAATATTAGCCCCAATGCTATAACAGTTCCCAAATCTGTGATAAAACATGCGGCAAGGACAGTCTTGCCAAAATCGGTCTTATTTAACCCCAATTCCAACATCACAGCATATACCACTGCCACAGATGTAGTAGATAACGCCACACCTGATAGCCAACTTGCATCAACCGACCAATTCAGAAAATAATAGGTGCAAAATGCACAACCTAAAAACGGTGCTAAAAACGATATAAAACCTATTGCTGTTGCCTCTTTCCATCTTGCCTTAAAAACAACAGGGTCGATCTCAGCACCTGCAAGAAATGTAAGGATTATTGCACCTGCTCCAGAGAGGAATTTTATCCATGGCTGGTCTGGTGCTAATGTTGTGCTGAAAAAGGTTACTGCTATAAAGGATGCTACCGCACCAACAATTATCTCCGAAAGGGCATTTGCTATTCTAAACCACTGCGATATAAGGGCTGACAACAATGCTAATCCAAGCCATATAGCAGCAATACCCCAAACCTCATGCATTTCAAAAGACCTCCTTGTTTGTATCTTGTTTCGTCAAAAAAAAACTCCTATCCTTTTTAATAAGGATAGGAGTTATCAGCTTTTCTAAAAAAGCGTTTTTAGGCGAACTCCATCGCCATTTAATTGGTGGTGGGCGAAAAAATTTCCCAACCACCGTAAAAAAACTTAGATCTTAAAAGGATTAGCGTAAAGTACGATCAAGACAACAACAAGGGCATAAATTGCCAATGACTCAATCATAGCAATACCGATGATGAGCGTGGTCATAATCTTACCAGATACACCAGGGTTTCTTGCTGTTCCCTCTGTTGCACCCCTTAATCCATGACCCATACCAATACCGGTGCCCAATGCAGCAAGACCTATTGCCAAACCACAGCCTAATACTGCCATACCATAGTATGAAAGTTTTGGATCACCAGCAGGCTTAGCAGCATCTTGAGCAAAGACTGATGGGGCAAGCATCATTACTGCAACTAATACGAGGATTGATACTGTTAAAAGTCTTTTCACAACCTATTCCTCCTTTCTTCTAAGATTTTATTAATGCGCCTCTTCCACAGCGCCAGCTAAATACAAACAGGTTAGAAGCATAAATACATATGCTTGGATGACACTTATCAAGGTTCCAAGACAGAGTATTGCAGTTGGTATTACCCATGGAGTTAGTATTGCTAAAATGACAAGCAAGTAGTGTTTTGCCATCATGTTACCAAAAAGTCGGACAGACAGTGTTACTGGTCTTACTAAGTGACCAATTAGTTCAAGGAAAAACATAAATATCATCAAAGGTAATGCAGCAAGTGTCCTAATAGGCCCCAAGAAGTGAAGTATGTATTTAGGACCGTGCACCTTTATACCGTAATAATGTGTAGCAAGGAATACAGGCACTGCCATAGATGCGGTCATATTGATGTTACTTGTAGGGGATTCAAAGCCGGGGATAAGTCCCATAAAATTACAAAGACCTATGTATAATCCCAATGTGCCTATAAGCGGATAGAAGTGCTCCCCCCAGTGATGACCAATGACATTGTTGGATAGATTGAGGAAGAAGTCAGCAAATACCTCCATTACATTCTGAAGTCCAGAGGGTAATACCGCGATTTTTCCCCTTAGATAGACTGCCAGACCGATTAAGATACCCATTGCAAGCCATGAATAAGAGACATAATACGGAATACTTGGAAACGCCATGTGCAAAAAAGATGGTGACTCCACTTAAAATACCTCCATTCCTTATAGAATAAAATTTGAAGTGTAGTATCATAATTCTCATGTAATTTAATTGTCAAGGATGTTGCAATTATGTTTTTTTATCACCTTATAACATCTTATAATCAATCTCAGAATGTGTTAATAACATCGCTCCTTGCTCAACACTCAGCAGTTTTGACAAGATATCACATTTTGATTGAAAGAGAAAGAATATGTTTTGCTCTACATCATGCAGTGTCTCAAAGTTGCCTTGTCCCTTGCTAATTATCATTTGTGCGTTATAGAAGACCTCTTTAAATTCACTTGATGTCATCTCAAGTATCGTGCCTACGCAATCAGAGCCATTATCTACTACCTTACATATCTTGTCTAAACCAACGAATTCGGCATCCTCAAGTGTCGCATCGTTTAACACTTCTGAGCCTTTAACTGCTACAGTAACCTCCTTACCTTTTTGTATAAGATATTCAATGAGTAGTTTGTCAAACACTATCTCACCTGCGTTGTCTGTCAAATAAAGTATCCTTTTAACCTCTTTAATACAGTCTTTAAACTGAACATACCTATCAATCTTCAAAGGTTCGTTTAGTGCCTTTTCAATGGTTTTATTGATATCAACAGAAGTAAATATTCCAAAATCTATGATATTTCCAGCGATGGCAAGCCTTGTAATAGTTTGTAACTTGTCATCATTTTTCTTGATTAAATCTTGACACTTATTAACTATACCTAATGCTATTTCGTTAAACCTTTTTTTGATTTCATCAAAAGGGTCTTTCTGCAGTATCTGTCTAATCCTTCTGTGTAAAAAGGTGGTTGAGTATGCAGGGGATCTTGAGTAATCTAAATCCTTATAGATATCCGTCAGGTCTGCAACTATCTCAAACTGTTTTTGTTCTTCAATACCAGCGTGTTTTAAGCTAATGAGTATCTGTTTTATAAAACACGGCAGACAATCAACAGGTAGTCTCATCCCCTATTTAGCGCCCTGCTTGCTATGTCCTTTCTAAAATGCATGTCTTCAAAGTGTATATGACCTATTGCCTCATAAGCCCTGTCTCTTGCAGACTTTATACTATCGCCAATGGCTGTAATACCCAATACCCTTCCACCGTTTGTCACTATCTTATCGTCCTTAAAGTCCGTGCCTGCATGAAATATAACCACATCCTTAAACCCTTTTACCTTATCAAGTCCCTTTATCTCAAATCCCTTCTTGTACTTATCAGGATACCCTCCAGATGCCAAAACAACACAAACAGAAGACTTGTCTGACCATCTAATCTCAGCATCTTTTAGTCTTTCATTGGTGATTGCCATAGAGATATCCATGAGATCACCTTCAAGCCTCATGAGGACTGGTTGTGTTTCGGGATCCCCCATCCTACAATTAAATTCCAACACAAACGGGCTACCATCACATATCATCAACCCCGCATACAAAATACCTTTATACCTTATCCCTTCAGACCTCAAACCATTTATAGTTGGATAGACTATATCTTGCATTATAATCTCCTGCAAATCCTTTGTCACAACAGGGGCAGGACTATACGCACCCATACCTCCTGTATTAGGTCCTTCATCGTTGTCAAAAACCCTTTTATGGTCTTGGGAACTTGCCATTGGTATAATTGAAGTGCCGTCTGTAAAGACCATGAAAGATGCCTCCTCTCCTATTAGACAATCCTCAATAACCACAGATTTGCCAGCATCTCCAAAGACCTTGTCTTTGAGTATGAGTTTTAAGGCACTATATGCCTCATCATAATCCTTTACTACAAATACCCCCTTACCTGCTGCAAGCCCATCAGCCTTGATTACAAGTGGTAGGGATTTCATCCTGATATGCTCCTCAGCCAAACTTAAGGATGTAAAAACCTGATAGTCAGCGGTTGGTATCTTATGCCTTTTCATGAAATCCTTTGCAAAGACCTTACTTGATTCCAGTCTTGCCGCCTCACTCGTAGGTCCAACTATCTTAAGACCCTCCTTTTCAAACGCATCAACTATGCCTTTTGCCAATGGTAATTCTGGACCAACGAATGTAATATCAATCCATTCATACTTAACAAAATCAATCAAGGCATCAAAATTTAGGGGGTCAATCTCAATGCATTCTGCTATCTCTGATATACCAGCATTGCCCGGACAACAATAAATCTTATCAACCTTGTTTGATTGAGACAGTTTCCATGCTATTGCATGCTCTCTACCACCACCGCCAATGACCAATGTTTTCATGTTGATACACCCTTTTTAGATGAATTTTTTTAGATAGTCACTGATGACACCATCGTAGTAAGATGTCGTCTGAAATACCTTTTGTGCTAAACGCAACCTTGTTTTCTTGCTCACATCACCGTTGTTTTTTGTCATCTCATCAATGACAATAGAGTAATCTTTAGGGTCAATGACTACGACAACATCCTCAAAATTCTTTGCCGCAGCCCTAATCATTGTAGGTCCACCAATATCAATATTCTCTATTGCCTCATCAAATTGAACATCTGGTTTTGATATCGTTTTTTCAAATGGGTAAAGGTTTACAACTACCATATCAATCGTATCAATACCATGTGATTGGATGGTTTGCATGTCCCTTGGATTGCCTCTTCGTGCAAGTATCCCTCCATGCACCTTTGGATGCAGGGTCTTTACCCTACCATCCATAATCTCTGGGAAACCAGTGTAATCGGAGATATCCTTTACAAAAAGACCTGCTTCTTTAAGTGTCTTTGCAGTGCCACCAGTTGAGATTATATCAACACCTAAACTTGAAAGAGCCTTCGAAAATTCAACAATCCCTGTCTTATCAGATACACTTATGATAGCCCTCTTAATCATCACACCCTCCTGATTATTTATATCAAACCTCTTTTCTTCATGCTTACAAACTTATTATCTCCAATGATTATATGGTCTAATAGGCTGATACCTATTATCTCTGCAGTATTCTTTAGCCTTTGCGTGATCTGTATATCAGCACTACTTGGTTCGGGGTCGCCGCTTGGATGGTTGTGAATAAATATTACAGATGCTGCTGATACCTTGATAGCATCTTTAAATGCCTCTCTTGGATGCACTAATGATTCTGATAATGAACCAATGCTTATAAGTGTTTCACATATGAGACGGTTCTTTACATCTAACATAAGACAATAAAACATCTCCTTCATTACCCCATGAAACCTTGTAAAAACATATCTATACACATCATTACTGTCATTTAACACAACATCCTTTTTAGATGTTTCAGATACAAGCCTTTTCCCTAACTCAAACGAGGCTTTGAGTTGTGCAATCTTAGCATCTCCAATCCCCTTAATATTCCTTAATTCTCTGACTGACGCTAAAGCGATATTACTAAGAGAGCCAAAGTGATTTAAAAGTTCCATAGCAAGAGACAAGGCGTTTTTGCTATCACAACCAGTTCTAAGTACTATCGCAATTAGTTGGGCATCTGATAAGTGCTCTACACCCCTTTTTAGAAGTCTCTCACGGGGTCTTTCCTCTTTTGGCATCTCTTTTATCTTATCCAAAACAATAAAACCTCAAAAGATTATGACCATGCACGCTATCATGTGTGCATGGTCAATCAAAGCTACTTATTTTTTCTTCGTTGTTGGTTTCTTCTCGGTTGATTTTGTCCCACACTTACCACCAGATTTTGAGCCTGATTTACATGCCATAAAAGATACACCTCCCTTTTTGTTAATTGTAGAGATTATATCATAAGACAAAAAAAGGGTTTTGTGCCATAAGAATAATCACTGCTTTAATATGGAATGGCTCTTGTTGTTGTAGATAATAAAGTTATTGAATTTACAAACATTGATTGTTATGATATCGTATAAAGCATAGTATAAATCGTTTGGGGAAAAGTAATGTATAGTATGTTTTTATTAATAATCATTGGGATTGTTCTATGTCCGATAGAGGCTTTTGCACTTGTTCCCCATAAATATCCCGGTGTCTATACCAACACAGTAGCCAGAATCTTCTACTTTCTTGCCTGCATGGTAGTTGCTTTTTATCTTTATAGGAATAATCTTCATAAGATACATGGGTGGAGATATTTTTATTTATCAATATTCTGTTTTACCCTTTGGAATCTGGATATGCTCATTGCAAGAAGCTCCGAGATATTTATCTTTGGCCAATCCGAAGGACTTAACTACTTTAAACAGTATGCGATCTTAGGTAACTTTTGGGAAGTGATAGTCTATATAGCACATTTTGACCACATCATCATGAATACAGCAACACTGCTTTTTTACATTGCCTTAAAACAACACCTAATGAAAACAAAGCAAGAAACAGTCATATCATACGCCCCTTTGATACTACCATACTCTCCAGTCATTATTTACGATTTTATAGGGGCTTCGCTACAGATAATACTTACCTTCCTATGCCTAAAGACAAGTATACAATTATACAAAAGCGATAGAGACAATATCATTTGGAATTACATGGTATGGTTAAGTGGCTCATATTTTTTCTATGCACTATCAAGGTCATTTGGATACATCTTTAAACACATCTTCATAATCTCAGGTGCAGAATACATACTGAAATACATTGAACCAATATCAGGCAGTATCAACACCCTCACATTCATTTGGTTAGGCACATTAAGCCTCTTTTTCATCAGGATGTGGCCTATTTATACACGAATGTCTGAAGATAAAAAGAAGATAGAAAATATCAATACAGACATTATTACCCTAAACAAAGACCTCCAAAACTTGGTAGCAGAAAGGACTATGGCAATATTAGGTCTTTCTGTGGCTGATAAGGTCAGGAACCCTGTTGCAATTATTGGTTGTGTATGCAAAAGACTTGTCAACAAGGAAAAACTCAGTGAGAGGGTCTCTGAAAGTCTTATGGATGTCTTGGAGGAATGCAAGAAATTAGAGAGGATAGTTAATGATTTTGAAAACATCTTAAGGTCTCGCCACAGACTATTTACTTATATAGACCTCAATGAGATTGTAAAAGAGATTACGATGTTTATAAAGGACGATGCTAAAAGTATGGGGATCACAATCATTGAGGACTTGTCCGAAAAACCAGTAAAGATAAATGCACAAAAGAATCTCTTGAAGGCAGGTATATTTCACATTATAAAGAATGCCATGGATGCCTGCCAGCAAAATGGAGTAATAACCATAAAGACAATGACTGAAGGTGATAAGGTGATCTTGAGCATTGAAGATAATGGTTTGGGGATACCAGAGGAAAATCTTGACAAGATATTTGACCCGTTTTTCAGCACACATGAAAAAAGGATGGGGATGGGACTACCTCTTGTAAAACAGATTGTAGCAGAGCATTTAGGGGAAATCAGGGTAAATAGCAAGGTAAATAGGGGGACAAAGTTTGAAATCATATTCCCTGTTAAGTGGTGTGTCATTGCTGAGGATGTAAGGAGGGAGGTATCAAATGGAGTCAAGACGTGAGTATATAAAGAAGAAACTAAACGAGTTTTTTAAGGGCAACATACCTGATTACATCGTAGATGCAGGCAAGACGCACATCACAATTAGGGTTAAAGACGATATCATGTACGAGAGGGATTATGTTGTAACAATCTGCTCAGTTCATGATTACTTTACAAGTGAAGGTGAAGGAGATGATCTTGCAGGTATAAAAGGAGACCCACAATTTATCTACAATCTTGCACTCACCTGTCTAAGATGGTTTAAATTTATTAGCCCAGAGGAGTATCGGTAATCCCATCTTTCATAACCAATCTACCTGTATTAGACAGTGCCTAACGCATTATTTACAACCTTAACCCTTTGGATATCTACTTTCTTTCAATAGGTCTCTAATCTCTGTGAGTAAGACCTCTTGCGTTGACGGAGGTGGTGGGACATCTGCTGCTGGAGGTTGTTTTTTCTTAAGTGTATTTAGAGCCTTTATAGCTGCAAAGATGGTAAAGGCTATTATTATAAAATCCACTACCGTTTGGATAAACTTGCCATATCTTATTACAACAGCTTGAGGGTCTCCTACAGTCCCTTTAATTGTAATTGCTAAGTTTGAAAAATCAACACCACCTAAAAGTACGCCTATTGGTGGCATTATCACATCAGCAACTAAAGACGACACTATCTTGCCAAATGCAGTCCCTATAATAACACCTACAGCCATATCCACTACATTACCCTTTAAAGCAAACTCCTTAAATTCACTCAATAATCTCATCATAGACCTCCTTTTGATATAGACTAATTGTCTTGGGTCTGAAAAACAATTTCAATAAGTCTTAATTTGAGGTATTATAATAAACATTTTTAAAACTATACACAAGGTTTTAAAAAGTTACAAAAAGGAGGACTGATAAAATGCATAACAATGATACAATACTAATTGTTGATGATGAAACAAATGTTACAGAGGCTATAAAAAGGGTTTTCATAGATGAACCTTATACAATTATTACCGCAAACAATCCTTTTAAAGCACTTGAAATCCTTGAGAGAGAAAGGGTTAAACTTGTTATCTCCGACGAGAAGATGCCAGAGATGTCAGGTTCAGAGTTTTTATCAATCGTTAGGAATAAACACCCCCATATCATAAGAATAATACTAACAGGATACGCAAGCCTCAATTCTGCCATCAAGGCTATCAATGACGGTGAGATATACCGTTATCTAACAAAGCCTTGGGATGAGATTCAACTAAAACTTGTAGTCAGGGACGCTATTGATAAATACAACCTTGAGGAAGAAAACAGAACGCTCCTTGCCACCGTTAGGAATCAGGCAATGACATTAAAACACATTGAGTCACAATATCCTGGTATCACAAATATAGACACAGATGAGCGTGGCAATATTGTTTTACCGCCCATTTCAGATGAGGAATTACAAGATATTATCAAGAAATATTCTGTTTAAACATTGAAAATCTGGATGCACCTTAATAATTTGCAAGGCTTATCAACCCGTAAATCTTGATGTCAATCAAATCTCCCTTTTCCCTCAATCTATCAAGTTGTTTAAAAACATTAGACATCGGTATCTTTATCACCTCTATAAACTCTGATTGATCAGGAGGGTGTTGAATGAGTGTTTTTTGGTCTGCCTTATATACATCCCTTGCAATATAAAACTTGATAATCTCATTTGACATGCCTGATGAAATGGGACCTTCAACCAGAAACTTTATATTGTCTGAAGTATAACCCGTCTCTTCAATGAGCTCCCTCCTTGCCGTATCTAAGGGAGACTCATCAGGCGATATCAGACCAGCAGGAAACTCAATCACATAGTTACCAACAACAGGTCTAAATTGTCTTACAAATAGTAACCCTTTGTCCTTTGTGATGGGTATGATTGCAACCACACCATCAGTCTTACACCTTTCTACACACTCCCACTGCCTGATATTGCCATTTGGGTCTTTATATCTGATTAGGGATGTCTTTAGAAAATTGCCACGCCAAAGAGTTTGTTTGTCTATAATCTCCACAGCTTTTAGCCCGGAGGCCAGTGCATGAGCCTGCCACCAAATATATGAAAGTGAATGTGAAAAACAGTCTGTCCAGCCTCTGCATTGCAATTGGT
Source organism: Thermodesulfovibrionales bacterium (assembly GCA_026415695.1). GTDB lineage: Bacteria > Nitrospirota > Thermodesulfovibrionia > Thermodesulfovibrionales > Dissulfurispiraceae > DUZI01. The sequence continues at coordinate 75,387 of JAOAGP010000053.1, read as the reverse complement.
TACAATCCTAAAACCCCTTTCAGCAATACCTTTCTCCTTTGCGATCTTGTTGATAATCTTATAAATGTGAGATATTATCGCATAATCCTCTTCCCCACAATCAATGATAGTAGGTATATGTTTTTTAGGTATCACCAATATATGAATGGGTGCTTTGGGGTTGATATCATCAAATGCAACCACCTTTTCGTCTTCATAGACTATCTTTGAAGGTATTTGCTTGTTTACAATCTTACAGAATATACAATCACTCATATTCCCTCCTTTGTTATTTTTCTATAAAAACATGTCCTGTTGCCAGTATGACATGCCCCTTTTCCATGTTGAATGACCTTGATTAACAAGGTGTCTTCATCACAGTCATAGAGGATCTCCTTGACCTCTTGGATGTCTCCTGATGTCTCGCCTTTTTTCCAGTATTTCTGCCTTGACCTCGACCAGAAATGCGTAAAACCAGTTTCAATAGTCATTTTTAAAGAGTGTTCGTTCATGTATGCCATCATCAATACCTCTAAAGTGTTTACCTCTTGAATAATAGCCGGAATAAGCCCTTTTTCATCAAATTTTAGTTTTGGTAGCATGTGTTTCCCCCATGAGTTTTTCGTCATATAATTTCTACGGTGTGATATAATGAAATAATATCAACCATCAAAGTCAAGATGAAAAGGGCACTCCTTAAAATTTATTTGATTTTCTTTATATTTTTCGCAACCGTAGGTCTTTGCGAATCAGCCACCTTATCGCAACCATTAGTAAGGATATCAGAAGGACAGATATCAATAACCGTTACGGTAAACCCTCCTGCACAATTCATTGATGAGATAAGGCAAGGCATGACAAAAGAGATAGTTTACTACATCGATTTGTTTAGGATATGGAAGATATGGCCTGATGAGTTTGTAAAAGGCAGAAAGATTGTAAGAACCATCAAGGTAAATAATATAAAAAGGGAATATCTGGTCTTATCACATGAGGGAAATCTTATAAGGGAAAAGAGGTTTGCAGATGTTGACACAATGCTGCAATGGGCATTTTCTCTAAAAGACCTTTATTTAGATGGGATATCAGGACTTGACAGTGGTAAGTATTATGTGAAGGTGTCGTTAGATGCAGTCAAAAAAGACATCCCTCCTCTTGTCGGACTTCTGTTGTTTTTTATATCAGACAAGGAGTTCTCTCTGAGTTCATCTTCAGAGGTCTTTACAATATCAGAGAAATGAACAAAAAGAAGAATACAATCATCATATTTATCCTGTTTATCCTTATTGCTTTATCCATATCAGCATTGTCAATACGACTTCTTGACAGGGCAACAACTGAGTTAAACACAAGGATAATCATTACAGGCATACTAATCTTTAATATCATATCAATCACAATACTCATCTTCTTTACAGTAAGAAATCTCTACAAACTCCATAGTGAAAGGCAGAAGAATGTTTTGGGACATAGGTTTAAAACAAAGCTAACCGTTATCTTTGTGACTCTGGCATTTATACCATCATGCCTCTTGTTTATCTTTGCAAGTGGGCTTTCTACAAACATTATGAGCAGGATCTTCTCTCCATACATAACAGAGCATTTCAAGATATCTACTGACATGGCAAGAGGCTTTTATGATCTATTTAGAACTGAACTAATGGCTTTATCTGAACATGTTGCTAAGACCGAGAGGATGCCTACTTTTCCAAACATCAAGGTCTATAAGGTCAAAGATGATAGGGTTTCATCTGAATTAATACTTAATGGTCTTAAAGGTCAAAAGGGATCAGAGGTGATAACAGACGAAAAGGGAGACATCATCAGGGCAGTGTGTCCTTCAAAAGACGGTGGAGTCATCGTTGCAGAATACAGGATTCCACTTGAACTTTCAAAGAGTGCAGAGAGTTTGAGGGCTCTTAATGAAGAATACCTCAAGGTTGTTCGTTTTAAAGAACCTATAAGGCTAAACTACATCTTGATATTGGGGTTTGTAACCCTAATGGTGATATTTACAGCAATCTGGTTTTCACTAAAGATCTCAAATAGCATCACAGTGCCAATAAAACAACTTGCATTAGCGACAGAGGAGGTAAAATCAGGAAATCTTGATACACATGTAAACATCAAAAGTGATGACGAAATTGGAATGCTGATAGATTCTTTTAACAGGATGGTTGTGCAATTAAAAGAAAATAAGAGGTCTATTGAGATTGCCTACAAAGAGACAGAACGGCAAAGACTACATCTTGATAAGATTATGGAAAACATAAAGTCTGGGGTAATCTTTTTAAATAGAGACGGTAGCATAAATACTATAAATAGGGCTGCAAAGGTCATGCTCCGCATAAAGACAGATGTTAGAGGTGAGCATTACTCAAAGATACTTCAAGCATTAGGTTCTGAAGATGTGAATAATCTTGTTAAAGACCTTCAGGGGAAGGGCTTTAGGAGCGTTCAAAGAGAGGTAAAGATACCTGTTGGTAGCATGACATACATCTACAATGTCTATATCTCTGACATAGTTGAGCCGACTACATCTGAAAACCTTGGAATCTTAGTTGTTTTTGACGATATGACCGAATTTGTAAGGGCTCAAAAGGCGATAGCGTGGCAGGAGGTTGCAATGAAGATGGCACATGAGATAAAAAATCCACTCACACCCATAAAGTTGTCTGCAGAAAGACTGCTAAAAAAGTGGCAAAAATCTGATACAGATTTAGACAACATATTTGAACGCTCTATAAAGACAATAATCAACGAGGTTGAGGCGTTAAGACAGATGTGTGATGAGTTTTCAAGATACGGCAGGCTTCCAGAGATACAAAAAACAAAGACAAATATTAACGAACTTTTAAACGAGGTTGCCTCCCTGTATAAGGGATTTAAAGAAATCAACATAAACATCAACGCAGATGATACAATAGAGGCCAACATTGATATAAACCAAATCAAGCGTGCGATAATCAACATAGTTGACAATGCAATCAAGGCAATGAACCAGAGTGGGTCAATAGATATCAGTTGCACATCTCTTGATAAAACGATAGTAATAGACATTGCAGACAAAGGCGAAGGCATAAAAGCAGAAGACAGGGAGATGTTGTTTCTACCGTATTTTAGCAGACGAAAAGACGGCACAGGATTAGGTCTTGCGATATCACATAGAATTGTAAGAGAACATGGTGGTAAGATACATATCAAGGATAATGTCCCAAAAGGCACTATTTTTAGCATAGAATTACCAGTGTCATAAAACAAACACCAAAGGAGGAAACGATGACTATTACTGAAAAGATACTTGCAAGTCATTGCAACAAAAAAGAGGTGCATCCGGGTGAACTAATCAATGCAAAGGTTGATGTAATACTTGCAAATGATATAACTGCACCCATTGCCATAAAGGAGTTTGAGAAGATTGGGGCAAAAGATGTTTTTGACAAAGATAGGATTGCCCTAATCCCAGACCACTTTGCACCACAAAAGGACATCAAGGCGGCTGAGCAGTGCAAGATGTTAAGAGACTTCTCTCATAAGCATGGACTAAGCCTTTATTTTGAGGTTGGAAGGATGGGCATTGAACATGCCCTACTGCCTGAACAAGGCATAGTCCTCCCCGGAGATGTTGTAATCGGGGCAGACAGTCACACATGCACCTACGGTGCATTGGGTGCCTTTGCAACAGGGGTTGGTTCTACTGATGTAGCTGCAGCCATGGCTACCGGTGAATGCTGGTTTAAGGTGCCAGAATCAATAAAGTTTATCTATTACGGAAGCCTTAACAAATGGGTAAGTGGAAAGGACTTGATATTACACACTATAGGTGATATTGGTGTTGACGGGGCTCTTTACATGGCTATGGAGTTTACTGGTGAGGTAATCGACAAACTTTCAATGGACAGCAGGCTTACGATGTGTAACATGGCAATTGAGGCTGGAGGCAAAAGTGGTATTATAGTGCCTGATAAGATAACCGAAGAGTATGTAAAGGTCAGGGCAAAAAGGCAATACCATTTTTATAACTCTGATAATGATACAAATTACGCAAGAATAATTGAATATGATTGCTCAAAGATTCAACCTACTGTTGCATGTCCATCGCTTCCATCAAATACAAAACCTGTAAATGAACTATCACATATAACCATTGACCAAGTGGTGATTGGTTCTTGCACAAATGGTAGGATGGAGGATTTGAGGGTTGCAGCATCTGTTGTCAAGGGCAGAAAGGTCAATCCTAATGTGAGGATGATAGTGTTTCCAGCAACCCAACTCATTTACAAACAGGCTCTGCAAGAAGGTCTGATTGAGATATTCATAGATGCTGAGGCAGTTGTTTCAACCCCTACTTGTGGCCCATGTTTAGGTGGACATATGGGAATACTCGCAAGAGGTGAACGTGCAATAGCAACAACAAATCGGAATTTTGTAGGCAGGATGGGACATCCAGAGAGCGAGGTGTATTTGTCTAACCCTGCAGTTGCTGCTGCATCTGCAATACTTGGCAGGATTGGTAGCCCCGAAGAGTTGGGATTGTAAAGCAATGTTTGAACAAAGGATCAAAACACTAGGCATAATCCTACCTGAAGCCATAAAACCTTTAGGGTCATACAAACCATGCATTAAGGTGGACAACATCTTACTACTAAGTGCAATACTACCGCTAAAAGATGGCTCATTAATGGCACAGGGGAAGATTGGAAAAGACATTGATATCCATACTGCTGGTGAGTGTGCAAGGCAAGTGGTCTTAAACGCACTCTCTATCATCAAAGACGAATTGGGCTCGTTGGACTTGGTAAAGAGATGTCTCAGACTTTGTGGTTATCTGGCTGTAACTGATACCTTTTATGAGCATCCAAAGGTGTTAAACTATGCTTCCAACCTCATAGTTGATATATTTGGTGACAGTGGGATTCATGCAAGGTCTGTAGTAGGTTGCATCTCTCTACCAATGAATAGCCCTCTTGCAATAGATTTTGTCTTTGAATGCCTAAAAGACTAAATTGATAGCCTTTACAACAGGGTATGGCTTCCAAAACTCAATGATGTTTATACAGCCATATCCCTGTTCAATCCTAAATACATTCTTAAGTGGCATTGATAATAAAGATGCAATGACGACACGGTTGACACCACCATGAGCAACGATGACAATGTTTCCAGCGGTGTGTTTCTTGAGAAGTCTCTTTAAAGCGGGAATGACCCTTCTTTTAATATCAGCAGTGCTTTCGCCATTTGGGGGACTAAATTTAAGAGGGTCCTTACGCCAGTTTTCAAACTCCATTGGATAGAGCATTTTTATCTCTTGAAATGTCATCCCTTCCCAATCACCAAAATTCCTTTCCCTAAAATCTGAAACCACACAATTACTAACACCCAATCTCTCACCGATTATCTCAGCACTTCTTACTGCCCTACTAAGGCTTGATGAGTATAAAAAGACGCTGTCGTCTTGTTCAAAGTCCTCTGGATGAATATCCTTTAGGTAACTGTCTTTTTGAGTTTGTCTCATTTCAGAGATTATGTCTTTAAGCCTATGTGCAGTGTTTAACATCTGTCTCTCACCGTCTGGTGATAACGGGACATCAATGCTACCTTTGTATCGCTTTTTATCATCGTGTCCTGTCTCGCCATGTCTTATGAGAAAAAGTGTTTTAGGCATAGATACTGTTGTTAATTTACCTATGCCTTCTTTTTTCTTGCAGATAAAATACAAGGTGCCTTTGAGATAACTACATGCACACCCTTTGAGTTGAGTTTATCTTTGATAGTTGCTGTGTTTTTCTCCTTGTCTTCATAAGGGGAAAAGACCTCTATAGAATCCACACCACATGCCTTGCACAACTCAACAAGGTCAATCTTGCCACCCTCTTCTCCTTTTGCAGTAACACCTGTAGCAGGGGTAGGCTGATGTCCTGTCATAGCCACTGCAGAATTATCAAGTATGGCAACAAGGATATTTGCCTTGTTATATACTGCAGATATTAGGGATGTAATCCCAGAGTGTATGAAGGTTGAATCCCCGATAACTGCTACAACACCATTTACACCCTGAAGCGACATGCCCGCAGCCTTACTAATGCTTGCTCCCATGCACAGACAAGTATCAAGTGCCTTTAAGGGTGGTGCAGCACCCAAAGTATAGCATCCTATATCACCCGCCACAAATGTTGGCTTTGCCTCGTTAAGAGATTTGTAAAACTCTCTGTGAGGGCACCCCTGACACATCACAGGTGGACGACCAGGCAATGGGGCATCGAGCTGTATAGTAGGTATTGAGTAATTGGGTATGAGATGTCTTCTTAATGCCTCTGTCCCTAACTCTCCCTCCATGTCGATATGTCCACTCCTTCTGCCCTTTATCTTTTTAGAGTATTTAAGTGCAATATCCTCAATAAATGGATATCCTTCCTCAAGTATCCAGATTTCATCAAGTCCTCTGATGAATGTCTTAATTATCCTTTCATCAAATGGATAGGCTCCTATCTTTAAGATGGCAAAGTCATCAGAAAATTCAGCAGCATAGGCATATGCTACCCCACATGTGATTATGCCCTTTTTTTGTCCTCTTTTCTTGAAGATCTGATTTAGCCCTGATTCATTTGACCACTCTATGAGTTTTGGTTGTTTTTCGTTTAGCCTTTTATGACATGCAATGACATGACTTGGTACTGCAATCATCGTAGGAGGGTCTTTGATTATCCTCGTGGGGTTTTCGTGTTTAGGTTCATTGATTATTACAGGGGAGTATGAATGTGACACCCTCGTTACAGACCTAACAATTACAGGCAACCCAAATCTCTCTGACAAGTCAAATGCCTTTATTACCATGTCCTTTGCCTCTTGAGAGTCAGATGGTTCTAAACAAGGGATCTTTGCAAAATTAACCAAATACCGAGTATCTTGCTCATTTTGAGACGAGTAGGCACCGGGGTCATCTGCTACTATGACAACTAAACCTGCCTTTACGCCTAAATATGCAGCGGTCATCAGAGGGTCTAACGCTACATTTAAACCAACATGCTTCATCGTGCACAGTGCCCTTTTCCCCGCGTATGTTGCACCTATCGCCATTTCAAGTGCTACCTTTTCATTAGCAGCCCACATAGCCTGACCACTAAAATGCCTTGCAAGATATTCAATAATCTCTGTAGAGGGTGTCCCCGGATAACCAACAGCTAAAGATATCCCTGCCTCAATCGCTCCTCTACCGATAGCCTCGTTACCTGATAAAAGTTGTCTTTGCATTTCCATGACCACACCCCTCTTATATTTCTCTACCAATAGCCTTTGCAATTGGCTTTATACTGTCCATGAGTTTTTTAAAGTAATCAGGTCTTAATGATTGCTCCCCATCTGAAAGGGCCTCTTCAGGATTTGTATGAACCTCAATCAAAAGGGCATCCGCACCTGCTGCAACGGCTGCCATTGCCATTGGGGTTACTAAATCCCACTTGCCCACCCCATGACTCGGGTCAACCACTACCGGAAGATGAGATAGTTTCTTTAGCAGAGGAACTGAACTCAAATCAAGTGTATTTCTTGTAGCAGTCTCAAATGTCCTTATTCCTCTTTCACAAAACATGACCTCATGGTTACCCCTTGACATTATGTACTCTGCAGACATCAACCACTCCTTGATTGTTGATGACAATCCCCTTTTAAGTAACACGGGTTTTTTAGCAGAGCCAACTTCTAATAAAAGCCTGAAGTTTTGCATGTTTCTTGCACCAATCTGGATGATGTCCGTGTATTTGACAATCACATCAATATCACGGGCATCCATAATCTCTGTGACGATAAAAAGACCAGTTTCCTGTCTTGCCTCTGCGAGATACTTAAGTCCTTCTTCTCCAAGACCCTGAAAGGAATAAGGAGATGTCCTTGGTTTAAATGCACCTGCCCTCAAGAATGTAGCACCACATTCCTTTACCTTTCTTGCTATCTCCAACAACCCTTGTCTGCTTTCAACTGCACAAGGACCTGCCATCACATGTATCCTATTACCACCAATTACATGATTTCCAACCTTTATTTCTGTATTTGTCTTTTTAAACTCCCTACTTGCAAGTTTATAAGGTTTTAATATTCTTAAGACATTCTCAACCCACTCCATTGCTTTGAGGGCATCTTCTTCTTCCTCTGATACCTGCGATGTATCGCCTATTACCCCTATAATCGTCCTTTCAGTGCCTTTTGAAATGTTAGCCTTTAGACCCCAACTATCAAGTTTCTTTACAATGACAGATATATTGTCATCAGTAGCATCAGGTCTTAAAACTATAATATCCATCTTCTGATATGCCTCCCATGTTTGTAATTTTTTAGCACTACTTGATGCCTACCTTCTTAAGTGCGTCTATGAATCTTTGATTCTCTTCCTTTAACCCTATTGTAACCCTTATCTCTTTAGGACCTACTGGTCTTATTATCACACCTTCTTTTAGCAACGCATTGTACAAATCAAAGGAAGACGATTGAAGCATAATATAAATAAAGTTGGTTTGTGATGGTATGTATTTTATCCCTAAAGCGTCTAACTCTGAATACATATAAACCTTACCTTCCTCATTTAACTTTATAGATTTTTTGAGGTGTGCCTTGTCCTTAAGTGCAGTAAGGGCGCATATTTGAGAGGGTGTATTGGTATTGAATGGTTCTCTAATCTTATTCATTTCTGTTATTATCTCTGGTTTAGATATGCCATAACCTATTCTTAAACCAGCAAGACCATATGCCTTGGAAAAGGTTCTTAAAATTAGGATGTTTCTGCCCTTTGCAAGGTATTTAAGTGTGTCAGGGTAATCCTTGTCAGTTACATACTCATAATACGCCTCATCAACGACTACTAAAACATCATCAGGGACATCTGTCATAAATCTTCTAAACTCATCCTTTTTGTTTATAGTCCCCGTTGGGTTATTTGGATTAGACACAAAGACCATCTTTGTATTCTTGGTTATAGCCTTTGACATCTTTATCAAGTCATGCGAAAAATCATCTTTTAGTGGTATCTCTATGGCATTTGCACCTACAGATCTAACAGCCATTGAATACACCACAAAGGATGGATTTGCCATCACTGCCTCGTCTCCATGCGTCATATATGTTCTCACGGCTATATCAATCAACTCATTAGAGCCATTCCCTAATATAAAATTGTCAATGGTAAGGGGAATGTTTTTCCTTGAGATCGCTTTTGATAGTGCGGTTCTTAGATAGTATCCACCACCATCAGGGTATCTACCAATCTCGGAAGGATTTTTCAAGAATTCCTTGATAGCCTTGACTACTTTTCGTGATGGACCCAACGGATTTTCGTTTGATGCGAGTTTGACAGAGTTACTAATCCCTAACTCCCTCTCAAGTTCTGATACTGGTTTGCCCGGGACATAAGGCTTGATTTGGCTTACATAGTCTAATGGTTTTAGCATAGTTCTTACCTCTCCATTTTATCTCCGATAGGGTATGAACCAAGAAGTTTCAGATAAAGACAATTGTCCTTGACTTCTTCAATAACCCTTTGGAGTTTTTTGTCTTGTATGTGACCAATCATATCTGCAAAAAATATATACTCCCAAGCCCTTCTCTTTGATGGTCTTGACTCAATCTTTGTAAGATTTATGTTTGCCTTTTTAAATGGTGCAAGTACATTAAATAGTGCCCCCGGCTTGTCCTTAAGGGAAAACATTATTGATGTCTTGTCCTTGCCTGTTTTCTTTGGATAGTCCCTTGAAATGGCAAGGAATCGTGTAAAATTATTCTTGTTATCCTCAATCCTTTTTTCTATGAATTTTAGGTCGTATAGTCTTGCAGCAAGTTCACTTGCGATTGCAGCCGATGTCTCATCAGATGAGGCAATCTCCGCAGCCTTGGCTGTGCTCACAGCATCTAACACAGGTATGTTTGGAACATTACGCTCAAGCCATTCCCTGCATTGTGCAGATGCCTGAGGATGTGAATATATCCTCTTAATCTTTTTAATATCACCATCCTTTGACAATAGGTTATGAGAAACCTCGAGCAAGACCTCTGCAGCAATCTTTAGATCACAATCCACAAACACATCAAGGGTATAACTTACAACACCCTCATTAGAATTTTCTATTGGCACTAAACCATAATCTGCCTTCTTTGCCTCAACTGCATCAAAGATTGCCTTAATCCTTTCAACAGGGATGTATTTTGCTGACGAACCAAAATGTCTGATTGCAGCAAGGTGAGTAAATGTGCCTTCAGGACCTAAATATGCAACCTTTAATGGCTCCTCAAGGGATAAAGAGGCAGAGATTATCTCTCTAAAGATGACCTTGAGTGCATCCTTTGGAAAATTACCTTTACAAAGATTAGTAACCCTCTCAATGATCTCCCTTTCTCTTTCTGGATTGTGAAATGGTAGGTTTGAGTCCTTTTTTATCTTGGCAATCTCTGTGACTACTTCAGCCCTCTTACTCAACAAATCAACTATCTTTTCGTCTATGATATCAATCTTGTCTCGTAGATCTTTTAGTTTCATTAGGTCGTTTTTGTCTTTCATAAAATAATAACTCCTAAAACGGTTTCATAATAATACAGTTAATAATGGAGTTTTTTCAAATGAACTATCTTGGAATGTTCCTATCCCCTGTAGATTTACCACAGGGGATAGTCTTTAAGAAGACAGGCTAAACAGTGTAATTTATCTGATTTTGGGTCTGATTTGGTTTGTTGGGATTGTAAGGATTAGTAGTTTGCTGAGTGTTAGTTTTGCTCATCGCCTCTTGTATCAGTTGTGCAACAACATTAGCATTGTTAGTTTGTGCATTTGCCTCTGTCTTTTGTGCAGTTGGTTTTTGCGATTGTCCGGGAACACCCATTGCAGGATTCTTTTGTTCTGTCTGATTGTTAGTGTTTGTATCTTGTGTCTGTCTTGAATTGAGGGTTACCCTATCACTTTGTTGCTGATTGTTTGTCTGCATCTGGTTGCTTTGGTTAACATTCTGATTCTGGTTCTGCTTCATGCTTCTGACTAACATCTCCTGTGCCATCTGAGCCGTTGTGTTTTTTACGCTTTCTACTGCCATCTTAATCACCTCCTTTTAAAGTCTCTTTTATTTTGGTAAACTTATACATAGAGACTAAAATTGTTGTCCTTTGATGTATTCTTTTGGGTTTCATTACCCTTTTCTGTGTCTTGTTCCAATCCTATTTTCTTGCTGTATAGTAAATCATTTTGGTCAACTATTTCCTCTTTCCTTTTATTGTATCCCAAAACTGTCCTCATCTTTAAGAACTGCTCTGGTGGGACTTGTGATACAACATTACCCTTTGTATCTCTAAATTTTATAACAGGATAACCTGTAGCCTTGTCAAATTCTAATTGGACGCTCTTACTTACAGCCTTCTGTGGTTGTTTCTTATTAGAGTCTTCCTTCTCTGATGTCTGTGGGTTATTTGCCTTACTTTCGTTGTTGTTTACAGGTCTAACTGCTGTCTTATTAGACATCACTGAGGCATTAAAAGCAGAAGTATCCTCTGGATTTACCCCTACGGCTACATTCTTTTGAATGTCTGCCTTCTGGGTATATCCAGTAGCTAAATTGTTGTTTAAGTTGGTATTTAGGGTTATCTCTGCCATTTTCTCACACCTCTGCTTTTATTATCGGAAAAAACAAATAAAAATTCAAGAATAATGTGACAGAGAAATCAAAATGATGTTTGTCTTTCAAAGGCCCATCTTTTTAAGGGCATCCTCCCCTTTTGTCATTTTTTGTGGCGCATCTTCAGGTAGATATATCATCATACCACCTTTTGCAGGTCTTAATACAATCTTTCCCTCTTCAGCTAATTGATTAGTAACCTTCACTGGATCCTCTCCCTCAAAATACTTCTTGAATGCATCGTTAAAGCCTGAATATACAGAATGGATACCTTTGTAATCACCTGTCCTCAATGATATTATTGCCTTCTTTACAAATTCTTCATGCGTAAGTTTCATAAAAATCGTTCCTCCTAACTATTGTAGTCTCGTAAAAATCTTAAATAAAATCTTTTATTCATTAACAACATTAAAACAATCCTAAACCATTAAGAAAAACCACTCTGGGTTATACGGCAACCTTTTTTTATTCATAAAATAAAGGATATCTAACGCCATACTGTAATTGCAATATCAGGACAGATAATTGCACAAGAGGTGCAACCTGTGCAACTATCCTTTCCCAAAAAAACTACTGGGATATATCCTTTAGAGTTGATACTATTATCCAACACTATGCATTGATTTGGACAGGCATAGATACAGTATCCACAACCTTTACAGAGTTCTCTGTTTATCCTTATTTTCCCTTTAATCTTGGCCTTCATAAAAAACAAAGGAAGGCTATTTGCCTTCCTTCAATATTGCATTGACCTTTTCGGTCACCTTTCTAAAGTCAATCTTACCACTACCCATCTTAGGAAGTTCGGGCATGACTACGAATTGTTTAGGAATTGCAATGTTTGGCAGTAGTTGGGTAAGTTGTTTGAGTATCTTCTTTTCATCAATCTTCTCTGTAACTGCTACCACTATCCTTGCACCCTTTGTCTCATCTGGCACCTCAACAACACAACAATTGATGTCTTGTGGCAACAACTTTTCAAGGGTATCCTCAATCTTTACAAGTGATACCATCTCACCACCTATCTTTACAAATCTCTTCAGCCTCCCACAGTGCCACAGGTAACCATCTTCGTCGAGATAGCCCATATCTCCTGTATCATACCATCCATGTCTGATCCTCATTGATGTCTCTTCAATATCGTTAAAATACCCTTTCATCACATTGTCACCCTTTACCATTATCCTGCCTATCTCTCCCGGTTTACATACCTGTCCTGTTTCATAGTTTTCTATCATCACCTGCACATTCGGTAAGGGTTTACCAATGCTTCCGGGCTTGTTTTGTGTTGGAGTGTTTGTAGATATCACTGGAGATGTCTCTGTAGTTCCATAACCTTCAAGCAATACCTTTGAGTGTTTTTCAGTAAAACCATCTCTCAGTGGTTGAGGGCATTTATCAGCACCACTAATCATGATTCTTAGACTATCAAAATCACCTTTTTCTGATTTTCTCAAATATCCCCACCAAAAACTTGGGGTGCCAGCCATTACTGTTGGTCTTTCTTCTCTTATAACTTGGCATACGGTCTGAAATTCAAGAGGGTTTGCATAAGATACGATAGTCATCCCGTGATAAATAGGTGTCCAGAGATTTACTGTAAGACCAAAGACATGAAAGTAAGGCAGATTTGCCAACATTACATCCTTATGGCTCAAATCAACCATTGAACTAAAGCCTTCAATATTTGACATGATATTTTTGTGTGTGAGTTCCACAGCCTTTGGGTCTTTTTCACTGCCACTTGTAAAGAGTATCACTGATGTCTCATCGTCATCTCCACAGTTGGTAATCTTTTTTAGGATGCCAATCGGAAGTCTTGCGGTAACCGCAGCCCTTAATTTTTCCCTTACCGTAATCCTTTCAACAATATCCTCAATAAAAATCATACCCTCAACGACTGGACAATTGATCTTTTCTATTAATGCCTTTGAGGTGATGATTGTCTGAAATCCGCACTTTTTCTGGGCATATCTTGCATTATTGGCAGCCCCTGTTGAGTAGTTAATCATTACAGGCACCTTGCCTGCCATCAAAGTACCTATTACCGAAAATGCACAACCAGCGGATGTGGGTATCATAATACCGATATGAGCCTCTCTAAATCTCTTTATCTTACTTGATAGCAGTAAAGTGGCAATGAGTGCCTTACCATATGTTGCCTTCTTGTTTGAATAGCGGTCATTAAAAATGATTTTACCGCTATACTTTCTCGCAATATGGATGAATTTCTCTTGTAACTGCATGGTTAAAACTTGTATGTAAGCTGAAGGCTTATGATGTCCACATGCCCTTTGTAAGAGCCTTTTAACCCACCTCTTACTGCATCCTCACCGGTAGGATTTTTATCGGTAAACGCCTCTTTGAAGAATATATGGACATAACCTCCATCAATCGTTATCTTGTCTGTCAGTTTGTAACCTGCACCAAATGCAATCCATGTTCTATCGGTATCTGGTATCCTTGGAGTCCTATGTTGAGCATCTGGGATTGGGGTTTCATCGTATGCAACGCCTGTCCTCAATGTTAGATTTTCAATGGGCTTAAAAGATACACCCAAAGAATACCGCATTGAATTATTCCAGCTTGTTGTTGTAACGGCATCTGCTTGGGCTGGGTTGTCAAACTTTATCCTCAACTCATCAAATGTCCTCCATCCCATCCATGTAACATCACCCATTATTGCCCATTTGTCATTGATATTGTGATAGATACTTGCAGACAGTGAATCAGGAAGTGTTACTCTTGCTGTTATCCCTCCGTTTTTAAATACTGGTAGTGGGGATAAAGCAGCAGGCACATTTGTAAACTCAGCATCGCCACTTAATTTTTGTTTGATCCTTGAACGATAGGATACCCCAATCCTCGTATCCTTTGTAAATTCATACAACGCACCAATGTTAAAACCTACACCCCATGAATCACCCTTTAACTTTGCATATCCATCAGCCATCTGGGGTATAAGACCTATTTTTATCGGTGCAAAGACACCAAGGGCATCCATAGTCCCAAAGTCTATAGCATTTGTAAGTTCAGCCTTGATGTATTGGGCACTTATACCAAAGCCTAAACTTAGATTATCTGTTACCTTGTATGCAATCGTTGGGTTGATGTTGATTGTAACCATATCCGATTTAATCGCATGATACCTTCCAACCCATGTGTTTCCATAGTTTGTCTCTAATCCAAACGGAGAATAGATACCCACGCCAAAAAACAGTTTGTTACTTATTGGCATAGAAAAATACAGATTTGGCACAAATGCGGTTACACCTGCGTCATCCCCATTGTCACCTAAAAGAGGCACTCCTGTTTTACTTTGTAGTATGTGGGTTGAACCTTGATTAGTAAATTTTGCACTTGGTATGATGACATGACCTGCACCAATTATTTGCGGATAGTTAAACCTCGTAATGCCTGCAGGGTTGTAAAATATTGTAGTTGCATCAAGGGCACTTGCTGCACCGCCTGCATATGCATTGCCTAAACCACTAACACCCTGCTCAATCAGTGCGTAACCGGCAGATTCGCAATCTTTGTAAGTAAACAAGACAAATACCAAACTCACTACTACAAGCACCAAACTACAAACCTTCTTCATGTTGCCTCCCTTTCTTAGATTTTTTTGAGTTGAACTATAATAAAAGCAATACATAATAACACAACAAAAAAACAATAACTTATAAGAATTACTAATAAGTTTATTGACTAATGTTTAGGCTTGACATAGCCTCTTTCAACAAATATCTTGCTTCTTCAAAGTTCAATATGTTAATCCTTGATTGTATCTCTTTAAAGACTGGCATAGAGACAAAGTTATTATTGGTTTTTATCTTCTCAAGCAAATCAATTGCAGATAGGTCATTGTTTTCTAACTTTTTAAGCAATAGGATTAAATCATCAACAACTTCCTTCATCTCAACAACTGAAGATCTTGTAAATGTAGCATCTTGTTGTGTGAAAATACTTCTATTTGAGAGAACCTCAAAAAGGTTATCCCTTACCCCTTTAAGTAATGATGAAACTATTTCATCAGATTGATGTGTCTTTAATGCTGATTCAATCTCCTTTACACTTTCATGCAGTTTGATTGCACATATAGTGCCTGATGTGCCCTTGAGTTTATGAAGGATTGTAAGTGCATCATTAATCCTCTTTTCTCCGATAGCACTTTCAAGGTTAAAAATGGTCTGCTGATTTTCCTCAATAAATTTCTGGATTATGTTAAAAAGGAGCTTCTTGTTGTAGTTTGTCCTTTTCATGCCAAGTTGTGTATCAATACCTTTTAGTCCTTGTGGCATTTCTACATCTTGCAGGCTTGATAAAAGCCTCTGATTGTTTATCATCAAAACATTCTTTTTTATGTGCTTTATGAGTTTGCTAAATAGTTCTTCAGGTCTAATGGGCTTTGGTATGTGGTCGTTCATCCCTACAGAAAAACACTTTTCTTTTTCTTCTGCCATAGCATGAGCAGTCATTGCTATTATTGGCAACGCCTCAAGAGTATGTATCTTCCTTATAATCTTTGTTGCTTCAAATCCGTCCATTTCAGGCATCTGGATATCCATGAGTATAGCGTCATACATCTCATTATATTTGACCTTGTTTACTGCCTCTACACCATTTTTAGCAATGTCAACTGTAATACCTACAGATTCTAAAAGCTCCTTTGCAACTTGTTGATTAATCTCATGGTCTTCAACTAAAAGTACCCTTATACCTGATAAATCAGCAATATCTGAGGTCATAGTCTGTTTTTTATCATCATCATATTCATCTAAAAGTGATTGTAGTTTAAGATTCTCTAAAATCAGATTATACAAATCAGAAGGCTTAAATGGTTTTGTTAAAAAACCCTTGATGCCCACTTCGTAAGCCTTTTCTTTTAGCTCCTCTTTACCAAAGGCACTGACCATAATAACTGAATTAGGTATATTTTTAGAGCTGCTCAACATAGACAACCTTTTTGCAGTTTCAAACCCGTCAAGATGTGGCATCTTGTAATCCAAGATGATTATGCAGTATTCATTTATATCACTTTTACTTAAGATGTCTAATGCCTCAATTCCTGAAGATGCGGTGTCAACATTAAAAGAAAAGGATTGAAGCATCTCCTTTAAGATTAACCTTGATGTAGGATTATCATCTACGACAAGCACCTTTTTATTGGTAATTTCACGAGGTAAAATCTTACACTTCATCTCCTCAAACTTATATACCTTCAGAGGTAAGGTTACATAAAATATGCTGCCGACACCCTTTGTGCTTTCTACCCATACCTCGCCACCCATCAAATCAACAAGTTTTTTTACAATACTCAATCCAAGACCTGTGCCACCATACCTCCGTGTTGTAGAGGCATCGGCTTGAGTAAAAGGTCTAAACAGGGTCTTAATCTCATCTTCAGTCATACCTATCCCAGTATCTGCAACATAGATAAGCAGCTTGACATCTTTCCCCTTTATTTCCACAAGTTTTACTGATATGACAATCTCACCACTTTCAGTAAATTTCACTGCATTGTTTACAAGATTTGTAAGTATCTGGGATATTCTAAGTGGGTCTCCTATCAACCATTTTGGCACAGTGGAGTCTATCTGAAATAGTATCTCAAGCCCCTTTTCCTCTGCCCTTACAGAGACGAGATTTGCAATATGTTGTAAGATGTCATCTAAATTAAAATTTGCATATTCAATATCAAGTTTACCAGCCTCAATCTTTGAAAAATCAAGAATATCATTGATGATTCCCAACAGAGATTGTGCAGACGCATATATCTTCGTGATGTAATCCTTCTGTCTTGGCTCAAGATTTGTCTTTAGTGCAAGATGCCCAAGCCCTAAAATCACATTCAGTGGTGTTCTAATCTCATGGCTCATATTTGCTAAAAATTCACTTTTTGCCTTGTTTGCCTTTTCAGACTCATCTTTAGCATTCTGAAGTGCAAATTCAGCCATCTTGCGTGATGTTATATCAATTACAATACCTACAAAGTTTACTGGTTCATTGCTTGAATCCCTTATCACAGACACAGCCAAGTCAACCCAGACAATATCGCCAAGCTTGTTTATGTATCTCTTTTCAATTCTGTAATAGTTCCTTTTACCCTTTATCATCTCCTCAACAAGTTCTAATTCTTTAGGCAAATCATCAGGATGAGTAAATACCCCAAAATGAATGCCTATCAATTCATCCTCTGGATACCTAACGATTTCAACAAAAGCCCTATTTGCATAAACAATATATCCATACCTATCAGCAAGGGCAATACCTGAATTAGCATTTTCAGAGATAGCCCTGAATCTTTCTTCACTCTTCCTTAAGGCGTTTTCTATAGCCTTACGCTCAGTTATGTTTCTTAAAAACACTATTAACCTGTCGCCAATAACATCGTTGTATGTAACACTCACCTCAATATCAATAATCTCGCCATCTTTCCGTCTGTGTTTTGTCTCAAAACGGTCGTATCCAGTCGCCATAATAGTCTCTATGTGCCTTTTAGTATCCTCTGGATTTTCAACTGCCTCTACATCACTTATCCTCATCTTTAGCAATTCTTCTCTGCTATAACCAATCAACTCACAGTAGGCATTATTAAAATCAAGAAACCTTCCTTCTAAATCAGTAATCCAAAAACCCTCCATCGCTGTCTTTAAAATACTTTCATATTGAATCTCCTTACTCCTGATGTCTGTAATATCTTCACCAGATGACAGCACATTAATAATTGAACCATTATTATCAAGCAAGTAGGTATTTCTCCATGAGATTAATCTCTCTGTTCCATTTCTTGTAAGCACAGTATTTTCATATTGTTCAACAGGTTTAAGATTTTTGTTCAATATATTATTAAAAGCATCTGTTACCTTTGCTCTTATTTTAGGCGGGATAAACTTCAAAAACCAGTTACTGCCAATAATCTCATCTTCAGAATAGCCAAGAACCTCACATGTCTTTTTGTTGACAAGCACCACATTACCTGATGTATCCAAAACGACTATCATTACTCCAACAATATCAAGGTATCTCTGTGCAGTCTCTTTTTCCTTTTGAAGTGCTAACTTTATATTTTCTTGTTCAGTGATGTCATGCACCACCCCTATCATCCTTACAGGTTGCCTGTCTTCATAAAAAACATTGCCACATTCCCTAACTATCCTCATGTTGTTATCAGGAAGGATAATGCGATGGATTATGTCATAAGGGCTGTTTTTATAAACGGCATCATTTACTGCATTTATTACTAAATCTCTATCATCAGGATGCACTGTATTTAGAAATGCCTCATATGTCGCCTGAAATTGTTGAGGCTTTAGACCAAAGATTCTATATACCTCATCAGACCAGTAAAGCGTGCCTGCTTTGATATCCCATTCCCAAAAACCAAAACGGGCAATGTGTTGAGCTTCATAAAAAAGTTTTTCTCTTTTTTTGACCTCTAAATGTGCTGTCTTTATACCTGTAACATCTTGATGAGTAATGAGGGCATATCTGCTATTTTGATGGACAAAAGGGTTTATCCTTACAACAAACCATAATTGTTGGTCTTTGGTTTTGCATGGATATTCTAATGCGAAAA
Organism: Thermodesulfovibrionales bacterium; assembly: GCA_026415695.1. Taxonomy (GTDB): domain Bacteria; phylum Nitrospirota; class Thermodesulfovibrionia; order Thermodesulfovibrionales; family Dissulfurispiraceae; genus DUZI01. The sequence continues at coordinate 56,187 of JAOAGP010000053.1, read as the reverse complement.
AATCCGATTTGCCTGAAAGTATTTGTCTTAATCCGTCTGAAACCTTAATTGACTCTTTCCTATCAGCGCCGTTTACCTTGAGACATACATCAAAATAATTGAAGGATGTCCAATCATCAATTGCCTCACCACCATTGTTCTTTGCAAATTCTTGCCATGCCTTGTTCGTAAAAACAATGTTTCCTTGACTGTCCACCAAACAGATATTGTCGGTGAATGAGTCAAGGATTGATAGTGATAATCCCGTTGGTTTTTTTATTCTTGGTTTAGGCATTAACAAGTATTATATAAAAAAAAATAAAATTAATAAATTTCTACCCTTTGCCTCTTTTTTAAACAATCTTAAAACTCCTTAAACATATTTTAAACTCGTTTTTACATACAAATCTTTATAATATAGGATGTAAGTTTTCTTAAAAGGAGGTATTTAAGATGAAAAAAATAACAATCAAGATGCCAGAAAAGAAAAGGATTGTCCTCATTGCACATGATGCAATGAAAAAAGACATGGTTGAATGGGCAGAATACAACAAAGACATATTGTCAAAATATGAGCTCTATGGCACAGGCACTACTTGTAAGATTTTAAGACAAACCGTAGGGCTTGATGTCAAGTGCTTTAAAAGCGGACCTCTTGGTGGGGATCAGCAAGTAGGTGCAAAGATAGCAGAAAATGAAATAGACGCCATTGTCTTTTTCTCCGACCCACTTGATGTCCATCCTCATAGTTCCGATGTGAGTGCACTTTTGAGAATTGCCGTTGTTTACAACATACCTATTGCCTGTAACCGTTCAACTGCTGACTTCATTATTGCATCTCCACTGATGCACCAAGAGTATGAGAGACTTGTTACAGATTACGACAACATATATCAAAAAGAAAGATCTGCCGATAAGTTTGGAATTGATGAAGACTACAAGGCAAAACAAAATCAACAAACCCATGAGGCAAATTGTGGTTGTGACGACATTTAATGATTAACTATCAATCCCTTTTCAGGCACTACAGCCTTCATTTGAAGGTTTTCACTTATATATTTTGCAAAATCTTCTGATATCGTCTCCTCACCATGCACAACATACACCAAAGGATTACCATTTATCGCCTTGAGCCAATTGATGAGACCATCTCTATCTGCATGTGCTGAAAATCCGCCTATTGTATGCACAGATGCCTTGACAGCAATCTCATTACCAAGTATCTTTACTAACTTTGCTCCGTCAATGATTTTTCTACCTAATGTGCCTACTACCTGATATCCAGAGAAAACAATACTGCATTCCTTCCTCCAGAGATTGTGCTTTAGATGATGCCGTATCCTTCCACCTTCACACATCCCGCTACCAGCAATCACAATAGCACCAGATTTAATCTTGTTTATCTCCTGAGATGCCTCTACTGATGTAGTAAATTTAAAATTCCTAAAGATATCTTTATCCTTTTTGAATATCTCTAGTGCCTCTTCATCAAAACACTCCTTGTGTCTTAAATATACCGTTGTTGCCTCTTCCGCAAGAGGGCTATCAACAAAAACCTTGTGTGGTGGCAGACTCTTTTCTTTTTCAAGTTTGTAAAGTATGTAAAGTATGTCTTGTGTCCTGCCAACAGCAAATGATGGCACAAAGACATTACCTCCCCTTTTAAATGTGTAATGTATAACCTCAACAAACTCCTTGATAGACGACTCCAAGTCCTTATGCAATCTATTCCCATAGGTTGACTCAATTAACACTACATCAGCATCATTAACTGTCTTTGGGTCTCTTACAATAGGATTGTTGACCCTGCCTATATCTCCTGAAAATACAATCTTCTTTTCTGTTTGACTATCCTTATACCACAACTCAACAGATGCAGAACCCAAGATATGCCCTGCATCAACAAGTCTTATCCGTATCTCTTTTGATAGGTGTTCAATCGTGTCGTATTGAATCAGCATCAGATGTCTTGCTACATCCTCTACATCTTCAACTGTATAAAGTGGTTGAACGATAGGCTCTCTACCTGCCCTCATCTCTTGTTTGTTTAGCCATTCAGCATCCTTTTCTTGAATGTGTGCAGAATCCTTGAGCATTATCAACAGTAAATCAGCCGTTGCAGGTGTGCAAACAATCTTACCCTCAAATCCCCGTTTTATCAGCAGAGGTATTAAACCAGAATGGTCTATGTGTGCGTGTGTAAGTATGAGATAATCTATCTCATATGGTTCAAAGTCAAACTCCTGCCTGTTTTCCTCATCACTATGGGGTCCCTGATGCATACCACAATCAACTAAGATCTGCTTGTCATTAATTGTCAAATGAAAACAACTACCTGTAACCGTCTTAATAGCCCCAATGAATTTGAGATTCATCCCTTCTTATACCTGCCTCTTTTGTTATTTTTAGTGCAGACTTGTATTCCTGCATTGTAATCCTTCTATTTAGCAGTTCATCCTCTCGTGCCTTGTAACAGGGATAGTATTGATCCATTACATTTACAAAGGTATTTGATGATATATCCTTTGCTATAAACTCCATCACAGCCTTTGTGCCTGACAGCCCATTTGGTAACACAAGATGCCTAATAAGTAATCCTCTTCTTGCAACCCCTCCAACAATCTCAAGGTCTCCAACCTGTCTGTGCATCTCTTTGACAGCCTCTTTGCATCTCTCAAAATAGTCCTCTGCATCTGCAAGCCTTTTTGACACAGAGGGGTCAGCAAACTTTATATCAGGCATGTATATATCAACAATGCCATCAAGTAGTCTTATTGCCTCAAGGGATTCGTATCCACCACAGTTATAGACAATAGGAGTGTGTATGCCTTTGTTTATAGCAATCTGTAAAGACTTAAGTATCATGGGCATTTGGTGAGTTGGTGTGACGAGGTTTATGTTGTGACATCCCCTTGCCTCAATGCCAAGCATGATGTCTGCAAGTTCCTGATAAGACATCTCAGTGCCTTCACCTAAATGGCTAATGGTGTAGTTTTGACAGAAGATACAACCAAGATTACAATTACCAAAGAATATCGTGCCTGAACCATACATGCCTACCAATGGTTTTTCTTCGCCATAGTGTGGCCCCCAACTTGATACAAAGGGCAATATACCAGTATTACAATACCCTCTTTGACCTTTTGTCCTATCTACACCACAATGACGAGGGCATAGGCTACAGGCAGTCATCATATCAAACGCCTTCTGCACCTTTTGGCTCAGTTCATCAAGGGTAAGATTAAGATATGATGGATATCTCTTTTGCATGCTGATTAGTTTTATTAAAACTCAATGCAATATTCAAGTTCTTCGTCTATCTTTTCAAGATCTAGTAAAACTTTTGATCTTCTAGGACTACCATTAGCATTTCTAAAATCCTGTTGAAATGCCCCACACTTTATTAGTGTTTCATCTCTTATTTTTATAAAAGCAATTTGTTTTAACTCAAAAGAAACCTTCCTTATCCTTGACCAAGCACCTCTTTTTATTCTATGTATTGTATATTCTGATATCTTACCTTTTATGGATTCATGCCATGCTTGGAATTTTCTATCCTCATCGTTATATTGAACCTTACCTAATGCTAATATTAATCCAACCGCATTATACTGTCTAATCCCATTAGCAGTAGCTTCTGAATCATTTACTATTATTTGATGACTACTCGTATTCATAGCATGAGCTTTAAAATCCCAAGGAATATGTTTAAAAGCATCAAATTGAACATTGCCATATTTTGGCCCGGGTATATCCATAAAGCATCGCAAATTCTTCTCACATATGAACTGAAAATAAAATCCTATCCATTCCATTTGCTTCCAATGGGGGTATCCTGCTTCTTTCATTTCTAAAATTGACTCTTTACCGTCCCAGAATTTATGTATAGTTTGCAATTTCTGTGCAATTTGTTCTGATATTTCTTTAAAATTCATCTTGTTTCTTTTCAAAGAGATTAAGTGGTATATTACTCGTGATTCTTTGTTGATTGTCTTTTATCGTATACAAATTTTCTTCCAGCCTTTTTTTAGCAAATTCATAATACTCTTTTACAATCTCAAAACCTATATATCTTCTATTCATCAACTTGCTAATTACGGCAACCTGTCCAGAGCCTAAAAAGGGGTCTAACACAACATCCCCCTCTTGTGTTGAATACAAAAGTATCTTCTTTATGAGTTCTGCTGGTAACTTTGTGGGGGTTTTTTGCTGTCCTGTCCAATACTCTCGTTTAATCACCCAGACATCCTCTTTGTCCTTGTAATGTAGGCTACCACCATTACCATCTGTCGCATCCTTTTGAAATCGGGCATAAGGGAAAAATCTTCTCTTTGCATCATCCTTACAGACATAAAGACAATGATAATGTGATGTAATAAACCTCCTTTTTGTAACAACACCAAACTGGTATTTCCAAATGATATGATTGACTGTGATAAATCCCAAATCATCAATTGCAATTAAGATATCTTTGAGATTATTCCAACCAGAAAACACATACATACTACCAGAATCTCTAAGCACACGATAAACCTCTGTCATCCATTTAATCGTAAAATCATGGTAATTGTCCTTTGGTATCTCATTATACCCTTCAATAACCCGAGTTGCTGTCCTGTTGTAATTACTCCTTTTTGCCTTAAAGTCTATCGCAAATGGTGGGTCTGTGATGACAATATCAATACTGTCTTCAGGTATATTCTTCATACCTTCAATGCAATCCATGTGATAGATGTTATTGAGTTCTAAAGATTCCATATCCGAGATGTTATTTTAACTTGATTGCATCTCAAATAATCCACAATGTTCAAACTTGCCATTACATAGAATAGCATAATCACTCTGTCAAGGTTGATACTTTTATAGAAAAAATCACAGCCTTAATGGTAAAATTACAACCTTATCATGAATCTACCATTGCAAGATAAAGTTGCTCTGATAACTGGAAGTTCAAGGGGTATTGGCAGGGCAATCGCACAGCACTTTGCTAATTTAGGATGTAACATCGTTATAAATTACACAAAGGCTGGTGGTTCGTCTGAAACACAGGCATTTTCCCTTTCTGATACCATCAACAACATGGGTCTAAAATCCCTCGTTGTTAGGACTGATATATCATCAAAAGAGGATGTAAAGACACTCTTTGAAAAGGTCAAAGATACATTCAACAGATTGGATTTTCTTATTTTAAATGCTGCTCGGGCACCCTTTAAACCCATTGAAAAACTCTTTGAGAGGGAATTGAGACAACTCGTTGATGTCAATCTGTTTGGAAACATATTTTGTATCCAACAGGCAATACCATTGCTTAAGGAAACGCAAGGTAAGATAGTCTTCATATCAAGTCTTGGAAGCAGGTTTTATAATCCGTCTTATCCACTTGGGATGATGAAATCTGCGATGGAAACGGTAATCAGGGATCTATCTTGTAGCCTTGCAAATGACAAGATATCCGTTAATGCAGTATGCGGTGGCATAGTGAAAACCGATTCCTTTAAGGTCTTAAGACAGATGTGGGAAGGGATCGATAAGATACCTGAAGACATGATAGTTGACGAACAGGAGATTGCAGAGGTGGTAGCATTCCTTTGCCTACCTGCAAGCAGGGGTATTAGGGGGCAAACGATAGTTGTAGATAGAGGAATGAGCAATCAGATTATACACTTTAGATAAATGGAGGGCATTTAATGTCAAACAATTTCATCACCTATGAACAGGTTTTAGAAGAGACAAAAAAGGCAATCGCAGAGACACTCAACATTGACATCTCAAGGATTACACCAGACAGTTCCTTGATCAAGGATTTAGGGGCTGAGTCACTTGACTTTCTTGATATAAATTACCGATTAGAGCAAACCTTTGGTATAAAGATGGCAAGGAGATTTATCCTTGAGCATGTTGAGGAGTTATATGGAGAGGGTGTGGCTATTGACGATACTGGAAAACTGACGGACAAGGCAATCGAATTGCTCAAAATAAGGCTTGGTGAGAAGGCAAAAGACCTAAAATCAGGCATTTACATTGATGAGGTTACATCCTTAATAACCGTAGAATCGCTTGCAAAGGGTGTGATGGATATACTTCAAACCCTACCAGAGAAATGCACTGCATGTGGGGGTAAAGATTGGAAGTTTGCAGAGCATCTTCAGTTGGTATGTTCATCCTGCGGTGAACCAGCAGAATACACAAATGGAGATGATTTGATAGTCAATTATATTGAAAACATCCAAAAGGAAAGAAGGATTTTTTAGCCCTCTGCTAAAGAACTCAAAATAAACATTCTACTTTAGTCTCACTATGATCCCACATCATAAATCAAGAAAAAGGGTTGTAATAACAGGGTATGGTATGATTACCTGCCTTGGTGCAAATGCCCAAGAAACCTTCACGAATTGCAAGGCTGGAAGGTCAGGTATTGACTATATAAAATCATTTGACACCTCCTCACTGCCTTGTAATATTGGTGGAGAGGTAAAAGAAGACTGGCTTGATAAGTCTATTGTAGGCAAGTCATTAAAATACTTATCAAGAGGTGCCTTACTACTCATACATGCCACAAAAGAGGCATACACCATGGCAGGTCTTGACTCTGTAAAAGACCGTTACAGGATAGGTGTAAGTGTTGGCAATCATGGTGATAATCCCAAGATTAAGGATATGCTACACCTCCATAGATTTTACAATACAAGAGACAAATGGGATTTAGCACAAATGGAAAAGTCAGGCGGATATAACTATCTCAATTTCTTTAAAAGAAAACCTGACATTACATCAACCATCTGCGCCGATGTATTTGATATACGGGGGCACAACATGATAAGTGTTTCAGCCTGTGCCGCTGGTGCCCAAGCTATCGGTGAGGCATACAAGGCGATATTGGATGACAGGGCAGATGTGTTTGTTGCTGGTGGTTCTGAATCTGTGACGGATTTTTTTGGTTATTTAGGTTTTATCTCTCTAAAGGCACTTGCAGAACGATATACCTCACCACAAACTGCATCAAGACCATTTGACAGAAAACGGAATGGTTTTGTTATGTCAGAAGGGGCTGGCGTAGTAATACTTGAAGAATATCACCATGCCTTAAGTAGAGGGACAAAGATATATGGTGAATTGATGGGTTATGGCGCCTCTGCTGATGCCTACAGAATCACTGATATGCATCCTAAAGGATTAGGTGCAATAATAGCAATGAAAAAGGCTATAAAAGACGCAGGCATTACTATTGACGATATAGATTACATAAATGCACATGGGACATCCACCCTTCAAAACGACATGACAGAAACTCTGGCAATAAAAGAGGTATTTGGGGAAAGGGCAAGAGAGATACCCATAAGTTCAAACAAGTCAATGCTTGGGCATGCCATCGCAGCAGCTGGAGCCATTGAGTGTGTGCTTACACTGATGGGCATAAACGATTCAACGATACTACCCACCATTAATTACGAATTTCCTGACCCCAAGTGTGATCTTTTTTATGTGCCAAACAATGCTATCAAGAAGTCACATAAAATAGCCCTATCAAACTCCTTTGGTTTTGGTGGACAGAATGCATGCCTGTGTATCGGAGCAGAGAGGGATAATGATACATGATATTGCAATAACCTCAATGGAGGTTATCGCCCCTAAAACTCCTGAATCAAAAGGGGTAAGGTTCAAAGACTTAAATGACTTTTTTGATATTGACAATCATCACATCTGCGATGTCGTTCATTCAGAATCCAAATCAAGAGACTCAAAAATTATTGGTAAGCACACCGCAATGTTGCTAAGTGCAACAGGTGCTGTCTTTAAAGATTCGTTTCTTGACCATTATGAACCCCATGACATCGGTATCTTTACAGCATTAGGCATGTTTGATTACGATGTTTCTGACTTATTGCCTGCTGTAAACAAATCAATAAAAGATGGGCATCTTGATTATACACTTTTTTTTAAAAAGGGGTTTAGGGAGATTTATCCATTATGGCCACTTACAATGCTTAATAATATTGCCATGTGTCAGTGTGCCATCAGATTAGGTATAAAGGGAGATAATGGGGTCTTCTCACCACATTCAGACTCATCTTTAAATGCCATTTACGAAGGTTGGATGTCTGTTGTTGAGGGGAGATCAAGGGTAGCAATAGCAGGGGCTGTAAGTGAGATAATCTCACCGCTGTGTCTTGTAAGATACCTGCTTTGTAATACAAAGGCAAGTAGAGTTGGTGATACAAGCAATATCCCATCCTATGCACTTTCAGAAGGTGTGGTTGCATTCTGTCTTGAAAACATCTGTAATGCCCAAGAAAGAGGGATATCAGCACTCTGTGTTATAAATGGTTTTGGAGCAAGTTTTGGTTTTGATGAGATAAATGGTGGTGCTACAACAGATGCTATTACAACATCTATGAGACTTGCCCTTGAGGATGCCAACCTTAAACCAAATGACATCAACCTTATCTTTACACATGATGATACACAAACACACGATGGGCATAACGAAGACAGGGCAATAAAAACTGTTTTTGGCAACTCATCAGTAACCACAATATGCACAAAACCTTTTGTCGGAGACATGCTTTCGTGTGCAGGGGCTTTTGATGTATCGTTAGGTATCAGGATACTTTTAGGACAAACTACAAACATAGTTGCCACATCAAAACCAATAAAACACATACTCATAAATGCGATGAGTGTTGAGGGCAATGTAACATCGCTGATCATTGGAAGAGGAAAATGAGGTTTTTATACTACGACAAGATTGATATTATCAATAAAGGAAAGGACATCATAGGTGTAAAGACATTCTCGCTTTCAGAGGAGTTCTTTAGGGGTCATTTTACAAAAAAGCCCCTCATTCCCGGGGTAATATACATTGAGGCAATGGCACAACTTTTAGGATGGTTGATAATCTACACGCATAACTTCAACCTCTCATCAATCATGACCCTTATTGATGGGGTAAGGGTATGTCCTGATTTAAGACCCGGCATAAAGGCTACAATACATGGTGAGATAATAAACACAAACAAGAGAGATTCACTTGGCAGGGCATGGATGACCGTTGATGGAGATGAGATTGCAAGGATAAATAGGATAATCTACAGCCATTTTCACAATGTTGACAGCGATATGCTAAAACGATGGTTTCATTACTATAGTGGAATTGATGTTAGACAGTAGCAATTAGTCTTTCTTAAAAAGGCTGATTATCAAAGATGCTTTAAAAGGGCGTTATTAGATGATAAAACAAAAGGCACTAATCACAGGTCTTGGTATTGTAACATCCTTGGGGTTAGGACTAAAGACAAACTGGGATGCTGCACTTAAAGGGCAAAACGGCATAAGGTTAATACAAGATATCTATCCCAATTCACCTATAAGTGTGGCTGGGATAGTATCAAAGGATGATGTTGAGGAGATTAAAAGAGCATTTCCTCAAGAGGCAAACATAGAAGGTGAGTCGCGCACATTGTTTGCACTTTGGGCAGCAAAAGAGGCGATTGATGATGCAGGACTTAATCAAGACCAATTAAGACAATCCCAAATCTCCTTTTCTGCAGGATTAGGCATCAATAGGTTAGAAGACATCTTTAACTTCATGGAGGATAAGTCCTTCAGCAATGAGATGCTTTTTAAAAATTACAGTCTCATTCACAAGGAATCAATATTGAGAAACAACTCTCACAGACCTCCAGCCCTTATCGCAAGGAGATTTGGGGTTTGTGGTAGAAATATAACCGTCACATCAGCATGTGCATCAGCAACACAGGCAATCGGTATTGGCTTAAGGGCGATTCAAAGGGGAGAGACCGATATTGTTATCGCAGGTGGCTCTGATTCAATGATAAACCCAGTTGGTCTAATCTTCTTTGTCTTACTTGGTGCTGCATCACCCTCAAAAGATACCACTGCATGTAAGCCCTTTGACAGCAGAAGGTCTGGGCTTGTGATGGGTGAAGGTGCAGGTTTTTTGGTGCTTGAATCAGAAAAGCACGCCATAAAAAGAGGGGCAAACATATATTGTGAGATTGCAGGTTATGGGGCATCAATAGATGCCTATCAGATAACCGCCCCAGAACCTAATGGCAAGGGTGCTATCATCTCAATGACAAAGGCACTTGAGGATGCAAGTATAAGACCAGAAGAGGTTGACTATATTAACGCACACGGGACAAGCACAAAACTTAATGACATATCAGAGACAATAGCAATCAAAGAGGTCTTTAAAGAACACGCTTATAATTTAAAGATAAACTCAAGCAAATCACTCATTGGTCATCTTCTGTCTGCAAGCGGTGCACCAGAGGCTGTGTTTACTGCTATGTCTGTTAAGGATGACATCATACACCCTACCCTAAACCTCTCATCACCAGATACAAAGTGTGACCTTGATTACACAGCCAATAAGCCACTTGCTATAACTATCAGAAATGCCATGTCAAATTCTTTTGGATTTGGTGGTCAAAACACCACATTACTATTTAGAAAGTATGGAGGATAGAAATTGAGGTATTTGTTGATTGATAGGATAAAGGAGATTAAAGACAACACAATTGTAGGGGTTAAGAATGTAGCAATGAGTGAAGACTTTCTTGAATTCCATTTCCCTGACAGACCTGTGATGCCCGGTGTATTGCTTCTTGAGGCATTGGTTCAACTTGCAGGGTGGTTTACCCTAAAAAAGACGGATTTTACCAAGTGGTTTTTATTGCAGGATATAACCCTCTGCAAGTTTTATAGTTTTGCATTACCGGGTGACCAGATAACACTGACTGTAGAAAACATAAATGACACATCATTTAAAGGAATTGGTGAGGTAGATGGTAAGAAGAAAGTAGTTGCCGAATTTAGTGGTATAGTAATTGATGTTGAAGAGGTTGAAGACAGGGAACAACAAAAAAGACGATTTGAAACACTCATCAGACAGGAGTCTTGGAAATGACTTCACCTGTGATAACTGGTATCGGGATAACAACACCACTTGGTATTGGGTTAGACAAAAATCTTAAAGCAATTAGGGAGTCCATAACCTCTTTTACAAGGTATAATGACAATGATTACAGAGGAAGTGTTGAGATAGGACAAAATCCAGAAATACCATCCCATCTTACAGGACAGTTTAAATTCCTAAATCGTGGAGGTATATTAGGGCTCATATCAGCTATTGAGGCAATGTCTATGGTTGATTATCAATCAATACCCCCTGAAGACAAATGCATCTTCTTAGCAACAGGAGACTTGACAAACACCGGTTGTGAGTTTATATCACAAGTAACAAAGAACTTCCTTAAAACAAAGATATCAGACATTGCATTTGATAAGTTCAATAAAATGGCACTCAATAAGGTAAATCCCTTTTTCCTCCTTGATAGTATTGCCAATAATCCATTTAGTTTTATATCTGCCTATTTCAATGTAATGGGGGATAATACATCCATTGCATCCCTATCACCATGTGGCTCATTAGCACTTGATCTTGCATCAAGAAGCATTAGACAGAATAGGTCAAGGTTGTCATTAGTAATCGGCTCTACATCTTGGATAAACGATGTGAGTGTATATGAGATGAAAGGGCTTGGACTAATAAGTAGCGGTAAAAAGGGGGAATCTTCATTCATGCCATTTGATAAAAAAAGGGATGGCTTTATCCCATCAGAAGGATCAGCAGCACTGGTCATTGAACAGCCAGACTTGGCATTAGATAGAGGGGCTGTTATCTTGGGTAAGGTAATCAACACCTACTGTGTTTGTGACACCACTGATAAACATGGCATCTCTGTGCCTACTTTTATGACCTACAGGGCTATGAGGGGCTGTCTTGAATCGGCAGGATTAAAGATGGAGGATATTGGCTTCATATGTGCACACGGTAGTGGGTCTCAAAAGGGAGACAATGCAGAGATGCTGTCTATTATGAGGTTATTTGAAGACTACCAACAAACCGTGCCAGTATGTGCATTAAAACCATACACAGGGCATATGGGTGCTGCAAGTGATATCTTTGACATTGCTATTTCTTTGTGTTGCCTAAAAGATGGTTTTATTCCTAAAACCCCTAATCTTGTTGATACTGATGAAAGGTTTTCTCCAATACCTTTTACAAAATCCCACACGCCAACAGATAAAGACATCTTCATGACTGTAAGTAATGGATTAGGTGGTCAGTCGGTTGCAACATTAATTCAAGTAGCAAAATAGCATTCATCAGGTTGAAGAAGATAAGACACATATTAGAGTTTGTCCTCGTTTATGCAATCCTATTAGCTATAAGGGTATCGCCCGTTTCATTACTTAAGATATTGAGTAAGTTGATTGGTAGTGCAATTTTTTACATCTCAAAAAAGAGAAGAAACATAGCATTGACAAACATATCTGAGGCATTTAAGGATTCGCTAAAAGAGGATTCTGTCAAAAGGATGGCTCTTAAGAGTTGTCAATCATTAGCACTTACCTTTTTAGAGGCTGTAAAATACCAAAATGTAGTTAGCAATTCTCAAAGATTACATGAAATAGCGTCAAAAAACGAGGGCATCCTTAAGGTTTTTCATAAGGCAAAGGAACTACATGACAAATATAACGGCTGTATCTTTGTAACACCTCATCTTGGCAATTGGGAAATACTGCCTCATGTAAGTCACTCAGTGGGCATTCCACTAATAATCGTCGCACGACCACTTGACAATCCATATTTAGAAAAACTCCTCTTAAAAAACAGAACCTCTACTGGTCAGATATTCATCCCAAAGAAAAATGCCCTCTATAAACTACAGCAATATCTAAAAAAAGGATTTTCAATTGGGCTACTACCTGACCAAAGCACAAAGAAGGGCTTAAATGTAGTCTTCTTTGGTAAAACAGCTACTGCTACGCCTGTGCCAGCACTGCTTAGTATTTCATACAAGAGACCTATTGTTGTTGTTTGTTGTTGTAGGGATGAAACAAGCGGTGAGTTTGTTGCTCTGATTAGTGACCCCATATTACCATCAGAAGATCCAAATGAAAGACAAGAGATACAGAGGATTACGCAGATTATGACTTCTCAAATGGAAGAATTTATTAGACTTTACCCTAATCAATACCTGTGGATACACAATAGGTGGAAGGTTTACGATTGAGTGCGGGGAAATATTTCATCCCCGCAGGTTTTTATTGTGTGTATTTATATTTGTGTACAAGTTGCTGGGGTCTTTTAAGTATCACTGGGATTTGGAAGTTAAACTTTTCCATCAGAAATGCAACTGCTGATATGCCTAAACCAATAAATGTGTAGTATCCGGGAGCCATTAAAAATAGACCGCCCACAAAATAGATTATCCGTTCAAGCCATGTTAATGGCTTTGTAAAGAATCCCATGAGCCCTGCTTCAATGGTAAACATCGCCACAAATGCACCGATAAAGTGAAATATGATATCATCGTAACTACCCTTCATCAAGAAGGACGGCACAAATACAAAGAAAAAAGGCATTATGTAGCCACCAATTCCAAGCCTCATAGAATCCCATGCTGCCCTTAACCAATTTCCTCCTGATATGGCAACAGCAGTAAACACTGCGATACAGACAGGAGGTGTAAGACCCGATTTTATGGCAAAGTAAAAGATAAACATGTGACTTGCCAAAGGATCAAGCCCCATACCTTCCATTGCTGGCACCAACACTGCAGCGGCAATAACATATGCAGCAGTAGTTGTCATCCCCATACCAAGTATTATTGCCGTCAACATTGCAGCAACAAGGGCTAAATAGATGTTGTGACCAGAAAGATTAATGATTATCTCTGAAACCTTCACACCAAAACCTGTAAGAGATATAACGGTGACTGCTACCTGAACACAACTCATCATCACCATGAGCCATGCCAAAGCAGACATGATTCCATCAAAATAGCCATTCCAAATAGTCTTTATCCTCTGCCATATCTCTTTAAGCGAGTAACCACCGCCGATTATAAGAAATGTTATTGCAGAAACGATCAGCGACCAAGCCGCACATATCTGCGGAGGATAAAAGGAAAAGAGCAAAGCAGTTAAAGTGCCAATAGGTATGATAAAATTGAAAAATACCCTTGCTTTAAGTATCTCTTTTAGTGAAGGTATCATCTCTTTGGGTAGTTTTCCCATCCCATAACGTCCAGCCTCTATCCATATCCCAGCAGAGATACCAACGAAATAGATTATTGCTGGGATTATACCTGCAATCATTATATTGGTATAGGGGATATTTAGAAACTCTGCCATGATGAAACACCCCGCACCCATGATAGGAGGCATGATTTGACCACCAGAGGAGGCAGATGCCTCTACACCAGCAGCAAGTTCACGAGGAAACCCTAATTTTTTCATGGTTGGGATCGTAAATGCACCAGTAGTAGCCACATTTGCAACTGATGAACCTGAAAGCATACCAAAGAATGAACTTGATATAACTGCTACATGACCGGGTCCTCCACGCATCCTGCCACCCCATGCCTGTGCAATGTCCATGAAAACCTTACCTACGCCAGTGGCAAATAGAACAGGTCCAAATATGACAAACGGTGCAATTATCCTGCTTGTCATATCAGTAAGAAGTCCCCATATACCTTCTGTCATTAGATAGAACTGATACAAAAGTTCATCAACTGAAAAACCAGAATGTCCAAATGTGCCCGGTATTGAAGGTCCTACTATGGCATAAATCACAAATCCCAAGACAACAAGTGGTATGACGACACCTAATGACCTCCTTGTCCCCTCAAGTAGACATAACACTAAGATAGCACCTAAAACAAGGTGATGTGTTTCATAAACGCCGGGGTTTCTTACTATCTCCTCCCAATTTATCATTATATACACACACGGGATGATGCCTAAAGCGATTATGATTATATCTAAAACTGATGGCGATTTCTTAGTGCCAAATACAAGAAATCTCAATATTGACGAATGGGAAGGAGGTGGGTCTTTTAACACCGACTTTGTTAGGGGATAAGCAATAAAAACCAGAGCAAGTCCAAAACTAAGAGATATACCACCTTGTAAAAGTGGATGTAGTGCAACAGTAAGTGATGTGTAGAGGATAAAGATCCCCCACACACCTGCAATTATACCTGCGATTATCTTCCATATTCCCGTTAGACTACGCATTTTTTATTGTTTAAACGCTCCTTTCATTTCTTTTTAGGGGTAACCTCAACCTTTGTTGTTGTAGTACTATCCTTATTTCCAAAAGCCTCTATAGTGTAAGTCCCCGGCTTTGCATTAACAGGTATTCCAGAGCTAACGGAAAAGTTTCCTTGAGCATCAGCCTTTATAACATCCACCTTTTCAGTGCCAATTGCTATCTTTATATCCGCATCAAGTATAAAAAGGACATCTACCTCTTCTTCAGGTTTGAAACCTTTACCGTTTATCTTTATGACATCACCGGGTGCCCCTGAAGGAGGGACTATCTCTATAACTGGTGAGGCAAAAGAGACTGTTGTAAAAAAACACAATATGGAGATCGTTATGAAGAAAATATGAAACATTCTGTTTATCATTGTTTATACCTCCTTTACTTCTTCTTCATCTCTGGCGGTAAGAGTCTATCAGGCACCTTTACCTTTAAGACCTCTTGATAAAACTTCACTGCACCAGGATGTAGGGGAACTTGGATGTATTTCTCTGCATTGGCATACATATCATCAAACTTGCCTTCTCTTAATGTGGATAATGAACCAACCAGAGACGCCCTGTTTTCATAGATTGCCTTCACAATCTTATATACAACATCCTCTGGCACATCCTTATGAACAAAGTCTGTTACAACATATGCAAAGGACAACTGCTCTTTTGTGACAGCCTTGAAAAGACCTGCAGGTATAGTCATTGTTTTTATCTGTCCAGGATATTTCTTCTCCATATTCTCAACATGCTTTTTTGTAATAGGAATGACATTGATGTCCATTGAGGATTCCAAATCCAATATTGAGGCATCTTTAAAACCAGCCTTATACCAACCACTTGCCACACCAGACTTAAGGGCATCCACACTTGCACCAATACCCATCATCTTATACACTGGCTTTATACCATTTGCATCAAAGAATAGTTCAATCGCCCTACCTGAAGTAGTTCCCGGATTGCTTGCAAACGGAAGACCGTTTATCTTTTCAAGGGTATCTGCACCACTCTTTTTAGTGGTCACAATGTGAATAGGAGTAATATAGCCTCCCCACATTACCCTCAAATCCTTAATCTGCTTCCCCTTATAATCAATTATTCCCTCATACGCAGCATAACCTGCAGCTGCATCGGCAGGCCCCATGTGGATGGATTTCTTTTGTATCCTTACAAGATTTTCTAAATAGCCACCGGTTTCAACAACAGTAACCTCAATCTCTCCAGGGTATGCCTTCTTAACAATACTTGCCATTGCAACTGTGTTGGCATACAAACCTGAACGAACATTCGTTGCCCCCCATTTGATAAATACCTTCTTTGCCTCAGCGATTGAGGTCAAAGACAACAAACCCAAGACAGCCAACAAACACACAAGACGTTTCATGTTCCCTCCCTTTTTTATTGATAAAATGCAAAATAATTATACTAAAGCATGACAAATATCTCAATAAAACTTTTAATAATTTCTATAATTTTTTTTTATAAATAGAATTTAGACTACAGGGTTGATAATTTAGAAATAGACAACATCTCAAATTTGGTATAATAAGACAAATCTAAATGCTATTAATTCGGTAATGAATAACAAAACAAAAAACAGCACCATTAAAGGGGTAGTCAAATTAACCATTTCAAATGATATGCCTTTATTAGCCTTTTTTACAACCAAAGAATTTGACTCCAATATCAATGATTACCTAAAAGATACCATATCCCAAAATCATGATGTTTTTTTCCCCATACAAAAACACACAGATAATGTTTACATAGCAAATGAAATGCACCCAAATTTACAGATTATTGCTGATGCAGTAGTTACAAACAAAAAAAACCTATTCATCGGTGTTAAGACAGCCGATTGTGTCCCTATAATTATTTTTGACGAGGTCTCACAATCAATAGGTGTGATACATGCAGGATGGCGTGGAACATCACAAGGTATCGTAAAAAAAACAATTAAGATGATGACAACCCATTATGGTGCATCATCTGAAAATATACAGATGATATTTTGCCCAAGTATAGGCAGGTGTTGTTATGAGATAGATAAGGATGTATTTATCAAGATAATGTCTGTAACCCCTGAAGGTAGCATATGGACTAAAAAAGGCAAAAAATATTTCATTGATCTCCAAGAAGCAAATATGCTACAAGCAACTGAAACAGGCATAAAAAGAGAAAATGTAAATATCATCAAAGAATGCACATACTGTCTTTCTAATAAATACCATTCTTACAGGCGAGACGGAATGGCTGCAGGCAGGCAATTTAGCGTAATTGGGATGACATCAGCATGAACAACTGGTTTTATTACCTTGTCTTACTTGCAATAACATTAGGGTTGGGATACCTTACCTTCCTTCTTTTTGCACCATTTATAACCCCCATCGCATGGGGCATTATATTGTCTTTAGTTTTTTATCCAGTTTATGTATTCATTCAAAAACATATAAAATCACCAACCCTTTCTTCAATCATTACCTTACTGATAATAGTTCTTACGATATTAGGGCCTGTATCATACATATCAATCATGTTAGTTCAAGAGATTACCTCCATTGCATTGGAGATAAGGGATGGCAAGATGGACTTTTTTGTAGATCTCATGCAACACCCAAAACTATACAGTTCATTTGAGAAGATTCTATCTTTTTTCCATATGAACGCCCAAGAATTTGAGAAGAAGTTAGAAGAAGCCATTATAAATCTCAGCAAGGAGATACTTTCAAGGGTTACAAAGAGTGTGGGTAATGTGATAGGTTTTGTGGTTGATTTTGTCTTCATGACCTTTTCAATATTCTTCATCTTAAAGGATGGCAAGACCTTTCTTTCAAACATATCAGAGTATCTGCCATTTTCACCTACACAGAAAGAAAAGTTGATAATCCAATTTAAAGATATCGTAGTATCAACAGTCTATGGTGGGATATCAGTTGCAGTGTTGCAGGGTATCCTAACAGGGATAACCCTTGCTTTTTTAGGCTTTAAATCCCCTGTATTATGGGGATTTGTAACCTCTGTGGTATCCTTTGTACCTCTGTTAGGTGCAGCAGTTGTGTGGGGACCCGCTGCAATCTATCTTTTCATAAAAGGAAGTATTATAAAGGGTGTTATCCTCACAATTGTAGGTATATTCGGTATAAGCATGATTGACAACATACTTAAACCGATTATCATAGGTAGTAAAACCAAACTACCTGTAATCGTAATCTTCTTTAGCGTTCTTGGTGGTTTAGGTCTGTTTGGATTGATTGGGCTTGTAGCAGGTCCTCTTGTAGTTGTGCTCTTCTTTTCCGTAATCCAGATGGTCAAGGATCTTTATTATGAGCCTTATAAAAAAACAAACAAACCTTCACAATAATATCATCCTTCTAATCTTCAGCATTACCCTTTGTCTTAATGGATGTAGTAGTAATGACAAACTTCAAGGCTTTCTATATATTAGATTAAATTCAGATATCACAACCCTTGACCCAGCCTTTATAACTGATGTAAGTAGTGCTCAGGTAGCAGCAAAGATACATAGAGGATTAGTGAGACTATCAGATGATCTAAAGGTAATTCCAGATATCGCTTACAAGTGGGATATCTCAAAGAACCAAAGGATTTACACCTTCACTATAAGTAACGATGTCTTTTTTGAAGATAAAAGAAGGGTTACTGCGTTTGACTTTGAGTATTCTTACAGGAGGATAATGGATTCAAAGACTGGTTCACCTAATAGATGGGTATTTGAGAGGGTAGAATCCATCAATGCAATAGATGAAAATACCTTACAGATTATCCTCAAAACCCCCTTTTCCCCCTTCCTAACCATGTTAACAATGCCTGCTGGATATGTGGTAGATAGAAACGCAGTTGAAAGATTAGGGGCAAACTTTAGTTACAACCCATCATGCACCGGTAGATACTGCTTAAAGAGATGGGATCCGTCAAGAGAGATTGTGTTAGAAACAAGGGCTTTAGAAACTAAAAACCAAGAACCACTTGGTATTGTTTATAAGATAATACCTGAAGACATAACGGCTGTTGTTGAGTATGAAGTAGCAAACATCGATGTCTTGGGTATCCCTGCCTCTGCCTTTAGATACTTCATGCAAAAAAGGGAAAAGGATGTTATCAGAGTATCTTCCCTTAATACCTACTATCTGGGTATGAATACCGAGAGACACCCGTTTAACGAAAGTAGATTCCGCAAAGCAGTGGCATTAGCAATAGATAGAAAAAAGATACTACAGACATTCATGAACGGTAGAGGGCGATTAGCAGATTGTATCATCCCCGATGAGTTAAGACATTGGACTTGTGTGTCTGACATTCAATACGACCCTCAAAGATCCAAACTTCTCCTAAAGTCCATCGGAATTAATACCATCACAATAACCATGTATGTAACACCTGAACAGGATGTGGTTGACCTTGCAGAGATTATCCAACAATATCTAAGGCGTGTGGGAATTACTCTTAAGATAAAACAGATGGAATGGACTGCCTTTAAAGAATCTGTGATTAAAGGCGAGGCTGATCTGTTCTGGCTTAGCTGGTGGGTAGATTATCCTCATGCTGAAAACTTTTTGTTTCCACTTTTTCACTCACAAAATAAGGGATATGGGGGGAACAAAACTCGTTTCTCTAATAGTGAGGTAGATAGACTTCTGGATACATTAAGAACATCCATTAATCAAAACGATACACAAATACTTCTTAACAAAGTAGAAAACATCATCATGGATGAACTACCAATGATACCATTTTGGCATAAAACAGATTATATAGCAGTCCAGCAATGGATAAAAGGAGTGAAGGGATACCCTATCTACAACATGGATAGGGCTGAAGGTATCAGTATCTTAAAACATTAGAAATACATCTTTATGTCTTAATACTATTTAAAATTTCTAACAGTCTTGTTTTGATGTATCTTACTAATTCTGTGTTTTTTTTGAAGACTTCCTGCTTGCTGAGTTTTCTGTCTTGTAATTTCTTCTTTACACCTTGAATTGTGTAACCCTCGTCAAACTGAAGCCTTTTTATATATGACAGCAAGTCTATTTCCTTTTTTGTATATACCCTTTGACCTGACTTGCTTCTACTTGGCCTTATTTCAGGGAATAATCTCTCCCAATATCTTATTACATGAGCCTCTACACCGAGGATTTTACCCACCTCACCTATCTTATAAAACAGTCTTTCGGGTGAGAGACTAAACTCATTAGAAGTCTCTTCTAACTCCTCCATCCTTAAAAAACTTAAGTAGTAGGCTTTTCTATTAGGTCTTTGAGTTGCTCACTTGCCCTAAAGGTAATCACCCTTCTTGGTGTGATAGTCACTTCTTGTTTTGTTTTAGGGTTACGACCAATTCGTGAGCCTTTCTTTCTTACAGTAAAAGTTCCAAATCCTGATATCTTAACTGTCTCACCAGACAGTAAGGCTTCCTTAACATTTTCTATCAACATCTCCACGACTGTTTGAGCCTCTGCCTTTTGTAAACCAATCCTTTCAATCAAAATTGCAACAATGTCAGCCTTAGTCATAAATTCACCTCTTTAAAATTGATAGAATTCTCCTTATGAGGATTGAGATTTTACAATAATATCTTATTGTATTGTCAAGTTTTTGTTTACACTGTTTTGATTTTATATCCCTCTATGTGCGATATTAAATAAAAAGGGGTTAGATATGAAAGTGATGAGTAAACAAATAATCATGATAAAAAACATTATTATCGTTTCCTTTTTTTGTTTTGCCTTGTTCTCTTGTGCAACACATGTCTTAAGCCCAAATCTTGTCAAGAATGCACATACAAATCTCCCAATAAATGAACTATTTGAAAATCCATTACCATACGAAAACAGGCTCTTTGTATTTGGAGGACAGATAGTGGATGTAAAGATTACACAGGAGGGTTCTTTATTAGAGGTGGTTTACATACCTGTGGATTATGATGGATTTCCAAGGGGTAGCAAACATCCAAATACAAGGATTAGGGCTTTATTCAAAAAGGAATACGGGATATTAGACCCAATAGTCTATGAGAAAACAAGATATGTTACCATTGGAGGGGTGTTTAAAGGGCTTCAACCGGGTAAGATTGAAGAACTCAACTATTTATTCCCTTTTTTTCATATTGAGGAGATTTTTTTGTGGAATAGACCTCAGAAACGATATCCTTACTACAATCCGTGGTATGACGAATACTATCCTTGGGGTTGGGGTTTTGGTTTTGGATACCATTATAGAAGATATTAACCTTCTTGGTAAGACTCCTAACCTGCTTTTATAAAACCTATTTATATGAACAATACCTCAAACCGTGTCTTTGAAGTATTTCAAAAATACAAGGCTGGGGACTACAAAGACGATGTAAAGACCCTATTTTGTCTTGCAAAACCCTATGTAAGATTCTTTATCATTGCGGTCTTATGCAGTTCTGCCCTTTCTGGAATAAATGGGCTCATAGCATGGGGCATTCAACCTGCGTTAGACATGGTTTTTTCAAAGAAGTCAACCACAGTCTTGACACTCATCCCATTAGGTGTAATAATCCTTTTTTTGTTAAGAGGTATCTTTGTTTATACTACTACATATCTCATGAATTCAATCGGGGCAAGGATTGCAGTGGATGTCAGAGAAACCATCTATAACCGCCTTGTAAAACTACCAATCTCTTTTCATACCACCACACCAAGCGGAACAGTGATGTCAAGGATGTTAAACGATGTTGGATTGATGCAAGCCGTCTTTGCTAATACTGTCAGAGATCTTGTGGTTGAAGGTGCAACTGCAATTGTATTATTGTGTGTTGCTTTTTATAGAAGGTGGGACTTAGCACTTTTGTCATTTATAGTCATCCCTGCAATACTATTGTCTATTGCTCATATTGGTAAAATCCTAAAACGCATAAGCCTTAAAACAAGGGTGCTCATCTCCGATGTGACAATCACATTGCAAGAAACATTACAGGGAATAAAGATTATCAAGGCATTTACTATTGAAGAGCATATGAGACATAGATTCAAAAATGAACTGAATGCACATTATAACAACACCATGAAAGAGGTAAAGGTAGATGAAACATCAAGACTACTTGCGGAGGTTTTAGGCGGTATTGGTGTATCTATTATTTTGGTTTACGGCGGTCATCTGATACTTACTGATTCCATACAACCAAGCACACTTTTTTCATTCATAGCAGCGATACTCCTTGTCTATACACCTCTAAAAAGGTTAAGTAAGGTTCATAACGGCTTCCAACAGATAAGAACAGTATTTCAAAAGATAAAAGAGTTGTTATTGATTGATGAGGAAAAGACTGGTGGAATAAGAAACGAGATTAAAGGCAATATAAGATTTGAAGGTGTGTATTTTTCATATCCAGGCACAGAAGATGAGGTATTAAAGGACATAAACTTTGAGGTCAAAGAAGGAGAGATTGTAGCCCTTGTAGGATACAGTGGCGCAGGCAAGACAACCATAGTAGATTTAGTTGGTGGTTTCTGGTTTCCTACAAAAGGCAGCGTTAAGATAGACAACATCGATACAAGAGACATTGATTTAGCACATCTAAGAGGTTCCATAGGACTTGTAAGTCAGGATGTTGTCTTGTTTGATGATACTGTAAAGGCAAATATACTATTAGGGAATAAAGACGCAACAGAAGATGAGGTCATTGAGGCAGCAAAATCAGCATATGCACATGATTTTATTATGGAACTTCCAGATGGCTACAATACTATTATTGGAGAACGAGGAGCAAGGCTTTCAGGGGGGCAGAAACAAAGGATTACAATAGCAAGGGCGATACTTAAGAATCCAAAGATATTACTATTAGATGAGGCTACATCATCATTAGATACAGAGTCAGAACAAAAGGTTCAAAGTGCATTAGAAAAACTCATGAGCGGGAGAACAACTCTTGTCATTGCCCATAGACTATCAACCGTTCAGATATCTCAAAAGATTATCGTGCTAAACAAAGGAGTAATTGAACAGATAGGTACACACGAAGAACTTATCAGACAGGGCGGGACATACACTGAACTTTACAACCTGCAATTTGGTTCAAAAACAAACAATACCTAACACCTTTGGACAAACCCTATAAACCTAATCTTGAGAGTGCCTCTTTGGCTGAGGATGATTCAGCCTCTTTTTTTGTTTTACCAATACCTCTACCCATAACCTTGCCATTGATACATACCTCAACAGTGAATATCTTTTTATGCTCCTCCCCTTCTTGTTTTATGACTAAATAGACAGGTAGAAGATTAAATCTACTCTGACAGACCTCTTGTAATTCACTCTTATAATCCCTACCTTCTTTTTTATTAATCACATTTGTAATCTTTTCTTGGAATATCCCTACAACGAGACCCTTGGCATTTTCATATGAGCTATCAATAAATATCGCTCCTATTACTGCCTCAACAGTATCTGCAAGGATAGATTTTTTCTGCCTCCCACCGGTAGATTCTTCACCCTTACCTAACACAATGTACTTACCTAAATTTAGTCTCTGGGCAATTTCATGTAAAACCGATTCTTTGACAAGATAGGACTTCATCTTTGACATCTGCGATTCGGTAAAGTTTTTAGGGTTGGAAAATAGGCATTCAGATATACAAAGGCTTAATACTGCATCGCCTAAAAACTCAAGTCGTTCGTTAAATTGTTTGTAACTTACTGGGTCTTCAAAATGCTTTGATTTGTGGGTTAATGCAGTTTTTAATAGGGAGATATCCTTAAAATGATATCCTAATGCCCTTTCAATCTCCTGTATATTTTCTAAAGATAAGACATCCATTCGTTCCACCGAATCCAAAAGAATTACTCATCGCACAATTGACCTGCATCTGTCTTGCAACATTTGCAACACAATCAATATCACATTCAGGGTCCTGATTTACTATGTTTATCGTAGGGGGGACGATATCATTATAGACAGTTAAAACAGAAATCACAGCCTCAACACCACCTGCTGCTCCTAATAGATGTCCAATCATTGATTTTGTTGAACTTACAGCTACCTTTGAGATATCATCTCCAAAGACATTCCTTATTGCCTTTACCTCTATCTCATCTCCAAATTTTGTAGATGTACCATGAGCGTTTATGTAGTTTATATCGCTTGGTTTGATGCACGCATCCTTTATAGCTGACCTCATACACCTTGCTGCGCCCTCACCATCTGGAGACGGGGCAGTTAGATGATAGGCATCTGCAGACATACCATAACCTATAACCTCTGCATATATCTTGGCACCCCTGTTTTTTGCAAACTCAAGTTCTTCAAGTATCATTATCCCCGAACCTTCACCCATCACAAATCCATCTCTGTCAATATCAAATGGTCTGCTTGCTAATTGGGGTTCATCATTGCGTGTAGATAGTGCCCGCATAACTGCAAAACCTGCTATCCCTAACGGAGTGATACAGGATTCCGTACCACCCGCTATCATAACATCTGCATCGTTCCTTTGGATTATCCTGAATGCCTCACCTATAGAGTGCGTTCCTGTTGCACAGGCAGTGACGATTGAGCTATTAGGACCCTTTGCCCCAAACTTTATGGAAACATTCCCCGAGGCAAGATTTATTATGAGCATTGGTATGAAAAAAGGGGTAATTTTCCTATATCCTCTTTCAAGTAAAACCTTATGATAATGTTCTATGGTTGGTAACCCTCCCATACCTGAACCAATGCAAACACCAACCCTTTCTGAAATAGAATCGTCTATCATCAGACTTGCATCTTGCAAGGCGTGGGTCGTTGCAGCAATGGCAAACTGGATAAATCTATCCATCTTTTTTATCTCTTTTTGCTCAATATAACTTGCTGGATCAAAACCCTTGACTTCACCTGCAATTCTTACAGGGAATGAAGAGGCATCAAAATAGGTAATCTTATCAATGCCTGAAACACCTTTGATTAGCCCATCCCACGATTCAGTCAGATTAAGACCTAACGGTGTTATAAGCCCTAATCCTGTAACAACTACCCTTCTTTTAGACATACTCTTAAGAAGTCTTGCTCTTAATATATTCTATTGCGTCCTTGACCTTTGTTATCTTCTCTGCGTCTTCATCGGGGATCTCAACCTTAAACTCCTCTTCAAAAGCCATAACGAGCTCCACAGTGTCAAGCGAATCTGCACCTAAATCCTCAACAAAAGAAGCCTCCGGTGTAACCTGTGCAATATCTACACCTAACTGTTTTGCGATAATTTCCCTTACCTTTTCATCAATCATTCGTCTGCCTCCTATAGATTTTTTAATAATCTAAATTAATGTGTAAAAAAATTAACCAAGATACATACCACCATTCACATGAATTACCTGTCCAGTTATGTAAGAAGAGTTTGGTGATATCAAAAACATCACAGCGTTTGCTATATCTTCTCCTGTACCATAAGTCCCCATTGGTATCATCTCTAATATCTGCGTCTTTATCTTTTCTGGTATCCTATCGGTCATGTCTGTTTTGATAAAACCCGGTGCTATAGCATTTACCGTTATTCCCCTTTTTGCATACTCAAGTGCAACTGAACGAGTAAACCCAATGATGCCAGCCTTTGAGGCTGCATAAATTGCCTGTCCAGGATTCCCAATAAATGCAACAACAGAGGTCAGGTTGACTATCCTACCGTATTTCTGACGAGACATTATCTTTATGGCCTCTTGGGTGCATAAAAAAGTGCCTTTTAGATTAGTATCCATAACTGTATCCCAATCATCCTCTTTTGACCTTAACAAGAGATTGTCTTTAGTCACGCCAGCATTATTTATGAGTATGTCAAGCCTTCCAAATTCATTGCTTATTATCTCAAATAATGATGCTACATCGCTTGATTTTGATACATCTGACCTGATAAATCTACATCTGTTTGTATCTTGGTTTATCTCTTGTAAAGCAGCCTTTGCCCGTTCTTCATTCAAACCAGTAATAATTGTATTTATCCCCGCCTTTACAAAAGATGTTGCTATAGACTTACCAATACCACGAGTGCCACCAGTTACCAAAGCAACTTGTCCTTCCATTAATAACAACCTCCTAAAAAAAGACAATAATTTTAGCAAACAATCAAATCAAATCGCAACTATTTACTTTCCTAAATACTCCTCAAGGTTTTGTTGTGCAAAACCCTCAATCCTTCTACCGTCTTGTTTAATGAACAATGGAGTCCCAGATACACCAATACTTTGAGCAAACTCTATGTTCTTCTTGAGTCTTGCTTCACCGGCATCGCACTTATTTGCAGTAGGCTCTTTGCCCTCTTTTGCAAGATTGAGTTCTGATAAGATGTCTTTTGCACATAACACCTTCACAGTCTTCTGGTAAGAAACATCACTTAAAGGCATGAAAAATATATAAAGAGTATAGTTATCCTTTGTTTTTAACCACTCATATGCCTTTTTGCAATACGGGCAATTTACATCAGTTACCATAACGAGTTTCTTTTCCCCTTTGCCCTTCTTAATCTCTATGGCATCACTAAAAGGAATTGTCTGAAAATCAATCTTGTTTATTTCCATTGCCCGTTCTCTTGTTACATTATTTACATCTTTATCAAGCAGATTACCAAGTATTAGATATTTACCGTCCTTTGTGACATAGATGATGTTTTTGCTCTTGCCTTGACTAACAACAACCTCATATAAACTACCTATGTCCTTTACCTCTGCCACCTCAACTTTTGCCTTACTGATAAAGTTTTTTACAGTTTCAAATTCCTTTACCTTATTCACATCTGCGCTTGTGTTACACGACCATAAAAGCATTACTAATACAACAAGAATTCTCTTCATAAAAAAATATCCTCCTAAAATTTTTAAAGTCTAATATGCTAACACATGATTACAAATAATTAAAACTACCGTTCTAAAACATCATGATTTGACCACAACATCCTATCTTTTGATTTTTCTATCTACTAATTTTATAATTAAATGACTATGATAAACACTTTTGAAATATACGAAGAACTAACAAATACAGTTGATGAAAAGACAGCAAAGTCATTAACAAGAATCTTATCTCGCATATACGAGGATATCAAAAATACCCCTTCAAAAGAGGATTTTTCTGAATTAAAGGGAATTGTTAAAGAGCTATCTGAAGCCCAGCAAAACACTGAACAGAGGCTTAACTCCCTTACCCTTAAGGTTGAAGAACTGACTGAGGCACAAAAAAACACTGAAATAAGGCTTAATTCCCTTACCCTTAAGGTTGAAGAACTGGCTGAAGCTCAAAAAAGAACCGAAATCAGAATAAACGAACTCACAGAGGCTCAGAAAGAAAGCGAAAAGAGGATTTCAAGGTTAGAGATTGCTATTGAAGAACTCGCTGAAGCCCAAAAAAATACTGAAATAAGGCTTAATTCCCTTACCCTTAAGGTAGAAGAACTGACCGAGGCACAAAAAAATACCGAACAGAGGCTCAACTCACTTACCCTTAAGGTAGAAGAACTCGCTGAAGCCCAAAAAAGAACCGAAATCAGAATAAACGAGCTCACAGAGGCTCAGAAAGAAAGCGAAAAGAGGATTTCAAGGTTAGAGATTGCTATGGAGGAGCTTGTCAAGGCTCAGAAGAAGACAGAGGATTCTCTTAACAAATTAATAGGCAGGGTTGATATTATTGAAGAAAGACTTGAGGGTATTTCAAACTCGGTTGGTTATTCATTGGAAAATAGTGCCTATAAATCATTACCAAGACTCCTTGCCCCATTTGGTATAAAGATTAAGGGAAATGTTATCAGAAAGTATGTCAACGGATTTCAGATAAATATTTATTCAAAGGCTGAAAAAAACGGTCAAGATATCTTACTACTTGGTGAATGCAAGGTTAGACCATCCAAAAAGGAGATTGACAGGTTTATAAAGATATCAAGAAAGGTAAAGGAGTTTGAGGGTGTCAAAGAAGACATAGTGCTTATATTTACAGCCCATGATTACCCCCCAGAGATAGAAAATTATCTTAAAGAAAAAAATATCATATATTTCTGGTCGTATGAGTTTTAGTCTATATTAAGAGTTTTGCTAACTCTTTTAAAAGTTTCATGTTTTCTTTGTAAGACCTGACTGTTACTCTTAAAAAACTATTATCTAACCCCTTAAAATCCGAACATCCTCTCAAAATTATTGCCTTTTGTTTGAGTGATTCTAATACCTCTTGGGCATTATCAATCTTGATGAGATAGAAATTGCATGCAGATGGAAAGTATCTAATCTTGATTGCCCTAAAACCATCCTCAAGGGTGGTCTTTTCCTCACTAATAAGCCTGATGGTCTGGCTTATGAAGTTTTTATCATTAATCACAGATACACCACAAATCTGAGCAAGGGTATTTACTGACATCGGTTGTTGAAGCCTTTTAACCCTATCAATCAACGATGGGTTAACAACAGCAAAACCCAATCTTAAACCTGTAAGCCCATAAAAACTGGAAAAAGACCTAATAACCAACAAATATGGATTTTCAATTACATCATTTATCAGCGAGTGTTGATGACAAAAATCTATGTATGCCTCATCTATGACAAGATGTATCTTTAGTGCCCTTGTAACCTTTGCAATCTCCAACAACTCCTCCCTACCTAATAAACTACCTGTAGGGTTGTTTGGGTTACACAATATAACCATATCAGGTGTGCTTAAGGTTGGTGATTTCTTTAGCGTTTCAACATCCTTACCACCTGTGATTGATGAGATAATTTCTTTAGAACTAACTGCGAAGTCACTTTCTTCTGTCAAGTTTATATACTCTACAGATGCATTTAGATTAAACCTTTTTACATGTATATTAAATGCCCTTTCGTATTCTTGATATGTAGGTGCTAAAAGTAACAACCTCTCAGGTTGAAGTGCCTGAATAATAAGATGGATAATCTCATTGCTACCGTTACCACAGATTATTGAAGACTGTGGTATGTCATAGTGTCTTGATAATTCTTTCTTAAGAAACCTCGCCTCTGTATCAGGATACCTTGAGATGTAAGGGATGTTATCCTTGATTGCATTAATAACAGACTTTGGAGTGCTTAAAGGGTTAGAGGTTGAACTAAAATCAAGTATCTCATCTTCATCAATTCCTAATTGCTCAGCAAGTGAATACGCATCTATTACATCTGCATTGCCTTGAGCGATTTTGTATTTGTTTTGCATGTTGTTATAACCTGCTTTTTAATATAGACATTTATATCAATTTCTCGTATTATTATATCAAGTTTGAGCGCAAAAAATACCTTTTAAGGAGGGGAGTCATGAGTAGATTAATAAGGATTGCGGGGATCATTGGTTTTCTTTATTTAGTTTTATTAATCACAGACAATGCGCAGGCAGCAATAAATTGGGCTACTAATACCGCGATGGGGTCTGTGAGGGTATTACCTGCAGTTACTAAGGTTAACATAGGAGGGGTAGATTATTTTTATGCAGTCGGTGGAGGGACAAGTGGTACTGCATGTAGTAATGGGACTGGTGATGGTAAGGTTTTTTTTACAAAAGATATAGGTGATGGGGTATTAGGCACTTGGGCTGAGACAGGCGGGGGAACGGGAAATTTTATTAGGGTAGCTGCTGGTATTGCAGAGCAAAACGGTTACATTTACATTGCAGGTGGTGCAATAAACAGTCCAAGCTGGGATGGAAATGTCTGGTATACAAAACCAAATGATTTAGATGGCACTATCGCATCTTGGACACAATCTACTAATGCAATGCCTCAATGGATTGGCTCATTCCCTTATGTCGCTGCATATAATGGCTACCTCTATGTAGGCGGTGGTAGGAATGCCTTTGGGACTCCATATAAATGGACTGATAGGCTTTACTACTCACAACTTAACCCAGCCACAGGTTTACCCGGCCCATGGCAGACTGCTACTGCCCTTCCATCTGTAACAGGTGCAGGTGAGGGGGCACTTGTTTTTTATAATGCTAAGGCATACCTCATACTTGGCAGAACCTCTGATAGCACAACATCAGACAAGGTTTATTACACCACTGTGTCACTTACAACAGGTGCATTGGGTGCTTGGACAGAGACTACACCACTACCCTATGCTGTAAGTCAGGTTCATGCAAGTTTCTTTATTGAAAATGACAGACTCTATGTATTGATGAATGGTACAGATGTTTATTACAGCAAGGTCCAACCAGATGGTTCATTGGGTTCATGGATACAAGATACTTCCTTACCAGTGGCACTGACACCGGGCAAGGCTGCGGTTACAAGTGGCAATATCTATTATATCGTCGGTAATTACAATTGCACTGGCTCAACAACAGTCTATTATGGTAAAGGGTCATTAGGTGGCAAAATAAGTGGACAAGTAAAGGACAATCTTGAAAAAGCTATAGGTGGGGTAATCGTAAAACTTTACCCTCCTGCACCTGACAATACAATGATAAAGTCTGTTATGACAAATGCACAAGGGCAGTTTGTATTTGATAATCTTGCAAGTGGTGATTATAGGGTCTTATTTGACACAAATGGTTTCACACCACAGGCTTATAATGGCAAACCAGATTTAGCAAGTGCTGACAATGTCTCAGTCACATCTCCTAATGAAACCACACTTAATCCATCTCTACTATTATTATCAGCTAATGACAGATACATTGGTGTTGTAAAGACTGGTTTAGGTACCATAGTTGATAATTATAATAGGATTAATTGTGGTAACATCTGTACTGCATCGTATGATAGTGGCACTGAAAATAAGGTTACTTTACACTTTAGACCGGCATCAGGTTATTATGTAAACACCATCAAGATTGATCCACCCGGTGGTTTATCATTAGGTGGTGTATTTAGCCTTACATTTCGGGGGATTACAAACATTGGGCAGACTGTTTTAGGGGAATTTTCGCAACCTTAAAAATATGCCCATAGACTTACACATCCACGGCATTGGTGCCCTTGATACACAGACGGGGGCACCTGATGACATCTTAAAGATGTCTGAAGCACTAAAATCAAATGGCACCGATGCCTTCTTGCCAACGATATATCCATCCACAATAAAAAACATGCGTAGGCAAATACATGCCATATCTCAAGCAATGCAAAGGCAATCAGAAAAACAGGCAAGGATATTGGGTGTAAACCTTGAAGGACCCTTTCTAAATCCCAATATGTGCGGGGCATTAAATAAGATTAATTTCTTGCCTCCTTCTGAATACACATTCAGAGAGTTGATTGATGGCTTTGAGGATGTTATCAAGATTATCACCATAGCACCGGAATTAGACGGTGCATTAAATATCATAAGGCTTGCCACTGACTTGGGCATCACGGTAAGCATGGGGCACTCTGATGCCACATTTAATGAGACAGATGCAGGATTTAATCATGGTGCAAAGGGCATCACTCACCTGTTTAATGCCATGAGAGGCTTTCATCATAGGGAATTGGGTATTGCTGGCTTTGGGTTAATGAATCAGGAGGTGTATGTTGAGGTGATTGCTGATGGCTACCACCTTCATCAAAAGACAATAGAGATGATATTCAGGCTAAAAAGAAAGGACAGGGTCATATTAATCTCTGATATGGTCAGGGGAAAAGCCTCTTATGATGGGGGCATGAGGTCAGATGATGGTAGGTTATTAGGAGGGTGCATGGATATTGCTAAATCATCAGAAAGGCTCAAAAAACTTGGATTTGATGCTGATACGGTAAACACGGCAATAGATGAAAATCCAAAAAGATATATTTCTCTTACCTCACAAAGATCTCAATCTCATCCCTAATAGCACCTTTTACATCTATTAATCTAACCTTGTGTTGTCCAACCCTCGGTTGCCATATTGCGATATTACCATAGATTGCTATCTTGTCATCTCCCACAAAAACACTCATTCCGATGTTACCACCCATTATCTCAAAGAATACCGCCTGCTCTGTATTTGGTATGTCAGGGTCAATGACGATTACTGTTGAGGTTGGAGGATAGATTATCCTTGCCTCATGTCCCTGTCTCGAGACTGCGATTAGGCTGTTGTCTGTGGGGATTTGGCTATCTTTAATAAACCATTCGCTTACTACACCGCTAAAAGAATCTATAAAGATGTCTTTCTTAACAACATCTTTGGGAGCCTTTGGCTGTCTTGAAAACTTTTGACGGTGCAGATGATTCATAATCTCCTGCCAAATCTGTGCAGAGCCAGAAATCCCAGAAATATTCCACATAGCAGCACCAGAGAAATTTCCTACCCACACACCAACGGTGTAGGTATCTGAATAACCTATACACCAGTTATCCCTCATGTCCTTGCTCGTCCCTGTCTTTACAGCACTCCACGATTTAGTGGACAAGGGATTCTCCATACCAAAGGTTACCTGTCTTGCTGCCCTGTCAGACAAGATGTCTGATATTATAAAGGCTACATCCTCACCCAATACCCTCTTTGAAACCGCCCTACCCTGTGAATAACTAAACCTCGTTCTTGAAAAAATCCCACCGTTTGCTAACACCCTATAAGCATTTGTTAACTCAAGCAAAGAGACATCTACACCCCCAAGTGCCAAGGCGTAACCGTAGAAATCGGCATTTTCATTGATGTCAAATCCGAGTTTTACTAAAATTTCATAGAAGTCCTCTATACCAACCATTGTAAGTGTTTTAACCGCAGGTGTGTTTAGTGAGGATGCAAGGGCTGTTCTTACTGTGACCAAACCCTTGTAGGATTCATTGTAGTTTTTAGGTAGGTATAAACCCCTTTCCGTTGAGATACTTACAGGTGCGTCTTCTAACAAAGACGATGCATTTAATACCCCTCTTGACAAGGCAAGTGCATATAAAAAAGGTTTTAAGGTAGAACCTGCCTGTCTTTTAGCCACCACGCCATCAACATGCTTAAAATCATTACTTACACTCAAATAAGCCAATACATTGCCTGTTTTGTTTTCAATAATGACTGTAGCACCCTCATTGACATTGCTTCTTTGTAAAACCATTAGGTGTTTCTTTAATGTCTCTTGAGCAAATGTCTGAAGGTCCATGTCAATAGTAGTCTTTATCCTTTTGCCTGATGATAAATCAAGGTGTCTTACAATGTGTGGTGCAAAACTCGGGCTATTCTTGTTGCTTTTTACTAACATCAAGGCATCTGAAACCGTCTTATTGACTGATTCCTTGTCATAAGGTATCTGCATCTTATCCAATATATTGCATGTCCTAAAAACAACCTTTTGCACTGATGCATTTGGATTCCTTATAAGTGATGCAAGCATCGCAGATTCAATTGCAGTAAGACTTGATGGAGATTTTCCAAAGAGGATGTTTGCTGCCGATGAAATACCCTGCAAGTCGCCTCTAAAATATATGAGATTTAGATATGCCTCAAGTATATTATCTTTAGTCCAAATGTCTTCCAGTTGCCTTGCGGTTTTTATCTGTCTTATTTTTTCATTAATGTCTTTTTTCCCTTTTTGCCCTATTAAAATACTTGCCAATTGCATCGTGATCGTACTTGCACCACGGGTTGACCTGCCAGTAATATTTTCAAGGAGTGCAGACCCCACCGCAAGCCAATCAACGCCAGAATGCTCAAAAAATCGTCTATCCTCTGAAGACAATACTGCATCTACCATATTTCTTGATATGTCATTAATGCCCACCCACTTAAGTGCCCTCTTTTTGTAATCTGTCCTAACGGTTTGAATAAGTCTGTCCTTTCTGTCGTATATCATAACTTCAGATGATTGCCATTTAGTTTTTACATCTTCAAATGAAGGGATGCCAAAAGCAATGTTGGGAGATGCTAAAACTACAAATAAGACAACAGACAAAAACTTAACCAAGTTTATAGACGGGATTGTATGCATAGATGTATTTTAAGGATGTTAGAAAAGAATGACAACTTTAAAAAACCCTTAAAGAGTGTATATACTTTTTAATCATGTTTGGATACACTGGCAAAAATCTAAAGATAGACCTCACTACAAAGTCCTTTGAAATTTTTGATACTGATGAAGTGCTTTGTAAAAGGTATTTAGGTGGCAGGGGATTTGGTGTCTCAATCATCTCTGACAGGATAACAAAAGACCCTTTTTCAGAGGAGATACCGATTATATTTGCTACTGGTCCTCTTTTAGCAACTCCTTCGGTTACATCTGGCAGGATGTCTGTGATAAGCCGTTCACCACTTACTAACACCGTCTTTGACTCATCAGTTGGTGGAAGGTTTGGCACATCCTTAAAAAAGGCTGGATTTGATTATCTTGAGATAGTCGGTATGTCTGACAAGTGGGTTGGTATCGTAATAGATGGTGGTTTAGTAAGGATTGAGGATGGCACTTGGGCATCTGGGCTAAATACAAAACAGGTTTTTGAGCATTTTAAAGATAAATACTCAACCGCAGTGATAGGCATTGCTGGTGAAAACCTTGTCAGGTTTGCATCCATTGTGTTTGACAATGGTCACTATCATGCTGGTAGGGGCGGGCTTGGGGCTGTGATGGGATACAAGAGGCTAAAGTATATTGCAGTAAGAGGTGATAACCCCATACAAATACATCATCCTGATAGTTTAAAAACCGCAGTTAAGGATGTAATGAGGCTCTTGAGGGCATCACCTGCAATATATGGTGAGTTTGGACTACATAGATACGGCACTGCATGTCTTGTAGATGTAATACATGCTAAAAGGCTTGAACCAACGGAAAACTTCAAAAAGACATTCTTTGAGCATTCCTCAAGGTATTCAGCATATGCAATCAATCATAATTATAAATCTATCAGTAGCGGATGTAATGGATGCCCCATACTTTGTAAGAAAACAGGTAAAGACGAAATGCCGATACCTGAATACGAAACACTCTCACATTTCGGTGCTTTAAATTGCAATTACTCTCTTGAGATAATCACAGAGGCAAATAGACTCTGTAACCTCTACGGGCTTGATACTATAAGCACAGCCTCAACCATTGCCTGTTACAAAGAAATAAGCGGACAGGTATTTGAGCCTAAAGGCATTTTGCAACTAATACATGATATTGCCCATAGAAATGGTAATTTGGGGTTTATCTTGGGTGAAGGTTCTTTGAGATATGCTGATAGTGTCGGTATGAGACATTTAAGTATGTCTGTAAAAGGACTTGAATTACCAGCATACGACCCTCGTGGTTCATACGGAATGGCATTGGGATATGCGGTTTCAAACAGAGGTGGTTGTCATTTGCGGGCATATCCCATTAGTCATGAGATACTACGCAAACCTGTTGCTACTGATAGATTTTCATTTGAAGGTAAGGCTCGGATAATAAAGATTGCAGAGGATACAAATGCCATCATAGATTCCCTGACTGCCTGCAAGTTCATCTTCTTTGCGGTATCATTGGAGGAGTTTGCAAATATCCTAAATGCTGTAACTGGTTTGACACACAATGTCCAAAGCCTTTTGGAGATTGGGGATAGGATCTGCAGATTAGAGAGAGTGCTTAATAACAAGAATGGTTTTACCTCAAAAGACGATGAT
This sequence comes from Thermodesulfovibrionales bacterium, assembly GCA_026415695.1. GTDB lineage: Bacteria > Nitrospirota > Thermodesulfovibrionia > Thermodesulfovibrionales > Dissulfurispiraceae > DUZI01. Next base: position 20,597 of record JAOAGP010000053.1, on the reverse strand, counting down.
TTACCACAAAGGTTTTTTGAAGAAGAAGGGAGTTCGTCAAAAAATGTCAAGATAAGACCAATAAACAGACAGGATTTTTTAGATGCAAGAGGTAGATATTACACATTAAGGGGTGCTGATAAACAGGGAAGGATAATTATTGCGGATGAAAAGGCTCATTGAAAAATACCTTAAAAAACTTGAGCAACAGGGACTGGTTAATCCAAAAGAAACTGTCTTCATAGCATCAGACGATAGGGTGTATTCAAACACAAGATTATCAAAATCCCTCGTAACGATATTTGATGAGATGAATATTAATTCCCTCATCATAGCCAAACCAGTTGAGCCCTACAAAAAAATCATTGAATCCCTCGTTGTCTCTAAAGACAAAGTCATCATACCCCAAGATTGCGAAACAAGGACATTTTTTCATGACTTTCCAGTAATTGAAAAGGTAAATAAACAGTCCATAATACAGGCATTGTCAAAGAGGAAATCAGCAGTTTCAAGGGATGGCAGGGTAGTCGCTTACGGTATGGTCTCACCTGAACAGGCATACATAAACATCAGTTCTACATTTTTTAGCCTATTTGTTAAGTATTTTGTTGATAGGATAAATCTAAAAGAGGCAATACCAAAGGCAATTTACAATCTCATAAAAGAGATACAACCCCTAAATCTCAAGGAAGGCTCTATCTTTGAGGCTGGAAAGGCATTAGTATCATTAAGACTCGTGGATTCATATTTTGGCAACATATCCTTTATCAATGATGGACTCATACACATCAGTCAGACAGGAAGTAGTCTTGACGAATTAGAGGACACAATCGTGACCGTCCCATTAGATATGTCATCAACAAACGGGATTATCGCATCATCAGAGTTTTCAACACACAGGTCGGTATATTTGAATACAGATTTTAGATATATCATTCACGGACATCCGCCTTTCACAGTCATACAATCCATGCTGTGCGATGAAAGAGACTGTGTGAGAGGAGATATGTGTTATCAATCGTGCAAGAAGGAAAGATATTTTGCAGGGATACCTATTGTTTCGGGGGAGATTGGCACAGGGACAAATGCATTAGTAAATACCGTTCCAAATGCAATGAAACAATCAAACGCTGTAATAGTCTATGGACATGGCATCTTCGTTGCCTCAAAAGAGGGATTTCAGCAGTGTCTTGATGAAATTATAAGGATAGAGAACACCGCCTTAATGGACATTCTTAGAACCAAAAGGTCTTAAATCTTTTTTAAACCTTCTTCTTTACTTGTTTTTTAGACTTGGGATTTGGTTTCTTTGATGTGCCTTTTTTTGTATTCCCTTTATCTGATTTCTTATAAGCTATCTGTTTTATAGAAGACCTGTTTTTTTCTCTTAGGTCAGTCAAATCAAGGGTAAACTTGTCTCTCGGAGGTAATTTAAGGGTCTCACCCGGTGTCAATGTCTCTATACCCTGAAGTGAATTAAGGGCAAGTATGACTGCTACAGGATAACCAGTATTGATACTCACCTTCTTAATGGTATCGCCTTTTTTTACCTTGTAATAGTCAAATGATAATCTCTTTTCTTGTGGTATAGTCTCAAGGTTTTCAAAGAATAGTTCCTTGCTGCCTAACGGTATCCTCACAGTGTATTCCTTCACATTAAGAGGAGTGCACCACCTCCGTAATTCTGGATTAAGCTCCTTGATAGTCTCTGGTGTGGTCTCTGCAGCTAAAGCAATGGTGTCTATATCAAGAGGTTCAGTGATTACGACCTCTTCAAACTCAAGTGGTGGTTGATATTCAAGGTTTTCAAATCCGTAATTATCAGGAGTCCTTGCAATCTTTGTTGCTGCGATGTATCTTGGAACATATTCCTTTGTTTCGTTGTGTATCTGCTTTGTCTTTAACAAATCCCAATAATCATCGCTGCCTGTTTTCCTGAGTGCCTTCATGATCTTGCCCTCACCAGCGTTGTATGCTGCAAGTGCAAGATGCCATGCACCAAACATCCTGTATAAGTCTTTGAGATAACTTGCCGCCGCCTCTGTTGACTTTACAGGGTCTTTTCTTTCATCCCTCCACCAGTCAATCGTTAGCCCGTACCGTTTGGCAGTGCCAGCAATAAACTGCCATGGACCTACTGCACTTGCCCGTGAATAAGCATTCATGTTAAAACCACTCTCAATGATTGGCAAAAAAACGAGTTCTTCTGGCAACCCTCGTTCAGACAGAATGTCTTTCATTATCTCAAGATATTTGGCTGATCTTTCTAACCACACCGAAAACCTGTGTCTTAATCTCTCAGAAAAGAAAACAATATTTTTGTCTATGGCCTTTTTTGCAGTTTCATTCTTTGTGAAGTTTATACCAAGAGGTGGGGGGGTATCTGATGCATTTTCTTCATTGAGTTTTTCTGCTTTGGATGATACATCTTCAATCTCTGGTTTTTTATCTGCTTGGATAAAAGGGTCTTCATGACTTGTTATCCAGTTTGAGACTGTTGAAAGTATATCTATCTCGTTTTTTTCAGATTGATTTAATGCAATATCTGCATCTTTGGTAGGTAAGGTTAGCGTCTGCTCTTTATAGTCATTACTACAAACAACATCTACTTGAAAAAACATAAAAACCATCAAAACCATTAAGCAAGCAGACATCTTAATCATGTTTTCACCCCTTTTTAGGATTTTTTTAAGCTGCTGATTTCATCTTCTTTTTTTGTGCTTCAGTATAGACTACCTCCCAATTAAATGTTCCTTGTATTGCCTGCACAGGACATCTTGAGGTGCAGATACCACAACCAATACACCTGTCTTGATTAATTGTATGTCTCTGTTTGTGTTGACCATCAGATGCATCCACAGGGCAAATCTTCTTGCACGACTGACAGCCAATACAACGCTCTGTTACATAAGCCTTACCCCTGTTAGGTATAAAGTCAACGATTGCCTTTGTTGGGCATTTTGTAACACAGATACCACAAACTCTACACCTTCCAACATCTATACTTGCAAGATTATCGACAACCCTTACTGCCTCGTAAGGACATACCTTAACACATATCCCACATGCAATACAACCCTGTTGACAATATTTTCTTGTGTCAACACCCTTATCTTTGCTATGACAAGATACAAATACCGCTTTTGAAGCCGGTAAAACCTCTATCACCTTTTTAGGACAAGCAGTCTGACATTTCTTACAACCTGTGCATTTCTGCTCATCAATTTGAGGGAGTCCGTTCTCTGACATTTTGATAGCCCCAAATGGACATACCTTTGCACATGTGCCATATCCAAGGCAACCGTAATTGCAGGACTTATCTCCACCCCCTGCCAATACCACAGCCCTGCAATCTAAAATACCTTCATACTTAAACCTCTTTGTTGAATTTTCATGACCGCCTTGGCAGAAAACCCTTGCAAACTCACGCTCTTTAAACTCTGCCTTTTTACCAGTAATAATCGCTATCTTTTCAGCAGCACGAGCCCCTGCAGGCACGCAAAGATTAACAGGCACATCTGGATTTTTTACAACCGCCTCTGCGTATTGCTCACACCCTGCGTATCCACATGCTCCACAATGGGCATGGGCAAGCACATCCTTGACCTGTTCAACCCTCGGGTCAACCTTGACTGAAAATCTTTTTGCCGCTATCGCAAGTCCAAAGCCAAAGATCACTCCAATACCAGCAAGAAAGATTAATGTAAACTTTATCACCGATAATAAATCTACAGATTCCTTTGCCTCAATCCCTCCACCAACACCTACAGACGGGATGAAAAGATGCGTAACATTTAGAAGGTCTGAAATTATGAATAAAACCTGTGTAAGTATATCAATCATCAGTCCAAAGTCCCCTTTAAATCGTTATTAGGCCTGAAAACCCAGTAAAAGCAAGAGCAATAAGCCCTGTTACCACAAAGGCAATAGGAAGTCCTCTAAAAGGCTCAGGCACATCCGCAAGCTCAAGCCTTTCTCTAATACTTGCCATGATGATCAGTGCAAGGGCAAAACCAATCCCTGAACCAAATCCAAAGGCAATACTCTCAAGGAATGTGTATTTCTCACCAGCATTTATCAACGGAACTGCAAGGATAATACAATTGGTTGATATCAGGGCAAGGTATATTCCTAACTTGTAGTATAAATCTGGAGATACCTTCCTCATTATCGTATCAGATGCCTGCACAAAGGTGGCAACCACACCAATGAAGATGATTATCTTTAGGAATGTGATGTCAAGTGGTATCATTACATAATTGTATATAAACCAGCTTATGCCTGCACTTATCATCATTACTGATGTAAAGGTAATGCTCATACCAACAGCAGTCTCCATCTTTTTTGATACCCCAAAGAATATACAAAGTCCTAAAAACCTCGTAAACACAAAATTGTTGATAAGCGATGCAGATACAATCAATTCAAAAAGTTTAACAAAGTCTGTTTGCATCTCTATAATCCCCTTTTTAGATTAATGATGGCTACTTGTTGCTTTTGCTAAATACTTTCTGTCAAGCCAATTAAACAATCCCATCAATATACCAACAGCAAAAAAACCTCCTGCAGGCAATACCATTATCAAGAGGGGTTTTGCATCTATGATAGGCATGCCCCAGATTGCACCCTTACCTAATAATTCACGGAAGAAACTAATAACAGTCAATGCAAATAAAAAACCCAAACCCATGCCTAACCCATCAAACATGGATGGAACCACATTGTTTTTACTTGCAAACATCTCTGCCCTTGCAAGTATTGATGCAAATGCAACTATTAATTGGATATACAAACCCATCTGCTTGTAGGCATCTGGTGCAAATGCTGCCATCGTCATATCTGTAACTGTTACCCAACCAGATATGACAAGCATAAATATTGGAAGCCTAATACGAGGATGTATGAAATTCCGCATCAGAGAAATGGTCATATTTACCATCACCTGCACAAAAAGGACAGCTACACCCATAAGAACACCATTTCTTAAACTACTTGTCACCGCTATTGCAGGGCATAGGCTAAGGGCGAGTTTAAATATCGTGTTTTCCTTGACTATACCATTTAATACAAGTTCTTTGTAACTTATCTTATCCTCAACAGACATATTTAGCCCCCTGATTTGATAACCTTGGTCAAAAAGGCTACCGCATTTTTTACTGCATCGTCTGTAACAGCCCTACTTGAGATAGTTACACCTGTGATAGCCTGTATGTTTTCTTTGGTCTCTCCCTTGACGAGTCTTATCTGCTCAAGTCCTTTACCGACAAACTGATTCTTAAAATCTGGGGTCTCAATCTCATCCCCTAAACCGGGCGTTTCTGCATGAGACAGGATATCTATCTTTAAGACCTTTAGATTGGTATCCAACGCAATCAAGACATTTATATAACTTGAATAGCCCTTACCATAGGACTGGATGATGTAACCAATAGGCTTGCCTGCCTTGTTTGCAATGTAGTATTCTGCGGGTTTTTCATGGATCTTCCAATCCCCTAATTTCTCTATCTTGTCTGCATCAGGTAAGAGTTTTTTAAGCGCCCTCTCTTTTTCAACAATGGCATTTTTATACATTATTGGTGATGTCTTGGCATAGACACCTGCCAATAGAAGCCCGCCAATCAAATAGACTACTACGAGATTGAGGGTAATCTTTATGATATCCTTTGCTGTCATTTCTTAACCTGCCCAAATACCCTTGTCTTAAAACCCCTGTCAATAAGGGGACTAAAACAGTTCATGATTAGTATTGCAAACATCACCCCTTCAGGATACCCACCCTTTAGACGAATAAGCATAGTCAGAAACCCACACCCTATACCAAACAGTATCTGACCCTTCTTAACCGATGGAGATGTTACATAGTCAGTAGCCATAAAAAACGCACCTATAAGTATTCCACCACTTAGTAGATGCAATATAGGGTCACCAGAAAACAACGCCCCCTTACCTCCAAAAATCCATGCAATGATTGCTGCAGTGCCTAAAAAGGAGACAGGTATGTGCCATGAGATGTAGCCTCTATACAGAAGAAAACCTGCACCAATGAGTATTGCTATTGCAGATGTCTCACCAATACATCCGCCTCTATATCCTACCAACAACTGAACATACAGATTCAATGTGTCGCCGTAGATCTCTATGAGTTTGCCAAGCCCTTCTTCTTTAAGTATCCCTAAAGGTGTTGCTGTTGTTTTTGCATCTATTTGTATAAAGGCAGATGTGGGTTCTTTCCATATCGTCATGAGTTTTGGAAAGGAGATTAAAAGAAAAGCCCTACCTATAAGGGCTGGATTAAAGACATTGTATCCTAACCCCCCAAATAGTTGTTTTGTGATGATTATCGCCACAAAAGAACCGACTATCGGTATGTAAAAAGGGACTGTTGGTGGTAGATTAAGTCCAAGGAGAAGTCCTGTCAAAAAAGCACTGCCGTCATTTATGGTAATAGTCTTTTTTAGTAATTTTTGGTATATATACTCAAAAAAGACCGCTGAAACAACAGATAACAACAGCGTTAATGCAGACAAGGGACCAAAAAAATACACTCCCATCACTGATGCTGGCATCAAGGCAAGGCTTACTGACCACATTATCCGAGAAGTTGTCTCACCACTTGTTATATGAGGGCTAACTGTTACGATAAATGGTTCATGTTTTTTTGCAGCATCCACAATAATAATCTCCCTTATGGTTTTGTTTGAGACTTTGCAAGCCTCACAAATTGGACTATTGGTCTTTTAGACGGACAGACATAGGCACAACTACCACATTCAAAGCAGTCAAATAGGTTATATGCCTTTGCCTCCTCAAAAAATCCTTTTTCACTAAATATGCTCAACATTGAAGGCATAAGCCCCATTGGACATGCCTCAATGCACCTACCACACCTAATGCAAGGTCCGTATTTGTTTATGTGACTAATCTCTTGCTCTGTTAATGCTACTACACCAGAAGTCCCCTTAGTAATTGGAATGTCAAGGTTGCTAACTGCAAAGCCCATCATTGGACCGCCTGAGATTAGCTTAGTTGGTTGTGTTTTAAAACCACCGCAGTCAGATACTAAATCAGATATAGTCGTTCCAATCTTTACATAAAGATTACTCGGATTGTTAACAGCTTCACCGGTAAAGGTCATCACCCTTTCAATGAGTGGCTTACCAAAGCGAACCGCCTCATATACCGCAACCGCAGTGCCAACATTTTGCACAACCACACCTACATCCATTGGTAGAGCCCTTGGTGGGACCTCTCTACCCACACAAGCCTTTATGAGCATCTTTTCTGCACCTTGAGGGTATTTAACCTCAAGTGGTATTACTTTGATATCAGGATCACCACTTACAGCCTTTTGCATCTCTTGTATTGCATCAGGCTTGTTGTTTTCAATACCAATAAAGCCATTTTTGACACCCAAAATAACCATCAGTATCTTAAGTCCATTGACTATATCCATCGCTCTTTCAAGCATTAGACGATAATCTGCAGTAAGGTATGGCTCACATTCTGCCCCGTTAATAATAACTACATCAATGGGTTTTTCTTTTGGTGGGGAGAGTTTTACATGTGTAGGGAATGCTGCACCCCCCATCCCTACAATGCCAGCCTCTTTTACCTTGTTTTTTAGATATTCAGGAGAAAGCGTTAGAAAATCCTTATCCTCTTTTAAGTCAATCCATGTCTCCTTCATATCGTTTTGAATTACCACAGCAGGCACTACCCGTCCAGTAGGTAATGAGATATCTGTTATTGCAGTAATCTTTCCAGATACAGAACTGTGGACAGGGGCTGATACAAAACCCTCTGGTAATGCAACTACCTCTCCTTTTTTTACCTCCTGCCCTGTCTTTACAGACAACTTGCAGGGTGCACCTATATGCTGAATTATAGGTATTACTACTCGTTTAGGAGATGTTGCTGTCCTAATTGGACTTTCCTTTGAAAGAGACTTTTTGTCAGGCGGATGGATACCTCGCTCAAAGGTTGCGAAAGCCATTTAGCCTCCGTGAAATTTGAATTTATAAGAACTCAATCAGAAGCAGTCTCAACTAAATTGGCAACCTTGCCTCGTTCGGATAATACATCGTTTAGGACTTCCCTCATCAAGGTACATGCCTGAAGAATCTTTTCATGGGCTATACTGTAGTAGATATTTACCCCCTCTCGTCTGTTTTTAAGTATGCCCTTGTGACGCATAATTGCTAAATGTTGTGAAACATTTGCCTTTGGGGTATTGAGGAGTTCTACAAGTTCACTTACTGTCTTTTCCCCGTCTTTGAGAAGATGTATAATCTCAATGCGGATAGAACTTGCAAATACCTTGCAGAGGTCAGCCTGTAACTCGTATATGTCTTTTTGTTTGCTCATTTTTAAGATAGTAATTTTAGTTTTTTATGTTAGGTTTGGTCAAGTCCTTTATGAGACCCACCCATGTCTACCTACTAAAGGAACAAATACACATCCTGTTGAGTATTCTGTTGAAAATCCCTCCTTTGTCTTTCTGACGACAACAAGGGTTTGTGAATATCTATCTCCTACAGGTGCAACTATTATTCCACCTTCAGCCAATTGTTCCTTAATAGGTTGCGGTATTGCTGGAGCCCCAGCTGTAATGATTACCCTGTCATAAGGCTTTGCATCTGGATAACCTAATGAACCGTCTCCAACTATGAAATGTATATTCTTAAAACCCAAACTCTTGAGTATCTGTTCTGCCTTTTTTGACAGTGACTCTATTCTTTCAATGGTGTAAACCTCTTTTACAAGTGATGCAAGCACTGCCGTTTGGTATCCTGAACCAGTGCCAATCTCTAACACCTTGCATTCAGGAGTTAATGCAAGTTTTTCAGTCATCACAGCAACCATGTATGGTTGTGAAATCGTCTGCCCCTCACCTATTGGCAACGCCATGTCATTATACGCACTGTGGGCATAGTCCTTTGGAACGAATAAATGTCTTGGAATAGTCCTCATGGTGTCAAGCACCCTCTTATCACTAATACCGCGTGGTATTAGTTGAGTATCTACCATCACATCCCTCTGATATTTGTAGTCGTCTATAGTGCCCATCTCTTCTTTAGTAATTCAAGTGCCTCGTAGTTGGTAAAATCAAGATGTAGCGGCGTGATAGAGACATACCCATCCATAACAGCCTGTATGTCCATCCCTTCACCGTGTTCATAGTATGGCTGTCCACCACCAATCCAATAGTATGTATCTCCCCACGGTGATGTAACATCCTTGATAGAGTTTTCGTATATCCGTTTACCCTGCCTTGTGAGTTTTATCCCCTTAATATCATCAGGAGGCACATTTGGGACATTGACATTGAGCAATGTGTCATATGGAAGTGAATTCTCAATTATATACTGTGCAACCTTCTTGGCATAAGGGACTGCGGTTTCAAACAAAAACGGATGATTCCCAACAAGCGATATTGCAAATGAAGGAACATTTAGTATCGTTCCCTCAATAGCCGCTGACACAGTGCCAGAATAAGTAACATCATCACCCAAATTTGCACCTTTATTGATCCCAGATGCAACCACATCGGGCTTCCTCGGTAGTATCTTGTTTATAGCAAGAGCAACACAATCTGTGGGTGTCCCATTGACTGTGTAAATAAAGTCCGATATCATCTCCACCCTTAAGGGTCTGTGCATGGTTAACGCATGACTCACAGCACTCCTTTCCCTATCAGGTGCAACGATATAGGCATCTGCAATCTCTCTCATAGCGTTAAAAAGTGTAGTTATACCATCAGAATACACACCATCATCATTTGTAACAAGTATTAGCGGTTTCATCTTTTGATTATTGCACAGGCATCATCTTTTAGACAGATTCTCAATGATGTTGTATGTTTCTTGAAGTGCGTTGTCTAATTTATCAAGCGATTTCGTGCCACCCTGAGCCATATCGGGCTTGCCTCCAGCCTTTCCGTCAGATAGTCTTGCAATCTCACTTAAAATGGCATTTGCCTTAAATCTATCCGTTAAATCCTTTGTTACTACACACAGTAAACCCGCCTGTTGTTCATTAACAGATGCAATGACAATTATACCACTTTGTAATTTATCTCTAATGCTATCAGATAGACTTCTCATGTCCTTCTGCTCTAATCCCTTAATCTTGTGAACCACCACCTTCACACCGTCTATAACCCTTGCATTAGTTAGTATGTCATCAGAGATGCTTACTGCCGACCTTAATTTCATATCGTGTATTGCCTTTTCCTTTTCTTTCAATTCATTTAAAAGTCTCTGAAGTCTTTCTAAAGGTTTGTCCGTTTTTAATAACTCACCGATTGCTTGTAATTCATTAGCCTTTGATTTGAGATGTTCATATGCGTATCTGCCAGTTAGTGCCTCAATCCTGCGGATACCTGACGCCACACTTCCTTCAGATGTAATTGTAAAAACCCCTATGTCCCCTGTTGCCTTACAGTGTGTGCCACCGCAGAGTTCCGCACTAAAATCGCCAACCCTTACAATCCTGACCTTCTCACCATACTTCTCATCAAAAAGTGCAGTCACACCTTCCTTTAGTGCAGTATCTAAATCCTTTACCTCAGTCCTCACAGGTATATTTTCAATAATCTTTTCGTTAACGATATCTTCAATAGCCTTAATCTCACTATCCTCAAGGGCATAAAAATGCGTAAAGTCAAACCTCAACCTTTCTGGTGAAACCAGAGAACCAGATTGCTTTACATGCTCGCCAATTACCTCTCTTAATGCCTTGTGTAATAAGTGTGTGGAGGTGTGGTTTCTTGCCGTTGATATCCTTCTTTCCTTATCAGGTTTACATAAAACCTCATCCCCTACAGAAAATCCTCCATCTAATACCTTTAAGTGATGGCATATCAATGACAATATCTTTGTAGTTTTTAATACCTCACCTATACCTTCTTTACCAACAACCGATATCTCCCCTTTATCGCCCACCTGACCGCCTGACTCTCCATAAAACGGGGTTTTATCCAAAAACAATTCAACCTCATCGCCTTTGCTACAATGTTGTATCTCTTTGCCATCCTTTATAATTGCCAATATCTTTGCGGTGTCTTCAAGTGTGTCATACCCTACAAAATGTGTTTCTGGATGTTTCTCACTGATTTGCCGATATATAGGAGGCAGAGTTGTGTCACCACCTGTCCAAGATGCCCTTGCCCTTTGTCTTTGCTCCTGCATTGCCTTTTGGAATCCCTCTTCATCCACTGTCATATGTTTATCTAATGCCATATCCCGTGCGAGATCTAAAGGGAAACCATATGTATCATAAAGTTTAAAGACCTCTTCTCCCGGTATTACTGCACATCCTTCGGACTTGAGTTTACTTATTATCTCATCAAGCAACGAAATACCCTGTTCAACAGTCTTTGTGAATCTCTCTTCCTCAATCTTTAACAGCTTAATTGTCCTATGTAATTCTGTTTTTAATTCAGGATATATATCACCAAAGGTCTCAACAACAGGTTCAACAACCCTGTAAAGTGACGCCCCTGTAAGACCTAACAACCTTGCATGCCTACTTGCCCTTCTTATTATCCTTCTTAAAACATAGCCCCTGCCTTCATTTGACGGTATGAGACCATCTGAAATGAGAAAGGTTATTGCCCTTATATGATCCGAGATAACCCTAAAAGAGATATCGTCATCTTCAGATACCCTGTATTTCTTACCACTTAGAGACTCAACAAATGCTATGATTGGCATGAAAAGGTCTGTATCATAGTTAGTTGATTTGCCCTGTAATACAGCAGAAATACGCTCAAGCCCCATACCAGTATCAATGCTTGGTTTTGGCAATGGAGTAAGCATACCGTCCTTATCACGATTAAACTGCATAAAAACAAGATTCCACAGTTCAAGATACCTATCACAATCACAACCAACCTTACAGTCAGCCGTTTTACAACCAACTCCCTCTCCCTGATCTATGATAATCTCTGAACAAGGTCCGCAAGGACCTGTATCTCCCATCTGCCAAAAATTATCCTTCTCACCCAATCTGACAATGTGATTTGGATTGATGTCAGTGAGACTACACCACAGTCGTTCAGCCTCGTCGTCATTTTCATAGACTGATACCCAGAGTCTTTCTTTTAGTAATCCAAATTGCCCAACCAATAAATCCCATGCAAAATTTATTGCATCTGCCTTAAAGTAGTCACCAAAGGAAAAGTTGCCTAACATCTCAAAAAAGGTATGATGCCTTGCGGTATGACCTACATTTTCAAGGTCGTTGTGCTTGCCACCTGCCCTCATGGATTTTTGACAGGTAGTTGCCCTTGTATAATTCCGTCTTTCATCGCCTAAAAAAACCGACTTAAACTGCACCATACCAGCATTGGTGAATAACAAGGTGGGGTCGTTGTGTGGAATAAGTGGAGAACTCTTGACTACTTCATGTCCGTTTCTTCGGAAATAATCTAAAAAACCTTCTCTTATCTCATTACTTTTCACTTTTTGTCTATACTCTCCTTCTATCTGCTACTAAAACCCTCTGACCTGACTATACCAGAGACCTTACCTTCTGAAAATATGAGAGAAAGCCTGCAAAGGGCAGATGAGGTGTATATCCACTCTTCTACATTTTTCTCCCCTACCTTATATGAACTCACACCTTCTGGACTCCCCCAAGAGTTTCTGACCTGTGATGGTGTCATGTCTGTTGAGACTTGTGCGTTTATAATCATCTGTTGGATATCAGGAGGGTAAGCCTTTATCTCTTCCTTTGTGTATCTAATCTCGGATGTCTTTGAGGCATCAGTCAGAATTATTGATTGCAATTTGGCATCACTAAAATACAGGGTAACTGGACAAGCCCCCATGTATGAATATGTCCATTCTTCAACAACCTTGCCGTCTTTAGTTTGTGTAGTCTTTACATTCTTTGGGGCATGCCATGAATATCTTACCTGTTGGGGTGTCATGCCGGTGCTTATTTCCCCTTTGATTATCTTCTGCTGTATGTCTGGGGGAAACCCTCTCAATTCCTCGTGTGTGTATCTGACCGTAGATGTTGAACAAGAAATCACAACTACCAATAACAATAAAACAAAAAACCTTAAGATCTTCATAATGCCTCCTATTTCTTTCTTATAGCCTCTTCTACCTCAAGGAAAGATGGTTTTACCACTGCAGGCACAACCCTTCTTGCAAATTCAACCGCAATCTGAGGTGCTGCCCCACCCACAAATGCAACCAACCCAACCTTAAAGACATTCATATACTCCTTGCTTTCGTTGGCTATCACGGCAAGGTTTCTTGCCATAGGACCAAAAAACCCGTAGCATAATAGAACTCCTGTAAATGTTCCAACAAGTGCCGCACCGATGAGATTCCCCAACACATTTGGAGGTTGGTCAATATAACCCATAGTAATAACAACACCCATAACAGCAGCAACAATACCAAGTCCGGGTAGGCTATCTGCCATGTTGTTTACACTATTTGACGGTATCATCGCCTCCTCGTGATGTGCCTCAAGCTCATTGTCAAGAAGTGCCTCAAGTTCATGTGGTGATATACTTGTTGTCATCACAGTCCTTAGTGTATCTGTTACAAGAGCAACGGCATGATGGTTTTTTAGGAAGTTTGGGTATTTTGAAAATATTGGACTTGCTTCTGGATTATCAACATCTGCCTCTATAGAAACAAGGCCTTCTTTTCTTATCTTTGTGAATATATCACTTAAAAGAATCAATGCCTCAAGGTAGTCATTTTTTGTGTAAGATTTTGCAGAAAGCATGCCAATCATACCTTTGATTATCATTGACAATATCTTTGGGGGAGATGCAATTATTAGCCCTCCTACTGCTGCACCAACTATTATAATGTATTCTGAAGGTTGGACAAGAACGCTAAGATTACCTCCGTGCATCTTGTAACCACCTAACACACACACTATGACCACTATACAACCGATTATTACAAACATCTACTTTCTTCTCTCCCGCAAGGTTTCCCTCTGCCTCTTAAAGACAAAGCGGACTATCTCGTCCCTTATCTCTTCCTCTATCTTAATAAACTTCACCCCTATGAGCCATTTGTCTTCATGGGATTCAGATTTCACAACCTCTCCATACACATACATAGCCACAGGTGGAAACATCGGCAGGAGCATCTTTAATTCCAAGACTGTTCCAATATCATAGTGCTCCTTGCTGTAAAAACTCATACCTCCGCCACTAATATTCACATCCTTGTATGGCAAGGTAGAAAATCCTTCTCTATGAAATGTCAAAAGCATAATGATTGAATCTAACTTATTGTTAATCAATTTTAACCATTCCGCTAATACCCTATCTTCATGCTCTTTAGGGGTTGAGAAGTATGTGATGGTAGTATCTGCCGCAACACGAGAAAATGCCCTTTCTACCTCATCAGAAGAAACCACTCTGAATTCAAAGGGAATCTGTGCATCTACCCTTGAAAACTCCCTCATTTGTATAAATCTGTCTTGTTCTTGGGTCATGGTTGAAAGGTTTATAATTATATCATATTGTGAACTCAAAAATCGTAGTGGCAAGATTAATAGCTAAAACACTATCAACATCAGTGCCTCAATAGGGGTGTATTATTATCTCAACCCTTCTGTTTCTTGCCCTCCCATCGGCATTAGTATTATCGGCAATAGGCCTAAACTCACCATAGCCAGCGATTGCAAATCTATCAGGCATTAGACCTTTGTCAATAAAATACCTTAAGACCGATGATGCCCTTGCAGTTGATAGTTCAAAGTTTGAATGGTATCGTCCACTTACAATCGGCACATTGTCAGTATGACCTTCTATTGTGATCTTGTTTGTAATTGTCCGTAGTATCCTTGATACTCCGTCTAAAAACGGTTTTATCTCATTGGTTAATTCTGCAGAACCTGAGGCAAATGAAATTGCGTCCGTCAATGTTATTACGATGCCTCGTGAATCCCTTTTCACATTTACACCGGGCAGTTCATGAATCAGCTCTCTTATATCTTCAAAGATCATTGTGTTTCTTTGTTCATATAGGTAGATTGGTTGTTCTATGATAGAAAATGCTTGTCTTAAAGAGCCACTAAACTTTTCTGCTTTTAGTTTATCCAATGTTGAAAGTGCATACAGTGCAGCAAAAAAAGTAAATAACAGTGTGATGAAATCCGCATACGAAATCAACCAACGGTCAAGGTTTTCGCCTTCTTCCTCTTTTTTCTTTTTCCTAATCATAGTAGTTATCCAAAAATGCGTTCAGACGATTCTTAAGAAAATAAGGATTTAAACCACTTTCAATCCCCATAATGCCCTCAATTATCATCTCCATGATTACTATGTCGCGTTTAACCTTATTTTGAATCTTTTTTGCGATGGGTATAAAGACGAGATTTGCAGAACCAACCCCATATATTGTTGCAACGAAGGCAACTGCTATACCCCCTCCAATCTTTGATGGGTCTGTAA
This sequence comes from Thermodesulfovibrionales bacterium, assembly GCA_026415695.1. Classification (GTDB taxonomy): domain Bacteria; phylum Nitrospirota; class Thermodesulfovibrionia; order Thermodesulfovibrionales; family Dissulfurispiraceae; genus DUZI01. The sequence continues at coordinate 5,179 of JAOAGP010000053.1, read as the reverse complement.
CATTCTGCATCACATGAATAAGTCCGAGTACAGCACCTAAGATACCGATTGTAGGGGCAAATCCTCCAGCAGATTCATAGATCTTTGAAATCCTCTTGTAGTATTCCTCATAGATATCAATCTCTCTGGATAAGACCTCTTTGACCATGACGGGTTGCATTCCATCTATTATTAGCCCTAACCCCCTTTTTAAAAAAGGATGCTCAATAGCATTTATCTCGTTTTCAAGTGCGATGAGCCCCATCTTTCTTGCCTTTGTAAGTATACTTAATATATCATCAATGACATCATGAGGGTTGAAAGCGTCATCAGTAAAGACCTTTTTTAACACCCTAAAGGCATCCAAGATGTCTTTTAAGGAATAACTTAGTAAGACTGCGCCAAATGTGCCACCAAACACTATCATCGCTGCAGCAACTTGAAGGAGGTGCCCTATTTGGCCTCCCTCAGCAAAGTTACCTATTGCAATCGCCAAAAAACCGATTAATAGACCAAGAAATGACGCTATATCCATCTTTTAAACGAATATATTATAATCCTGTTTTAATAACATGCCCTTTGCCACCTCAACATCCCTCAAAATCTGTGACCTCAAGTCATCTACTGTCTTAAATCTCATCTCATCTCGTATCCTCTTGATGAAGTGCAATCTTACCTCTTTGCCTAAAATATCAGTATCAAAGTCAAATATATGAACCTCATAACTCTTTTGAACATTACTAAATGTCGGGTTATTACCAATATTTGCAACAGCATCATATGTATTAATCCCATTTTCAAAAAGGGTTACTTTAACGGCATAGACTCCGTCAGAAGGGACCAACTCATTTTGTGTGGATAGATTTGCTGTAGCAATATTAAGGAGTTGTTTGCCTCTGCCTGTCCCCTTTATAACTACACCATTGATATGATAAGCCCTGCCTAACATCTCATTGGCATCTTTTATCTTACCCTTTGATATGAGCTGTCTTATCTTACTACTACTTGCTATGTTTTGTCCTACCATTTTAGAACTAACAATATGAACCTTAAAACCAAAATCCTTGCCTCTTTGTTTTAGCAAGTCGGTAGTTCCCTTCTTACCTTTACCAAACACATAATTACTTCCAACCACTACACCCTTAATCCCCAATCTGCCAACAAGTATATCCTTTATGAATACCTCTGCTGGTATGCTTGCAAATGCCTTGTCAAATTCAATGACAATCACACCCTTGATACCATTTCTTTCAAAGAGTGTAACCCTGTCTTGAAGGGTAGTAATCATTTTAATATCCTTATCTGGCATGAGAACCTTCACAGGATGTGGATAAAAGGTCATAACCGTAGGGGTGCCTTGTAACTCTCTTGCCTTTTCAATCAACACATTAAAGACCTTTTGATGACCGATATGAACACCGTCAAAATTACCAATAGTAATGACAGGGTCTTTTATCTCATCATCACTAAATATCCCTTTTACCTCTACCATCTTTTATCCTTTCTAATGTTTGGTATATCGTCGTAACCTGCCTATGCAAGTCTTCAATACTGCCGTTATTGTCTATTACAAAGTCTGACATCTCACACTTTCTGCTGATTGGCATCTGAGACTTAAGTCTCAAGGTCGCCTCTTCCTTATTAAAACCCTTTAATAGCAATCTCTTTATTGCTATATCCTCATCACAAAAGACAGTAATAGTCTTATCAAAGGATTTCTGGTATCCCCTCTCAAATATTATAGGGGCTTCAACTACAACAATGCTGTCTTTGCCGCATCTAACACAGACCCTCTCTACCTCCTCAAAAACTAATGGATGCAATATATCTTCTAACTGCATTCGCTTACAATCATCTCTAAAAACAATATCTGCCAAAACCCTCTTATCCAAGATGTTGTCCTTGACAACAAAATCACCGAAGACCTCACAGAGCCTTTTTTTTACATCATATTTGTCTAACAGAACTCTGACAATCTCATCAGTGTAAACAACACAGGCACCTAAAGATTGAAATATCTTAGCCGCTGTAGTCTTACCCATTCCAATATTGCCAGTCAGAGCAACCCTTATCATCTCATTAGCCTTGCTTGTAACTCCTTGAGTTTTTTAAGTGCCTTTTGTGGTGTCATGTTTTGCAAATCAAGGTTTAATATCTCATCCTCAATACTTGCATCTCCAAAAAGGCTTAACTGGACAGACCGTTTTGTTGTTATCTCGGCTTCCTTCTTTTCTAACCTCGACAATATCTCTTTAGCCCTTGCTACCACCTTTTCAGGAATACCCGCAAGCCTACCTACCTGTATCCCATAACTCTTATCCGCAGAGCCTTTTTCAACCCTGTGTAAAAAGATAATACTGTCACCCCATTCTCTGACAAGCACATTGTAGTTTTTTACATTATCAATCCTAAATTCCAAATCTGTCAGTTCATGATAGTGTGTAGCAAAAAGCGTCCTTGCCTTTATCACCTGAGCGAGATACTCAACTACTGCCCACGCAATACTAATCCCATCAAAGGTGCTTGTGCCACGTCCAATCTCATCAAGTAGGATTAAACTCCTGTCTGTTGCATTGTTTAATATGTTTGCAGTCTCAAGCATCTCAACCATGAATGTACTCTGACCCCTTGTGATGAAGTCAGATGCCCCAATGCGCGTAAATATCCTGTCAATTAGCCCTATCCTTGCCTTTGTAGCTGGCACATAAGAACCAATCTGAGCCATGAGCGATATAAGCGCAACCTGCCTCATGTATGTGGACTTACCAGCCATGTTCGGACCTGTGATGATTAGTATCATGTTGTCCTTCTTATCTAACAAACAGTCATTTGGGATAAAGGCATTGCTATCAACCGCAATAGTCCTGTCTTTAATCAACTTTTCAACTATTGGATGCCTACCCTCTTGTATCTCTATGGTATCGGAATCATCAACCGTTGGCATTGTATAATCGTTTCTCTTTGCTACAGTTGCAAGAGACAACAAAAAATCAATCATACCCACTGCATCAGAAGTCTTAAACAAATCTTCAGTGAATCGCTTTATTGAGATTACGAGTCTTCTATACTCTTCGGTTTCCAGTTCTTTGAGCCTCTGCTCCGCATTTAAGACCTTTGCCTCGTAATCTTTTAAATCAGGGGTTATAAATCTTTCGCAGTTTGTGAGGGTTTGTTTCCTAATATAATCTGGTGGGACAAACTGTAGGTTTGGATTGGTAACCTCTATGTAGTAACCAAACACCTTGTTGTAACCAATCTTCAAGGATGATATGCCTGTCTTTATCCTTTCTTCCTGCTCTAAATTTGCGATGTATCCCTTTGCATCCGAAGAAATAATCCTTAATTCATCTATCTCCTTGTTATAACCTGTTCTTATTACCCCTCCTTCACCAACTGTATTTGAAGGGGCATCAACTATTGCATTCTGAATAATATCCCTCAAATCTTGTAATTCAGATATCTCAACACCAATCTCTTTTATGTATGAATTTTCAGATCTCACAAGAGCCCTTTTAATCTTTGGCAGATAAGAAACCGATGACTTAAGCACAATGATTTCTTTCGGGGATATGCTTTCATTAATTATCTTTGAAGCAAGTCTCTGTATATCATTAATGTTTCTTAATGTAGTCCTTAACTCCTCAAGTAAGGCATAATCCTCAATTAGTGTCTTAACAGCATTCTGTCTCTTTTTTATTTCAACTAATGACATTAGAGGTTTTGTAATAGCACTTCTTAACAGTCTTGCCCCCATTGGTGTTTGGGTGTGATCCAATATCCACAGCAGTGAGCCTTTCATGGTTCCGTCCTTGAGGTTTTGTGTAATCTCAAGATTGCGCTTTGTTGTATTGTCAATATACATGTATTCATTTGTTCTTATTACCTTTATCCCTTTGAATGTTAAACTATTAAGATTTTCTGTCAGATAATGAAGCAGAGCGCCACCTGCACAGATTGCTGCATGAAGATTGTCGCAGCCGTATCCCTCAAGTGTGGAAACATTAAAATGATTAAGCATCCTTTTGTATGCATCAGGATAGTCAAAGAGCCAATCCTCATAGTATGTCTTAAATATCCCTTCAAATTGAGCATCTAAAATGATGTCTTTGAGGCTTTCGGGGATTAGCAATTCCTTTGGCTCATAACGAGATACCTCGTCTTGTATATCATTGTTGGTCTCAAAGAGTATAAAATCCCCTGTGGATAGATCAGCAAGTGCAACGCCGTATGTTTCATCCTTTAGGAATAAACCCATGATGTATGTATTTTCAGTTGGCTCATCCGATGAATAGGTGCCCGGTGTAATTACCTTTACAACCTCCCGTTTGACTATCCCTTTTGCAGACTTTGGGTCTTCTACCTGTTCACATATAGCAACCTTATAACCTGCCTTTATGAGTTTGGAGATATAAATATCTGCTGAAAAATGGGGCACACCACACATTGCAATCGGTTCATCCTTGTTTTTATCTCGTGATGTGAGAGTAATCTGAAGTATTGAAGATGCTATCTTTGCATCCTCATCAAACATCTCGTAAAAATCACCAAGCCTGAAAAAGACGATACAATCAGGGTATCTCTCCTTTATGGATGAATACTGTTTCATTAATGGCGTATTATCTGACATTGATTTTCCTTATTAAACATGTTTATGAGTTCAACTAATTATGTAGAACTTTAATCAAACCTCAAATGATCTGTGTTTCATTATCTTGAAAAAGATGATTTTCCTGGCAAGTATCTTTTTAAATCTTCCTTTAATAGAGATATTGCCTTTTTTATTTGATTTCTGTCTAATGGTTTAAAGTATTTTGATTTATGTATTGGCTTATCAACCTTGCGTTCACCTTTAAGAAAAGTAACAATCTTTAACCTTACATCAGGAAAATATGACATTAATGTATGTGTTGGCTTACTACCGTATGTAATCCTTCTTATCTCAGAATAATCACCACCAAGTTGACTTTCAAGTTGAAATAAATAACAACTGATATTTGGAAAGATTGTTTTTAACAAACTAAAGTCAACAAGCATCCTTTTTAACATCGCATTTTCTGCATATGCCTTGCATTCTATCCCTATTACGAATTCATAATCAACATATACTTGTTTATCAACACTCAGTTCATAAATATATTCTTCAATGTTTGAATTTATATAATCCCTGACCTCTGGGTCATCAAGATTGTTAACATATTCT
>JAOAGP010000006.1 GCA_026415695.1 Thermodesulfovibrionales bacterium | reverse complement strand
CTGTTTGCTCCCAGAGACTGATGACTATGGTGCTAAACTTACAGCATCAAGGATAAGAGAAAATATTGAAAGCCTCAAATTGCCCCACCCGTCTTCCCAGATTTGTGATGTTGTGACAGTAAGTTTAGGTGTAAGCACTGTGATAGCATCTGATGATATTAACAAAAATATCTTGCTCCTTAGTGCAGATAGGGCTTTATATCAGGCTAAATCTGAAGGCAGAAATCGGTTTGTCTTTCTTTCAAAAGAGACAATGACTACTGAGTCAGGCTCTCAAGTCTGTAGGAGACAGATTGAAGATAAAAACCTAAAGGAACTCCTCGTTTCTTTTACAGAGGAAAACCCTAATCCTGTTATATGTTTGAGGAGAAATGGCACCATTTTGTATGGCAACTCAACTGCAAAGAACTTTTTTGCGGAATGGTGCTCTGATGTAGGTACCGTATTACCAGAATCCTTCATGTGTTTAACGATAGAAAAGGAGGAGAGATTTAATCTCGAACTTCCATACAAGGACAAGATATACGATTTTACCATTGTTCCTTTAGCAGGCAGGGATGTTTTATTTATAACCGCTGATGATATAACCCATAAAAAACTTGTAGAGGGTGAACTTAATAAACTCAAAAGGGTGATTGACGAGAGCATCAATATCGTATTTATTACAGACTATGAAGGCAATATAGAGTATGTAAACTCAACATTTGAAAAGATTACGGGTTTTTCAAAGGATGAGGCTATTGGAAAGAATCCTCGTATACTTGCATCTGGCGAGACCTCTCAGGCAAATTATAAAAATCTTTGGACTACGATAAAATCTGGTAAGACATGGAGGGGTGTATTCAAAAACAAAAAGAAAAACGGCGAGTTATACTGGGCTAATGGTTTTATTTCTCCTATAAGGAATGAAAAGTCAGAGATTACTCATTTTATGGCTATTCAGGAAGATATAACAGACAAAATGCTTGCCGAGTCAAAACTTCAATATCTTTCATCATATGATCCTGTAACAAGTATTATAAATAGGGCAAGATTTGTAGAGTTACTGACAGAATTGATAGCAAAACAAGAAGTAAAATCTGGATGCCTTATAATAGTCAATATTGATGCCTTCAAACTCATCAACGATAGCTACGGGCACAGCATAGGGGATCAATTCTTAAAGCAGTTTGCTGAATTTTTAAAGGGCTTCGTTGTAGAACTTGATATCGTAGCAAAGCCAGAGATTAATAGTATTGTAGGGCGTTTAGGTGGTGATGAGTTTGCCCTGTTTTTAGCAGAACGGGATGAGAAACAGGCATTGATAATTGTTGAGGATTTAAGACAAAGGATTGAGAAGACCAGATTCCTAAATGAGATGATAAGGGTTACAGCAAGCATAGGGATATCTTTATATCCTGAACAGTCACAAGGGGTATCTGATCTTCTTACAAAGGCAAATGCAGCGGTAATCAAGGCAAAGGAGTTAGGACAAAACAGATGGTATTTATATCAAGAAAACGATACATACCTAAAAACTGCACAGTCAAGCCTTGAGGAAAAGCAAAGGATAATAACCGCTATGGAGGAGGATAGGTTTGTTCCTTATTTTCAACCTATACTTGATCTCAAGACAAATTCTATTCACCACTATGAGGCACTTGCAAGGCTTATAGCACCTGATGATACCGTTATGCTACCAAGTTCTTTCATCTTCACAGCAGAAAGGTATGGTTTGATATCTGGTATTGATAAGATAATAACCTACAAAACGATGTTGATACAGGCTGAATTGAGGAGGTTAGGCAGGATTGTTTCTTTTAGTATAAATCTTTCTGGTAAGCACCTCGGGGATGAGAGCATGCTTAAATATCTGAAAGAGAGTCTTGATGATACAAAGGCTCAACCAGAAAATATCGTTTTTGAGTTGACAGAAACTGCAGCCATTCAGGACTTCACAGCAGCAGTGAGATTTGTCAAAGAACTCAAATCTATGGGGTGTAAATTCTCACTTGATGATTTTGGCGTTGGTTTTACCTCATTTGTTCACATAATTGAGATGGAGGTTGATTTCATAAAGATAGACGGTTCGTTTGTTAGGAATATCTCTCTTTCCAAAAGAAATAGGCTTCTTGTAAAGACCATTGCTGACCTTGCAAGAGGTTTAAATATTAAGACCATTGCTGAATTTGCCGATACTGAAGAAACGCTCAGTATTCTCAGAGAATTAGGGGTTGATTATGCCCAAGGATACTTCATTGGGAAGCCCGCTCCTCACCTTTTGTGATTAGTGTCTTTATTTGACAATACAGTCCATTTAGGTTATTTTATCTAATGTCTGTTGGAACGCCACTGCTTGGTCAACTTCTAATCAAGGCAAATCTGATTACCGAGGCCCAACTAAACGAGGCCCTTAGGGTTCAAAGATTAGAGGGCAAGAGGCTCGGATCGGTATTAGTTAAATTAGGCTACATAAACGAAGAGAGCCTCATCACATTTTTAAGCCGCCAGTACAACGCCCCACCAATAAATCTAACAGAACAAAGAGTAGATACTACATTGTTGAAGTTAATCCCCTATGAAACAGCAAAGAGGTATCAGTTGATACCAGTTTCAAAGGAAGGTGGTGCACTCAAGATAGCAATTTCAGACCCCTCAAACTCCCTTGCCATAGACGATGTAAAGTTTATAACAGGGATGAAGGTAGCGGTATATGTAGCCTCGGAGTCCTCAATATTGTCTGCCATAGAAAAATACTATGCCCAAAAAGACCAGAAGGTAGTTCTTGATAACAAGATGAAACAACCCGGCAAGAAACAGGATGATGTTACAGTAGAGGACTTAACAAAGGTTATAGGTAGTGCAATGGATGACCTCACGGTTATAGAAGACAAAGAGGAGGCACCTATTGAGCAAGTAGATGCACCGATAGTAAAACTTGTAAATGGTATCTTGATGAATGCATTGAGGTCACGGGCAAGTGATATCCACATTGAACCCTCTGAGGAGATGCTCAGGGTAAGATATAGGATTGATGGTGTGTTACAACCAGTCTTGAAACTGCCTGTAAAGATGAAAAATGCTATAACCTCAAGGATAAAGATTATGTCTCACCTTGATATCTCCGAAAGGAGACTGCCTCAAGACGGTAGGATTAAATTGAAGATTGGTGGTGATAAGGAGATTGACTTTAGGGTCTCTACACTTCCAACTATCTTTGGTGAAAAGATAGTAATGAGGCTTCTTGATAAGTCCAATCTTCAGTTGGAATTAAACAAATTAGGTTTTGATGAAAAACAATTGCTTGATTTTCTTGAGGCTATAGAAAAGCCATATGGCATGATACTCGTCACAGGTCCTACAGGCAGTGGTAAGACAACCACCTTGTATTCAGCACTATCGCATCTCAATAAACCGGGGGTTAATATCATGACTGCAGAAGACCCTGTGGAGTACAACTTTTTTGGTATAAATCAGGTGCAGATGAAGGAGGATATAGGATTAAACTTTGCAACTGTCTTGAGGTCTTTTCTGAGGCAAGACCCTGATATAATACTCGTAGGCGAGATAAGGGATTTTGAGACCGCAGAGATTGCCATCAAGGCTGCACTTACAGGTCATCTTGTCTTGAGCACACTCCATACAAATGACGCACCAAGCACAATTACAAGGCTTGTAAATATGGGGATAGAGCCTGTTTTGATATCCACATCGGTAATCCTGATATTAGCCCAAAGGCTTGCAAGGAAGATCTGCACCTCGTGTAAGACTGAAGAGAATGTCTCAGAGAAGGTTCTTCTTAAGTTGGGTTGTTCACCTGATGAGGTAAAGGACATGAAGTGTTACATTGGTAGGGGATGTCCTGAATGTAACAACACAGGATACCGAGGAAGGCTTGCAATACACGAAATCATGCCTATCAAAGAGGAGATAAAGGAGTTGATATTAAGTGGTGCTTCTGCTGCTGATATAAAAAAAGAGGCTATAAGATTAGGGATGTCAACACTTCGTCAAAGTGGTATAAATAAGATTAAACAGGGACTAACAACTATTGAAGAGGTCTTAAGGGTAACCTTTGAGGACTAATCTATCATGCTTATAGATTTGCTAACATTGATGATTCAAAAAGAGGCATCAGATCTTCATATTACAACAGGTGCAAGACCAAGGATTAGAAGGGGTGGGCATCTTGTTGACATTGAAGAGTATCCCATATTAACGCCAGAGGATACAAAGAAGGCTTGCTACAGCATTCTTTCAGATTCACAGATAGAAAGATTTGAAAAGCAACTACAGATTGACCTGTCATTTGGTATCAAGGGACTGAGTAGATTTAGGGCAAATATATTTATTCAAAGAGGGGCTGTCACAGGGGTATTTAGGGCAATCCCCTTTAACATAAAGCCCCTTAACGAATTAGGGTTGCCTAAAATAGTATCAGACCTTGCACTTAAGGGACATGGGCTTGTAATCATAAGTGGACAGAGGTCAAGTGGTAAGTCCACAACCCTTGCCTCAATGATAGATTTTATAAACAACACAAGGCAATGTCACATTATTACCATTGAAGACCCGCTTGAGTTTTTGCACAGTCATAAAAAGGCATTAGTCAACCAAAGGGAGATAGACACAGACACAACGGACATAATCACATCAATCAGGTCTGCCTTAAGGCAAGACCCGGATGTATTGATGATAGCGGATTTAGAAAACCCACAAGTTACTGAACTTGCAATAACTGCTGCTGAAAGTGGGCATCTCGTTCTTACAAGCATGACATCCTCATCTACACTGTTGACAATCAAACGCATTATTGAGCAATTTCCCCCTCATCAGCAGGAGCAGATTAGGTTTAGGTTGTCTTTTGTGCTTGAAGGTATAGTTTGTCAGCAGTTACTTAGCAGAAAGGATGGCAAAGGTATAGTTCCTGCCTGTGAAATATTGCTAGCTACACCTGCGGTCAGAAACCTTATCAAAGAGGACAACACCAAACAGGTTTACTCTCTAATGCAGACTATGGGGGACATGCAGACGATGAATCAATCCTTGTTTGAACTTTATGAAAAAAAACACATAGATAAAGATACTGCCTTAAGTGCATCATATGCTGTGGAGGAACTAAATCTGATGATATCAAAGGGTGGACTTAAGAGATGAAATCTAACTGGTAGAAAAAAAAGGAGGATAGGTGATAAACAGGTTAAAACCCAATGAACTAACACATATCTGTGACCGTGTGCTCTTTGACATCAACACCACCGATGATCTAAAAGGGCATTTCAATTCAATAATAGGGCAGGAAAGGGCATTAAATGCCTTGAATTTTGGGTTAGGCATAGATAGTAAAGGCTTTAATATCTATGCACTTGGAGACGGAGGCACAGGTAAGACTACCGCAATCAAAAAGCTCCTTGCTGACAAGGCAAGACTCAAACCAGTGCCACCTGATTGGTGCTATGTGTATAACTTCAAAAACCCTGATGCACCAATGGCTATATCCCTGCCAGCAGGCAATGTGAGGGAGTTTAAGAAGGACATTGAGGATCTTGTCAAGGGTCTAACGACAGAGATACCAAAGGTCTTTGAGTCAAAGGACTATGAAAAAAGCCGTGCTAAGCTCATTGAGAATTTTCAGAAAAGGCAAAACGAACTGTTTGAAGGCATTGAAAACGAGGCAAAGGAAAAATCCTTTTCAATTAGGAAAAGACAGACTTCATTGATCATAGTTCCTGTCAAGCCTGATGGTGAGCCACTTACTGAAGAGGAGTATGCTGCCTTAAGTGATGATACCAAAAGGGTGATTGAGCAGACAGGTAGGGCACTTCAGGAAAAACTTGATGATGTGGTTAGAATGGTAAGGGATGAAGAAAAGAGGCTAAAAGACTCAATCTCACAGTTAGACAAAGAGATGGTTATAAACACCACAGGTCATCTATTTGATAGGCTACAGCACAAGTATAATGATAATGAAAAGGTGGTATTTTACCTAAAGGAGATCATGGATGATGTTGTAGCACACCTTGATGATTTTAAACCCACTGAAGAGCAGCCATCACCTTTTCCATTCTTTAAACCACCAAAACAAGAGGCAAATCTGCAGAAGTATTCAGTTAATATAATCGTTGATAATAGTGATTTAGAGGGGGCTCCTGTTGTATTTGAACACAACCCTACCTTTTTAAATATATGCGGTCGGATTGAATACAGGTTTCAATACGGTATGGCAATAACGGACTTCACGATGATTAAAGGTGGGGCACTTCACAAGGCAAATGGAGGTTATTTAATAGTTAATATCCTTGATGTTTTAAAAAACATATTCAGTTACGATGCACTAAAGAGGGCAATAAAACACAGAGAGATAAAGATTGAGGATGCATGGGAGCAATACAGACTTGTTAGCACATCATCTCTAAGACCAGAGGGGATACCACTAAATGTAAAGGTCATCCTCATTGGAAGCGTTTATCTGTATTACCTCTTGTACAATCTTGATGATGAGTTTAGGGAACTTTTCAAGATAAAGGCGGATTTTGATAGCACAATGGTCAGGGATGACGAGACAGTGAAACTCTATGCGGCATTTGCTGCAAGTTGTCAAAATACAGAAGGGCTTAAACCTATTGATAGAGATGGACTTTGCCTTATCGTTGAGACTGGTTCAAGGATTGCTAATCACAAACGAAGACTTACAACCCGTTTTAGCGACCTTGCAGATCTAATCAGGGAGGCTAACTATTGGGCTAACAGTGAGGGTTCTCAGATTATTAGAAGAAGTCATATCCAAAAGGCAATAGATGAGAAAATTTATCGTTGTAACCGTATTGAGACAAAGATACAGGAGTTGATTGATGAAGGGACAATCATCATAGAGACTGAATCAGTGAAGGTAGGACAGGTAAATGGAATAGCAGTTCTTGATCTTGGTGATTACATGTTTGGTAAGCCTTCAAGGATAACTGCCCAGACATATGCTGGAAAAGGAGGGGTCGTAAACATTGAGCGTGAGACTAAGATGTCGGGCAGGATTCACAACAAGGCAGTGATGATACTTACAAGTTACCTAAACAGTAAGTTTTCCGTAAAGAAACCAGCCAATCTGTCAGCACACCTTGCATTTGAGCAGTTGTATGATATGATTGAGGGTGATAGTGCCACCTGTGCAGAGTTTTATGCAATCATTAGTAGTCTATCAAAGGTTCCTTTAAAGCAATCAATTGCTGTTACAGGTTCAATGGATCAGATGGGTCTTGTGCAACCTGTTGGTGGCATTAATGAGAAGATAGAGGGATTCTTTGCAGTCTGCAAGCACAGGGGATTAGATGGTAGTCATGGCGTGATAATCCCCTCAAGAAACATACAAAATCTCATGCTAAAAACAGAGGTGATAGATGCAGTAGAAAAGGGTTTGTTTACGATTTATGCTATTGATAGTGTTGAAGATGGGCTTGAGATACTAACTGGTATGGTTGCTGGGGAGATGGATGAAAAAGGAGACTTTAGTGATGGGAGTATCTATTACTTAGTTAAAAAGAGGCTTGAGCAATTCAGTATCTCTGAAAAGGATGACAACAAAAAAGAAGGAGATCCAGATGGACGACTTGATGATGCTGACCAAAAGTCTCATTGAATTTAGAGATGAACGGGACTGGAAAAGATTTCACAAACCAAAGGATATTGCAATATCCATCTGTCTTGAGTCAGCAGAATTACTTGAGCATTTTCAGTGGAAGGATGATACTGATTGCGAGCAATATCTTAAGGATGATAAGGCAATCCAAGAGATCAAAGAAGAGGTTGCCGATATCGCTATTTATCTTTTGATTTTATGCAACGATTTGGGTTTTAACATTGTGGATATTGTCAAAAACAAGATTGAAAAAAATAGGGCTAAATACCCCGTTGATAAATCAAAAGGTAGGTATGAAAAATACGATAGACTCTAATTTGGCAAGATTATCCTAAAGAGTGCACCACCAAGGTGTGACTTTTCAATATTTATACTGCCACCTAAATCTGTAATCACTCTGTATGTTATTGCAAGTCCTAATCCAGTGCCTTGAGGTTTTGTAGTCATAAATGGCTCAAATATCTTTTCCTTTATATCATCTGAAATCCCCTTGCCACTGTCGTGTATCTCAATGACGATGACCTCTTGGGGATTGTTTTTATTAAGGTGGTTAAGATAACTAATAAGATTAGATGGTTTTTTCTTGGCACTAATAAACACTGTGTCTCCACCAGATTCAAATGCATTTTTGATGATATTACCTATGGCAATCTCCATGAAAGTCCTGTTTGCATTGATTACAATGCTATTGTCAATATCCAAACTAATTTTTACGGTGCTAACAGTATTGTCGGATACGACTTTTTTTATGATGTCCGATATATCAACCATCTCCTTTGGGGCATCTGACGGTCTTGCAAACATCAAAAATTCCTTTATAATCCTTGATACCCTATTGACCTCTTCATCAAGCATGTTTATAAAATATTTTGCATCCTTGCCCTCCTTAATAAACTGTATCGCTGCTGATATACTGGCAAGGGGATTTCTTAACTCATGTGCTAAATCGGCACTTACTCTGAAAAGCCTTTCATAGCCCTGTATCCTTATCCTTTCCTCCTCAAGTCTCTTTATCAGGGATTCCTGATTTGTTATCTTGATACTCAATTGCCTTCCTGCATAAAAGATTAAGACGAAGGCAATCCCATGAAGGAAGATGTTTATAAGGCTTGTCTTCTCTAATAGTATTTCAGAAGATAGATAAACCCCGGAGTAAAGTGCAACACCTAATATAGGAAACACATACGCCTTCGTGTCCTTTATTGCAACTGATGCAAAGAATATTGGAAACAGATAAAGCATCGTTAGATATGTGTAAGAATAGTAATTGAAACTCACATACACAATCCCTGTAACGAATAGAATATCAAGCACAAAGTCTAAAGGGTGACATTTATCAGGATTGATTATCAATCTTAAAAAGGCAATAAAACCATATACACCTATCAACAGAGGAACCTTCCCAATACTAAAATAGTCAGCAGCAAAGTGGAAAGATATCTGTAGGGCTATTGCAAATATGACCCTTCCAAGAAGGTAGTAGTTAAGAAGATTAACCTGTTGCATTTATGTTTGTTAACAATCCCTATTCGTTAGATACATCTTATCTTACTGCGAAGGTGGTTATCACCAGTAATAATATCGTCTCTTTGGTAGCCACAATCTTATTGTAAGGAGTCCTGCGACAAAACCGCCAATATGGGCAAACCATGCAACGCCACCATGAGCGGCAAATGTAGTGCTTATTAACCCATTTACGATTTGTATTATTACCCAAAAGCCTATGACAATGTATGCTGGCACCCTAATAATCTGCACAAAGAAGAAGAATATAAAAAGTGTGTAAACCCTTGCATGTGGATACAAAAGTAGATATGCACCAAGCACCCCAGACACTGCACCGCTTGCACCTATCATTGGGATCATGGATGAAGGATTAGTTATCGCCTGACTGTACGCTGCTATGATACCTGCAAAGAGATAGAATATTAGAAACCTAAAGTGTCCAATGGCGTCTTCAATGTTATTACCAAATATCCATAGGTAAAGCATGTTTCCGCCAAGGTGGAATAGTCCTCCGTGCAAAAACATGGAGGTGAATATGGACAAAACTGGATGTATTGGTTGAATCTGGTCAAAGGTGATAATGCTATAAGGTATCACACCAAATAAGGATGCAAAAGGTATCTTCCTTGGGGGGCTGAATATCTCGTATAGGTATATCAGGCAATTTAGCACAATTATGGTGATAGTGATAAATGGGAAAGTGCGAGTTGGGTTGTCATCTTTAAATGGTATCAACGGGGCTCTCCTTGTAATGCTTTAGACTGTAGCATCTCTTTTGCGTGCATCAATGATGTTTCAGTAACACTACCACTTAGCATCCTTGCAATCTCAAAAAGTCTCTCGTCATCTGTAAGATGTGATATCTTGACCCTTACACCTTGGGTATCTGTCAGTTTTTCAATCATTAAATGGTAATCTGCAAAGGCTGCTATCTGTGGAAGGTGAGTTATGCACAAAACCTGATATCTCTCTGCCAATTTTTTTAACCTTACCCCAACATTATTTGCTGTAATACCTCCAATGCCAGCATCCACCTCATCAAATATGAGGGTATTTGGCTCATAGATGCTATCAGATTGTTCATTCATGCAAACGACTTTGAGGGCAAGCATCAGCCTTGACAATTCCCCCCCTGATGCAACCTTATTAAGAGGTTTAGGAGGCTCACCCGGATTAGCAGAAAAAAAGAATTCTACTACATCCATTCCATTGATTGAAGGATGTTGTTTTGTTGAAATGGATACATAAAAATTGGGATTTTGAAAACCTAATCTCTTGAGTTCATCATTTACAAGTGCTGTCATCTCATCTGATGCACTTTTTCTCTTTGAACTAATCTCTTGTGCTAAATCAAACAGCTTTGATTCAAGGAGAAGCAATTCATCAGATAATCTTTTCTCTTCCTCGTTAGATAATTGTAAATTTTTAATCTCCTCTTCAGCATTTTTTTTGTGTTGGATGACCTCTGCAATGGAATTTCCGTATTTTTTCATTAGCCTTTTAAGAAGGTCTATCCTGTCAGAGACATAGTTAAGCCTTTCAGGATTTTCTTCATAAATGGATTTTTTATTTCTAAGCATATTTGATGTGTCATCAATGATTATCATGGCGTCCTTTAGACTGTTTAGTATGTCTGCTTGTGTGGAGTCTAACTCACAAACCTTTTCAATATACTCATATGCAGCCCTCAATCTTGAATAACAGGAGATCTCAGCACCGTATAGGCTTTCGTAGGCATCATGCATTAATTCCTTTAATCTTTGAATATGTGAGAGCACTTTAAACTCATCTAATAGTTCTTCTAACTCATTAATCTTTGGGTCTGCAGACTCTATCTCTCTTATCTGGTATCTCAAAAAATCCTCTCGCTGAATGGCATCCTTAAGGTTATTTCTAATGGTTTCAAGTTTGTTTTTTATTGATTGAACATCCAGATAAATAGATTTGTATTGTGAAAGTTTGTCTGTGAGTTTTGCAAATGTATCAAGTAATTGTAAGTGGGTGTCTCTCCGTAATAGATTTTGATGTTGTGATTGTCCATGGATGTCTATGAGATTATTTGTGATGTTTAAGAAAGTCTGAATGTTTACAGGGGTATCATTGATGTAAGCCTTGTTTTTACCTTGTGTTGAGATGATCCTACGAAGTATTAACTCATCAGATGGCATTATTGAAATCTCATCAAGAATGGATTTAATTGACTCCGGGATGTCCTGAAATACTGCCTCAATCTGTGCCTCTTTTTCACCAGATTTGATGTATTCAGCGGATGCCCTTTGGGCAATAAGCATTGAAATGGCATCAACGATGACTGATTTACCAGCCCCTGTCTCACCTGTGATGAGATTTAGTCCTTTGCTAAAGTTAACCGACAGGTTTTTTATTATTGCGAAGTTTTTTATGCCTAATTCTGAAAGCATACCCAATCCTTACCGTTTTGTATTTTAACCTAAAAATCTGCACATTTACATTTATTTGTTAGATACAGGTTTATCATTATTTTATGGTGTAATTTTTGTCTAAAAGGTTACAATACCAAAACAGATGGTAATCTTCAACAAAAAGATTAGGTTTGTCAGGATATTAGTAAGAAGTTTTGCCGATTTTTTCAAAGACAGTGGGCATATGCTTGCAGCGGCAGTATCCTTCTTCTTCATCCTTGCCCTCGTTCCTTATTGCCTTTTATTGTTGACAATATTAGGATACATCCTTGGGGAGAGGCAGGAGTTTTACATGTTTTTTACTGAGAGGATAATCAACATGTTTCCTTCTGTTACTAAAGGTATTTCAGAGGGTTTAAGCAGTTTGATTACATACAAGAAAATAGGCAACATAACCTTAATCCTATATGCCTTTTTATGTTATGAATTGTTATCCAGCCTTGAATACTCAATGGACAAGATATTTAAGGTAAAACACTCTCGGCATTTTTTATTGTCACTACTGTTGTCATTTTTGTTAGTTACATTTACCTTTGCCCTTGTTTTAGCATCCTTTGTATCAACTTATATAGTAGCCGAGGCTTATGTATTAAAAAGGTTTTTGCCTAACCTTGAGATTGGTGTTTTTACAGGTTTTATAGTTGGTTTTATTTTGCCTTTTCTTGTAATATTTTTCACCTTATTCAGTCTTTATCTCATACTGCCTAATCAGAAGATTAAGGTAAAACATGCAGCAATTGGTGCTTTATTCAGTAGTGTTTTTATGGAGATTGCCAAACACATCTTTACAATATATGTTGGTAACCTCTTAAAATTGGGTGCAATATACGGACCCCTTACAGCCTTTGTTATATTCCTATTGTGGATTTACTATTCGGCTTGTATCATGTTGATTGGTGCAGAACTGGTATATAATCTTCAGAGGTCAAGAAACTGAATATAGTGTTATAATAAAAAATCATAATAAGAGGAAGGGGATGGAAATGTCAGAAATTAAGTACAAGCAGTATGATGAAGAAGAGACAAGGATTTATGAGGAGAATCTTGATAAGGTTAGAAGGTATATGAACGAAGGTATGACCTTTAATGAGGCTGCAGATATTATTAATGTTGAGGATAAGGAGTTAAAGGATTTTATTTTAGATGATGCCCTTAAGATATTCATAGCAGAGAGACATTTTGTTTTAGGCATGCCTCTTACGGAAATGTCTCAAATCCTTAATCTTGATTTAACAATCATTCAAAAGGCAGTATTTGAGATGCTTGAAGATGTTGGGCATACATCACAAGAATATCAAATGATGATACATGGACATGGCACTTTTGGTAATGCATAACGGAGGAGGTATAGATGGCTAAGAAGATAATATTTTATTCACTTAGTGGCTGTCCTGCATGTAAAAAGGCGAGACAGTTTATGGATGCAAAAGGAATACATTATGAATACATTGAGGTTGATAAGTTTCCTCAAAATGAGCAGAACTTTTTATGTAATGAGATAAAGAGATTTAATCCAGATTTAACATTCCCTACAATAGTTGTGTCAGATGTGATTGTAGGGTATAGTGAAGATATGCTTAAAAATCTAAATAATTAGTTTAGGAGGTTTTTATAAGATGTTTTTGAGGATTTTGACACTACAAGAAATAAAACAAGAGCCATTTGTAAAACAACACATATTATGGGATGTAATGCCAAAGGATCTGATGTCACCAGTTTGTCTTTTAAAAGACGATGGATTACATAGGAAGGAGCACATAAAGGGATATGTGTTTTACATAGACTGTGCCGATAAAAAACCTATTTTATCATTGATGAGACATACCGCTGCAGGTTACGCAGAGACACTTGCCCAGATACCAGAGATACCTGAAGATATGCTTTTAAGGGCAATTGATGAAAACAAAGACAAGGTGTATTTTATGATGTATCCAATAAACGATGAGATTAGGAATTGGCTCATTAAAGCACTTGAGATTAGCTGATATAAGAG
This sequence comes from Thermodesulfovibrionales bacterium, assembly GCA_026415695.1. GTDB lineage: Bacteria > Nitrospirota > Thermodesulfovibrionia > Thermodesulfovibrionales > Dissulfurispiraceae > DUZI01. Next base: position 32,305 of record JAOAGP010000006.1, on the reverse strand, counting down.
TTGCGGTTTATGTAATGTGGTTATACTTGTTGTGGTAGTGAATTAAAAAAGGGGAAGGAGGATTTAATATGAGGAATTTATGTATCGTGATTTTTTTATCTCTATTTGTTGTTCAAGTATATGCTTCAGATGAGATCGCAGGAAGTCTTAGAAATGTAAGTGGTGAGGCATTTGTAGAAAGAGGTGGGAAGGATATAAAGGCTACTGATGGGTTTAAAATACAACAAGGTGATATCCTTAAAACAGGCAAGGATGGTTTAATGGGTATCATCTTTAAGGATGATTCAAGAATGAGTATTGGTCCGAACTCACGATTAGACATCAGCAAGTTTGTCTTTAAGCCCGCCGAAGGGAATCTATCTATGCTAACAAAGATAAGTAAAGGAACTGCCACCTATAATTCAGGTAGGATAGGGAAACTCTCTCCTCAATCAGTTTCTGTGCAAACCCCAACATCTACTATTGGAATTAGAGGCACGAGTTTTTACATTAAAGTAAGCGAATAAAGGAAATAAAAAATGAAATTACTAATAAATCACATCTTGATATTGGCTGTTTTTATCCTTGTTGGTTGTGCTACCAAGGAGAAGGTAGTTGCACCACCAAAACAACCCAATGAGATTGTTGTGCTTGTAGCGGATGATGACGGCAAGGTCGGGCAGATTACGGTGAGGAATGAGGCAGGAGAGAGTATCTTACAAAAGGCAAACACAGTTGTAGAGATTGAGGATGCAAAAACCCCTCCTTCACAACCTAAAGAGATAGATAGTAAGGAGATTCAGGCTATTTTTGGTGAGGCACTTAAAGCAAAACCTATGGAACCAGCAAGGTTTTTGTTCTATTTCATCAGTGGCACTACTAAGCTCACTAAAGAATCTGAGGCACAAATATCCTCAATTGTGGAGGCAATCAAGAGCCGCCCAACATATGAGATATCGGTTATCGGACATACTGATACAACTGGCACGGATGCCTTTAATATGAAACTTTCTGCACAGAGGGCAGAGGTTGTAAAGGAATTCCTTGTTTCAAAAGGCATATCTGCAGAAAGTATAACTACAAGTTATCATGGTAAGAGAGACCTGCTTATACCAACTGGAGATAATGTAAGTGAACCGAGGAATCGTAGAGTGGAAGTGGTGGTAAGGTAATAGTATTAAATATTCTTACAAAAAACAAAGAAAAAACTTTATCCATTTTTATTGGATTGGTGGTTACAGCCCTTTTCTGTTTAATCTATTGGTTGCAACCACTTTTCCTCACCTTTCTTGAACTCAAGGTATATGATTCCTTTCTAAGATTAAGAAAAGAACCCAATTCTACAGGCATTGTCACCATTGTGGCTATTGATGAAAAAAGTCTTGAAACCCTTGGACAATGGCCTTGGCCAAGATATCTTGTTGCACGGCTGATTGATAAACTAAAGCAGATGGGGTCTATCGCCATAGGTGTTGATATAATCTTTGCTGAACCTGATAGGACATCAATAGGAAGGATTAAGCAGGAGATGTCAAAAGAGTTTGGATTAAAGATGAATATCACAGGGATTGAAACGAGATACTATGATAACGATTTAATACTTGCTCATTCTATTAAGGATAGCAAAGTGGTTTTGGGATATCAGTTTTTGTTTGACAATACTACAACTAACAAGGCATGTAGCATAAAACCTCTTGATGTCTTTATTAAGATGTCAGAGGGGGCAACATCAAATCTAATTGAACCTGTAAATATTCTCTGCCCTGTAGATACATTGCTTAAACACTCACAAGATGCTGGTTTTATAAACATAGGTCCAGATATTGATGGGATTGTAAGAACGGCACCTATTATAATGCGATATAAGGATAACATCTATCCAAACCTTTCACTATCTACATTGTTATCAGCGGCTGATATATCGCAGATTGTGTTGTCATTGAAGAAGACCGATGAGGCAATTCTTTTTTTGGATGATACAGCAATACCACTTATTAAAGGTAGTAAGATGTTGATACCTTACAAAGGGCCTTCAGGCAGTTTCATAAACATATCTGCATCAGACATTATCAAAGAAACGGTATCTTTAGAAGATATTAGGGGTAAGATAGTGCTAATAGGAGCCACTGCTGCAGGACTTAAAGACTTGAGGGCTACTCCATTTGACCCCACTATGGCTGGTGTGGAGATACACGCAAATATAATTGATAGCATATTGAGAAGCGACTTTATTATCAGACCATCATATGCGTTTTCAGTTGAGATGTGTTTTGTCATCATACTTGGTCTTTTTTCAACATTTCTCATAGCCTATTTAAGAGCATTGTGGTGTATTGGGATTGTTTTTATTACAAGTTTATTGATTTGTGTTCTTTCATTTTTGTACTTCTCAAAAGGTATTTACATTTCCCCATTTTATCCCTTACTAACTTATGTATCAAATCTTTCACTGCTTTCCTTTGTCAGAGTTAGAATGGAAGAAAACAGGGTTAGGGAGCGAAACAAACAGATTGTACTTACACAGACTGCTGCGATTGAGGCAATTGCAAATATTACGGAGACAAGAGACCCTGAAACAGGCGGCCATATAAAGAGGACAAAAGAGTATGTAAGGATACTCTCACGAACACTCAAGAAAAATCCAAAGTACAAACATATACTTGACGATGAATATATACAACTCCTCTACTTATCAGCACCTATGCATGATATAGGTAAGGTGGGTATCCCAGACAGGATACTTCTGAAGCCGGGAAGATTCAACGATGAGGAGTTTGAGATTATGAAAAAACACACCATTTATGGAAAAAAAGTAATTGACTCTGCAGAACAAATACTTGGTGAAAACTCCTTCCTAAAACTTGCGCGTGAAATAGCATACAGCCATCAGGAAAAATGGGATGGTAGCGGATATCCTCAAGGACTGAAAGGTGAGGAGATACCATTGTCTGCAAGGATTATGGGGCTTGTAGATGTTTATGACGCCTTGGTATGTAAAAGGGTTTATAAAAAAGGTTTATCTCACAAAATGGCTGTAGAGATAATAAGGTCTGGTAGGGGTAGTCACTTTGACCCAGACATTGTTGATGCATTTATTGAGGTGCATGAAAGATTTCTTGAGATTGCCCTTGCTTATGCTGATTCAGAAGAAGAGAGGCTATCGCTTTTAGATGAAAGTATTTAAATACCTTTGCTTTAAGGATATGACAATTGTTTACATATGGTAGCAAAAGTTTGATTTTTTTGTTTTTTAAGTATTAAAATAAACATTCTTTTCGGGGCGTAGCGCAGCGGCGAGCGCACCTGCCTTGGGAGCAGGGGGTCGGAGGTTCAAATCCTCTCGCCCCGATTTATCTTACCCCAAAGTAAACAACACCGTGTTACATGTCCCATGAAATAAGGTTGATGTGATAGTGTTTCTTGTCTTCATGTATAAAAACCCCATTATTAATGCTGGAAAGAAGGTCAGTGGTGCAAGATAATCGCCAAAAAGGAAATATCTATACCAATGTGCCATACTAAATAGTAGGCTACTGATAACAACACCTTTTATGTTACATCCGAAACTCTCCATCAAAAAACCCCTGAAAAATACCTCTTCAGGAAAGGCAACAAGAAGGTATGTAACAAGGATATAGTCAATGGGTGGCTGTGTAATCGCCAATCCTAAAAGCATCTTATAGATAAATGCTGGAATAAGTATCAAGGCTGATGCTACAACTCCTATGGTAATGTGCCTTATATCTAATCTTGTGTTGATTGTCTTGTGTAAAAGGATTGGTATTAGCAGGAATAAAAAGGGCATTAGGTAAGCAGTAATAGTTGGAAGGATTAGTGTGCCTGAGATATTAATCCCTGTTACGAAGAAATATGCAAGGATTACCCTTTTTTTATCGTTATTCAAACTGCATTAAGCCTACCGTCTATCATTTCAAGTACGCGGTTACACCGCTTTGAAAGGTATTCGTTGTGGGTTACAATGACAAATGTTGTGCCTTTGGTATTGTTTATCCTTATTAGGAGTCTAAAGAGTTCGTCCCCTGTTGATGAATCAAGGTTTCCTGTTGGTTCATCTGCAAATACAACGGCAGGATTTAGTAGAAGTGCCCTTGCAACTGCAACCCTTTGTTGTTCACCCCCAGATAACTCTCCGGGTTTGTGGTCTTTTCTGTTGTATATCCCTAAATCAGATAAGAGTTGACAACCCTTATCGTATATCTCATTTTTTGAAATAGATTTATTGTATTGTGCATTGATTAGACCCGCCATCACTACATTTTCAAGTGCCGAAAACTCTGGAAGCAGATAGTGGAATTGGAATATAAAACCAATCATTTCATTCCTAAACCGTGATAGTTCCACAGAATTCAAAGAAAAAGGGTTGATGGTCTTTTCTTGTTCTAATTGATACTGAATCAGACCTTCAGTAGGTCTATCAAGGGTGCCCAATACATGCAAAAATGTGCTTTTGCCAGCCCCTGAAAGCCCTATGATTGACACAATTTCGCCCTTCTTGAACTCAACATCAATTCCTTTGAGAACCTTTATCTCACCAGCTGGTGTAAAAAAGGACTTGTGCAAGTTTTGTGTGATTATCAAAGAATTCAAATCTGTTCAATCCTCAAAGAGTTTCCTACCTTTTTCAATTACCTTTTTCTTCTCGTCAACTAAACCATAGAGGTCATCGGATAACTTAGCTAACTCTTCGGTGTATTTTTCAACAAAACCACCAATCCTTTCACCTACATACCTAAATTTATTACCACCCTCACCCCAAAAGGTGACTATTACAAAGGCAACAGCAAGCAAGATGCTGTAGAATATAAGTCTCCAAATAATCTTAAAGATGAAGGCATACCTCCTACTGTTAATTTCTACTCATACCTTAATGGTTCAACTGGGTTGAGTTTTGCTGCATAGTATGATGGATATATAGTTGATAAAAAACTTATCACTATAGCAGATAGTGATACAGCAATAAAGTCAATCAGTTTCATCTTTACAGGTAGTTTGCTAAGGTAATACACATCAGCTGGCAGCTTTATCAGTTCGTAATTATTGAGTATCTTGCCCAATAGATATCCTCCTGCTACACCAAATAAAGTGCCAACAATACCTATGAGTAAGCCTTGTATCATAAAGATAAGCATCACACCTTTGTCATCTGCACCCATCGCCTTAAGGATGGCTATTTCCTTTTGTTTGTCCATGACACTCATCATGAGAGTACTCACTATATTAAAGGCAGCAACTAAAATGATAAGTATCAGTATGACAAACATGGCAAATTTTTCAAGTTTGAGTGCTGAAAAGAGGTTCCTGTTCATCTGCATCCAGTCCTTTGCATAATATGGGTAACCAATCTCCTGATTTATTGACTCTCTTACCTTATCAGCGGTGTAAATGTCATTGAGTCTAATCTCAATACCTGTAACCCCATGACCTAAATCGAAAAACTCTTGCCCTGCCTTCAAATCTATCAATACAAGGTTTGTATCGTAATCAAACATGCCCATCTCAAAGATTGCTGCAACCTTGAAGTGTTTTGCCTTGGGTAACATGCCAAGAGGACCTATCTCTGCTGTTGGAGAGATAATGTTTACACCATCTCCTACAAACACACCAAGTATGTTGGCAAGTTCTTTACCTAAAATTATCCAAGGGATTTCATCAGATGACCTTGTTTTTAGATTCTCAATACTTCCTTGTTTTATCTTTTTTAAGATGTCAGTAGTTTCTTTTTCTAAATCTACATTTATACCCCTTATAAATACACCATGACCTCTCTTGCCATTTGTTATCATTACCTGTGATAAGACAAAAGGTGCAGTTGAAACAATTTGTTTTTCATTTTTGAGCCTTTTCATGAGTGATTCATAATCGTCAATCTTACCGTTAAAGGACATAACTACGACATGAGCATTTGCTCCGAGTATCTTTTTTTGTAGGTCTTCGTGGAACCCACTCATTACTGATAAGACTACAAGCAATGCCATTACCCCCACCGTTACTCCCACTACGGAGATGATTGCATTAAATGATAGTCCTTTGTTTTTCTTTTTTGACTTGAAATAACGAAGTGCAATGAAGAGATAAAAGGGGACTTTCACGCTCTTTCAGGCTTTAAAAGGGGAAAGAGTATGACATCTCTGATAGACTTACTATTTGTAAACAGCATAACCAATCTATCAATGCCAATACCTTCACCTGCTGCAGGCGGCATTCCATATTCTAAAGCCCTCACAAAATCCTCATCCATTTCATGAGCCTCCTCATCCCCTCTCATCTTTGCCTCAACCTGTTTTTGAAATCTCTGTCTTTGGTCAATAGGGTCGTTTAGCTCACTAAAGGCGTTTGCAATCTCGCGTCCTGCTATGAATAATTCAAACCTTTCAACCAACTGGGGATTGTCAGGCTTTTTCTTTGCAAGAGGTGAAAGTTCAACAGGATAATCAATTATGAAGGTCGGTTGTATTAGATTAGGTTCAACAATCTCTTTGAATATCTCATCTATAATCTTGCCTAAAGAGGCATCTTTTGGTATATCTATCCCCTTTTGTTTTGCCCAAGTAGATGCCATTTCTGAGTCATTCAATATGCTCTCTGGCACTCCTGCCTCAATGAGTGCTTCAAGCATAGGGATTCTATTCCATGGAGGTGTGAAGTCCAATACCACATCATCATAGGGTATCTTAAGACTACCGATTACCTTCATGGCAACAGATGTTATAAGTTCTTCTGTGAATTCCATGAGGAAGTTATAGTCCTTGTATGCGACATAGAATTCCATCATGGTAAACTCAGGATTGTGTTTTGTGGAGATGCCCTCATTTCTAAAGTTTTTATTTATCTCGAAGACCTTTTCATATCCTCCAACGAGTAGCCTTTTGAGGTATAACTCTGGTGCTATTCTTAAAAACAGGTCTATGTCAAGTGCATTGTGATGTGTTTTAAAAGGTCTTGCAGTAGCCCCACCGGGTATGAGGTGCATCATCGGGGTTTCTACCTCTATGAAGTCTTTTGCCTCAAGGAAGTCTCTTATTGCCTTGATAATTGCACTTCTTTTTGCAAATATCTCCTTGACCTCTGGGTTTACTATCAAATCAAGGTATCTCTGTCTGTATCTTAACTCTATGTCCTTAAGTCCGTGCCATTTTTCAGGCAGAGGATAAAGGCATTTAGTAAGGATGACAAGGTTTTTTACCTCAATAGTGAGCTCATTAGTCTTTGTCCTAAATAATCTGCCTTTTACTCCAATCTGGTCTCCAATATCAATCTTTTTTACAATGCTAAAGTCTTCTGCAAGGATATCCCTCTTGATGTATATCTGGATCTTACCTGTGGAATCTTGTATATGAGCAAATGATGCCTTGCCAAAATCCCTAAGAGCAATGATTCTCCCAGCAACAGAGACTTGTATATCTTGTCTTTCAAGTTCTTCCTTTGAATGATTTGAGAAACTGTCTATTAAATCTCTTGCCCTGTGCTCAGGATTGAAGGTTTGTTTGTAGGGGTCAAGGTCTATTTCTCTTAATTCCTGAAGTTTTTTCAGGCGTTGTTCTGTCTGTTCGTTTAACTCTTGCATCTCTTATAATTATAGTTGTGCTAATGCTTTTGTGTCAATTTCACTCCACTTTATCAGAGATTAATATAAGCAGGAGGGTGGTGATTAAGTTAATTCTTGCCTATTTTTTCTACAATCCTGTATTCTATAAAAATTTATGTTTGGGGATGTTGAGATAATTGTTGCAAAACGCGCTGGATTTTGTTTTGGTGTCAAAAGGGCAGTTGACATCGCATTTGAGTATTCAAAAAGGGAAAACAATGTCTTCACTTATGGACCTATCATACACAACCCTCAGGTTGTTGAAAAACTTAAAAAGGTAGGGGTAGAGCCATTTGATTATAATAAAAATGGGTCGGGAGGTTGTAAAGGGACTATAATAATCCGCACACATGGAGTGCCTTTAATCACAATAGATAGACTGCAAAAAGAGGGGTATAAGATAGTTGATGCAACATGCCCGTTTGTTAAGAAGGCACAAGAATATGCCAAACTACTTAGTGATAAAGGCTACCAAGTGGTCATTGTAGGAGATGCACATCACCCAGAGGTCGAGGGACTTGTCAGTTATGCAGGAGATGATTGTATTGTTACTAACTCTGCTGATGGCATAAACAGGTTAAGAAGCAAGGTAGGAGTGGTTGTTCAGACTACACAGACTGAGACACTATTAAAGGAGATAGTCGGGAGGTTACTTGATAAGGTTAAAGAACTCAAGGTGTTTAACACGATATGCAATTCAACCAAATTAAGGCTAAAAGAGACGAGGAGTCTTGCAAAAAAGGTGGATTGTATGTTTGTTGTTGGTGGTAAAAACAGTGCCAACACAACTCAACTTGCAAGATTGTGCATGAGTCAGGGAATACCTACATATCACATAGAAACAGCCGCAGAGGTTCTAAATGTTTGGCTTGACGGTGTAAAAAAGATAGGTATAACTGCAGGGGCCTCAACCCCTGATTGGATTATAAATGAACTTGTTGAAAGAATTAAGGATATACAGGAGGATAAAGGAAGGTTATGGAAAACCAATTAAAGACAAATCTGGGAGATATTGAAACACTTTATGAAGAGACAATACACAGGGTAGAAGGTGGCGCGATTCATAAAGGGAAGGTGATAACAATTAGACCTGACTCATATGTGATTGATGTGGGTTATAAGACAGAAGGGATTGTCAATAAGTCTGAGTTTACCGAGGATGAGATAGAGGGTATTAAGGAAGGTGATTTAGTAGATGTCTTTGTTGATAGGATAAATGAAAAGGAGCAGATTGTATCTATATCAAGGATAAAGGCAAGGCTTATAAAGGTATGGGAAAGGCTTGTAGAGGCATTCAATACAAAGGAAATAGTAAAAGGTGTTATCAAAGGTAAGACAAAGGGTGGGTATATATTAGACATAAATGGGCTAAAGGCATTTTTACCCTTTTCTCATGTAGATATTAAACCTATTAAAGACACTGACATTTACATGAACAATGAGATAGATGTTAGGGTGATAAAACTTAGCAATCTCAAGAATTATAGTGCCCTTCTTGGAGACCAGACTCATATGGTGGTTTCAAGGAGGGTATTTATTGAAGAAGAAAGAGAAAAAAAGATAGAGGCATTAAAGGGTATCCTTAAAGAAGGGGAGATAGTTACTGGGACGGTAAAGAATATTACTGATTATGGGGTATTTGTTGATTTAGGAGGTATTGATGGCTTGTTACACATATCTGATATTTCGTGGAGGAGGGTTAATCATGCCTCTGAGTTCTTTAAGGTTGGGGATAAGGGTGAATTCATTGTCTTAAAGTATGATGATGCAAATGGTAAGGTTACATTAGGATACAAACAGAAAAAACCTGATCCATGGGAGACAGCCGAATCAAGATACCAATCTGGTATGAGGGTAAAGGGTAAGGTAATAAGCATAGTTGACTATGGGATATTTGTTGAGGTGGAGGAGGGACTTGAGGGTTTGGTGCATCTTTCAGAGATAGACTGGGTTAGTAGACCAAAACACCCATCAAAGTATGTGTCAATTGGGGATGTTTTAGACCTTGTTGTGTTGTCAATAAATAAGGAAAACAGAAAACTATCATTGAGCCTTAAACAAACCAAACCAAAACCTTGGGATATAGTAGGACAGAAATACAAAAAAGGAGACAGGATTGTAGGTAGGGTTAAGACCATAACAGACTTTGGTTTGTTTGTAAGGATACCTGAAGGTGTGGATGGTTTAGTGCACATATCTGATATTTCATGGACAAAACATATACGACACCCGTCTGATATGTTTAGAAAAGGGCAGAGGGTTGAGGCTGTGGTCTTAAATATAGAACCCCAAAAGGAAAGGCTTGCGCTTAGTATCAAACATCTGACAGAGGATCCATGGATAAAGGAGATACCAGCAAGGTATCAGCAAGGTCAGGAATACAAAGGCAAGGTCGTAAAGATTACCGATTTTGGAGTGTTTGTTGAGATACAGGGAGGAATAGAGGGGGTTGAGGGATTGGTTTACTCTACAGAGGTAGATAACTCTATCCCATTACAAGAAGGTGATGAGATATGGGTGAGGATTATCAAGATAAATCTTGATGAAAGAAAGATTGGGTTAAGCATGAAGAATATAAAGATGAGATCAAATGAAGAGTAAGTTTGTTATTTCTCTTTTAGTTTTTTTCATTGTTCTCGTTTTCACGAGCATGATATTGACCTTTGCTAAAAAGGATGTATCTGTAAAAGAAAAGGTTGCGCTTATTAGGGTAGAAGGTCCGATTATCCAATCAAAGGGCATTATTGAAGAGATAAAGGAATACACAAAGGATAAGCATATTAAGGCTATTGTAATTAGGGTTGACAGTCCGGGTGGCGGTGTAGTGCCTGCCCAAGAGATATACTCAGAGGTAAAGAGGGCATCATCCATTAAAAAGGTTGTAGTATCTATGGGGTCTCTTGCGGCATCAGGTGGTTATTACATATCAGCCCCAGCCACACAGATAGTTGCCAATCCGGGGACTATAACCGGTTCTATCGGGGTCATCATGGAGATCCCAAACCTACAAGGGCTTATGGACAAGATTGGTGTAAAAACAGAGGTCATAAAAAGTGGAAGATACAAGGACATGACATCTGTTTTTAGATCTATGGGTAAGGAGCAAAGAGAAATACTACAGGGTGTCCTTGACAATGTGCATGAGCAGTTTATCAACGCAGTTGCTGAGGGCAGAAAATTGCCGATTGAGAAGGTAAGGGAGTTTGCTGATGGCACAGTCTTTACAGGCTCTCAGGCACTAAAGAAAGGGCTCGTTGACCAGTTAGGAACGCTTGAAGATGCCATAAGGCTTGCTGGGAAATTAGCAGGGATACAAGGAGATCCAGAGGTAGTGACCAAGAAGCCAAAGCATTTTTTGGTGGAGATGTTAGAAAACAAGATATTCGGGTCAAATACCTTGGGTTATCAAACTTACAATCTGAATTATATGATGTTTATACAATAGTCCTAATTACTAATTTCAAGGAGGGTTCTTAAGATGACAAAATCAGTTTTGATTGACAAATTAGTAGAAAAGGTTCCTGATTTCACGAGAAAGCAGATGGAGATGATTGTTGACTCTGTCTTTGATGGTATGAAGGAGGCATTGGCAAAGAATGAAAAGATTGAGATTAGAGGTTTTGGTAATTTCAAGATAAAACACAGAAAGGCAAAGGTTGCAAGAAATCCTCGCACAGGTGAAAAGGTAGAAGTCCCTGCAAAAAGGGCTGTTCATTTTAAAATCGGCAAACCCTTTCACAAGGCATTAAATGAGACAAGGGCTTCAAAGTCGCCCGATGTGACTTAAACACGCAATTTCACATCAGGTGGCAAAAAGATGGGCAATTTAAAAAGCGTTTAGTAGTATTGTTTTTAGACTAATAACTCTTCATTAAAAACAGGGCTTGAAAGCAGCACAGGGTTTGGATAAGCGATAAATAAATTCAGGGTTCTTGAGATTGTTAACAGTTCTAAAAGGGGAGAGTTTAATCTTAACTTATCATTTTTATAAAAAGTGAAGGTTTGTTTTAAATAACTACTAATCACATAGTGATTTTTTGGTTTTTATGCTAAAGGGTTGCACGAAATGGGCAGAAGGGAGTTGTTGAAGGGATTTATCAATCTTTTTTTTGGTTCTTTGGTGATGTTAGCAGGAGGTCTGTTGTATTTTGCATATCCAAACAAGAAACCTGTAAGGACATTAACTTATATACCAGTTTTTGATGCCGAGGAGTTACCAAGTAAGCATGTCAAGATTGCAAGGTTTACTTACAGGAATGATGATAAGGATATCGCATATAAAATCTACATTTCACCAACCACCAAAGGTCATATTGCGTTGTCTCCTGTTTGCAGTCATTTGGGCTGTCTTGTAAACTGGGATAGCATAAGTAAGGAGTTTGTATGTCCTTGTCATGCGGGTAGATACAATATGTTTGGTGATGTTATTTCTGGCCCTCCAACAAGACCGTTGTCAAGGTTGCCTATTCAGATAGAAAATGGCAAGGTATTTGTTGGAATGGATATCAAGACAAGTTGATGTCATGTAGCCTTTAAACAAGGTAATTATTAAGTTCAAAAGGAGAATAAATGCAGATACCGTCCCACTTGATAGACAAACAAACATGGGAAAAGGTCTTATACTTTATCGCATTAAACGATATCCCCCCTCCCTACTTGCTCGTTAATAAGGATGTGGTTATAAACAAGATAAAGCAGATTGGTAAAGGGGTTGAGGGCTCAAAGGTCTATTATGCAGTCAAGGCAAATCCTGACATAGAGATATTGAAATTGTTGGCAGAAATGGACATAGGTTTTGAGATAGCATCAGAGGGAGAATTAGAACTGCTCAAATCCTTGTCTGTAGGTCCTGAAAGGATTATCTCAAGTAATCCTATCAAGACCTTCAAGTTTCTCATATCAGCAAGGGATTATGGTGTTAGGTATTTTGCTTATGATTCATATTCAGAGGTTGATAAAATAGCACGATATGTGCCAAATAGTCTCGTTTATGTGAGGCTTTCTGTCTCAAATGAAGGCAGTGAATGGCCACTAAGTAAGAAGTTTGGTGTGGAGATAGATGAGGCAGCAAATCTCCTTGAGTATGCAAGGGATAAAGGATTATTGCCTGTAGGTCTTACATTTCATGTGGGTTCACAATGTAACAATGCTTATAATTGGCATATGGCTATAGAGAAATCCCGTGAGTTGTGGGATTTGGCAAGACAAAGGGGTATTGACCTTAAGGTTTTAAACATAGGTGGTGGTTATCCAATAAGATATACAAAGGATGTGGTCGGTATTGAAAGCATTGAAAAAAGGATATCTCAATCAATCAGACAAAAGTTTCCAGAAGGGGTTGAGGTCTTTATTGAACCGGGAAGAGCAGTAGTTGGAGATGCAGGGGTTTTTGTCTCAACCGTTATTGGCAAGGCAAAGAGAGGCAATGAAGATTGGTTATACATAGATGTTGGGGTTTTTAATGGATTAATGGAGAGTATCGGGGGGATTAAGTATAGTTATGTGGTAGGCAGCAGAAACCCTGTAAAGAGATGGACTATTGCCGGTCCGAGCTGTGATAGCTTTGATGTTATTGATAAGGAAGTGGAATTGCCAGAACCTGATATTGGCAATAGGATTTTGATACTATCAAGCGGTGCTTACACTATTTCTTATGCTTCTGAATTCAACGGATTCTCTATCCCAAAGACTATTGTTATTTAGATCTCATCTGCAGATATTCTGTCATAGAGATAGTTTATGAATCACCTTTTCCCATTTATTGACTGGATAAAAACATACGACAAAAGATGGCTTTTAAGGGACTTATTAGCAGGGATTACTGTGGCGGTTGTTTTAGTCCCACAGTCTATGTCTTATGCAATGATTGCAGGACTGCCACCGATTTATGGGCTCTATGCTGCATCAATCCCTTCTATCATCGCTGCATTATGGGGTAGTTCAAGACTTTTGTCAACAGGTCCTGTTGCCATTGTAAGCCTCCTAACCTTTGCCTCAATACTACCTTATGCAAAACCCGGCACACCAGAGTTTGTTGCTATGGCTATAAACCTTGCTGCAATTGTTGGGACATTTCAGTTTTTGATGGGTGTTTTTAAGATGGGGTTTATCATGCGTTTTGTTTCACACCCTGTGATAGTGGGATTTACAAACGCTGGTGCAATAATCATTGCCACTACACAGTTAAAACACCTTTTTGGTATTGATGTCAAGGATAGTGAGTTTATACTCCCTGTGTTTGTAGATTTATTCAACCATATTGTTTATACAAATCCATACACATTGGGTATCGGTCTAATCTCGCTTGCAATTATCTTAGGTGGTAAAAAGATAAGCAAGCACTTTCCGGGTGCAATGGTGGCAGCACTTTTGGCTATATTAGGGGGATATTTTTTTAGGATAGAGCAGTATGGCGTTAATATCGTTGGTCATATGCCCTCTGGTTTCCCCTCTTTTTCTCTGCCTTTTTCCGGGCACACAGAAGTATTCGTTGAAAAGGACATAACCGGTGTTATAGCAAGGATACCAACATTTATCAGTGTGGAAACCTCTTTTCGTTTGATAGGTCCGGGGATTGTTATTGCAATTGTGGGATTTATGGAGGCGATGGCAATCACCAAATCAATATCTGAAAAGACAAAGGAGCATGTCAACATTAATCAAGAACTCATCGGTCAAGGCATGGCTAATATCGTGGGATCATTTTTTCAGTCTTTTTGTGTTAGTGGTTCTTTTTCAAGAAGTGCAGTAAATCTGCAGGCAGGGGCAAAGACAGCACTTTCAGGTGTGATTTCTGGTTTTTTAGTAATACTTACCCTTTTGTTTTTCACATCAACATTTACATATCTCCCAAAGGCTACTCTTGCTGCAATAGTCATCTCTGCGGTAGTAGGACTCATAAAGGAGTCTCAATTTGTAAGACTTTTTAAGACCAATCGTAATGATGGTATTATCGCCATAGCGACATTCACATTTGCCCTGATAACAAAACCTGACTATGCCATGTTTATTGGTATAACACTTTCTTTGTTGATATTTTTATGGGAGTCAATGAACCCAAGGATAGTCATACTAACAAGAGACCCTCGTTCTGAGATTTTTGTAAATGCAGAGATGAAAAATCTTCCTACATGTCCGCAGATACTGTATCTAATGCCTGATTTCTCAATATATTTTGCAAATGCTGAGTATTTTAAGGAGCATGTGTTAAATATTGTTAAAGACCTCAAAGAAAGGATGCAAGAAAAGGGTGCAAAACACGATGAGTTTGCACTAAAGTTTGTATTGTTAGACATGGAGATGGTAAATAAGATAGATGCAACAGGTATAGATGAACTCAAAGACCTCGTCTCTGAATTAAGGGCTATGGGTATAGAGGTGTATCTGGCTAATGTAAAATCTCCAGTTAAAAAGGTGCTTGAGGGGGCTGGGATGTTTAATCACCTCAAACAAAAGAAGTGCTATGTCTCAAAGGCAGATGCGATTACAAGATTGTTTAATCAGTTAGATTATAATTATTGCAAGGCAAAATGTCCTTATTCTGTATTTTGGGAATGTGAAACCGTCAAAGATGCAAAGCTACAGAGATAAAGAGGGTAATCGTAAGAGCAAAGATATGGGCAAGACTATGAAGATTTATCTCATTGACTGTAATTCTTACATCTATAGGTTTTATTACGCTGTTAAAGGGTTGAGCAATTCAAAGGGGTTGCCTACAAATGCTATTTATGGATTTACAGGCATGTTATTAAAGATGTTAAAAGAAAGGGAAAATAGCATAATAATTGCGGTCTTTGACTCCCCTCAACCAACCAAAAGACACGAGATTTATGATAAATATAAGGCAAATAGACCAATCATGCCAGATGACCTAATAGTGCAGATACCAGTCATCAAGGACATTATAGATGCATTGGGAATACACCGAATTGAGATGCCGGGTTATGAGGCAGATGATATACTTGGCAGTTTGGCAAAAAAATATGCTAATGAAGGGCATGAGGTATCTATCTTAAGTGGAGATAAGGATTTGCTTCAGTTGGTAGATGATAGGATTAGGATCTATGATTATATGAAGGATGCTGTCATTGATAAAAAAAAGGTAATAGAGACATACGGTGTAGAGCCTGAAAGGATAACCGATATCATGGCTCTTACTGGTGACAGCATTGATAACATACCGGGTGTTAAGGGTATTGGTGAGAAAAAGGCAAAAGAGTTGATATCTATGGCTGGCAGTGTGGAGGCATTATTGACAAACCCAGATATCATAAACAACAACAGGATTAGAAGACTTATCTCTGAAAACGCTGATGTAATCAGATTGTCAAAGAGATTAGCCACACTTGATCTGTCTTATGATGTTGATATAAAGGATATAAAAACAGTCAGTCCAGATTGGGACAGGATTAGAAGCATCTTTGCTGAGTGTGAATTTAAGGGTTATCTTGAATCTATCAGACATAATAATGATGATACCTCAAGGTGTGAATATTTTATAGTAACAGATGAGTCAATGCTTAAGAGGTTTCTATACAACACTAATTAAAGACAGGGTTATAAGGAGACAACTTCAAGATGAAAACAATGGATAGACTTAAGGATATTACCTCACAACTCAAGGTCTTGTATGTAGAGGATGAGGATCTATTTAGAATGACAGTTGGAGGTAAATTACGAGGACATTTTAAGGAGATTATCTTTGCAGAGAATGGGTTAGAGGGATTGAAAAAATACTTTGAAAACGACATTGATTTATTAATAACCGATAACCTCATGCCTGTCATGAATGGACTTGAGATGATACAAGAAATAAGAAAAAAGGACACAAAGACCCCAATCATACTTGTTACTGGTTTTATTGACACAGATTTCTTGATAAAGTCTATCAATCTTGGCGTTACACAGTTTGTGGCAAAACCTATAAATTTTGACAATCTATTTAACGCCATTGAGATAGCCACCCAAAGGGTCATTTTAGAAAATCTTGAGAGAAAGACAAGGCAGCAGGAGATAGAACTTTTTAAATACAGGGAAAAATACCATTCCTTACAGCAGGAAAGGGCGTTTAGAAAGGAATTAAATATCATCAAAAATGACCTTTTTATGCGAAAGATAAGCATAAGAAATGAAAATAGTGGTGATAGTCAATGGTTTTGTAGCTATATCTTTAAACCATTAGATATAATGAGTGGCGATAGTTATTCAATACGAAGATTAGGTGATGATAGATACCTCTTTTTCTTGATTGATGCTATGGGTAAGGGTCTTTCTGCATCAGTCACAACGATGTTGTCAACCTCTTATATTAATCACATAACCTCTGAGATGATTAAGGATGGCAATTTCACACTTCAGGATTGTATTGAGTCATATCAGAGGTTCATTAAACCTGAACTTATTGATGAGGAAATAGTTTGTCTTTCACTTGTCTATCTGGACTTTAGATTATCAAGGATGGTCTATGCCAACTTCTCAATGCCTCCAATAATGCTACAAAAAATAAATGGAGAGGTTGAGATACTAAAAAGCAATAATCTCCCCTTGATGAAGGTAGATATACCTTTAAGGATTCAAGATATTGACATTTCTGATGTCTCAAAGATAATGCTATACAGTGATGGTCTTAATGAGTGCTATTCAACAAAAGGTGAACTTTACAACGATTACATAAGGGCTGACTTTAAATCATGTTGTTCTGCAAAGGATCTTTTTGATAAGTTTCGTAGGGTAATGACCAATCCAAATGATGATATAACCATAGTCTTTTTAAAGAAAAAGCCAGCATCTAAGATCTTTAGCAAGACAATGACTATCTTAAGCAAGATTAAAGAGATAACCTTGTTGTCCGAACAGGTCAAGGAAGTGTTATCTGCTTTTATGAAAAGTGATGATACCATCTTGTTTATGAGTGCATTTTCTGAGATAATACTGAATTCTTACGAGCACGGACATATTGAGTTGCCTACCTCAAAGAAGAGAGAACTCATTGCAAATGATACTTATGATGATTACTTAAGAGAATGTGAAAAGACCTGTAAAAGTTGTATTGAGGTGACCATTGAGGTTTTTGATGAAGTAGAGGACTATCTTATTTGTGCTTGCATAAAGGATAGTGGGTGTGGATTTGATGTTGATAGCATGCAAAGGGTAGAAAAAAATAATGCAGCATTTTCAGGCAGAGGGATAAAGATTGCTGAAAGTATCCTTGATGGAATATACTACAATCAAAAGGGTAATGAGGCAACCTTGATAAAAAAGATAAAAAAAGGAGGCTAAATTTATGGAGATTAAGGTTACCGGAGCATCAGAGATAACAATATTGGGTAACATCCAAAGTATTGAGGATTATCAGGAGATTAAGGATTCTGTAAGGGCGCTGACAGATAAGGGGATCACATCAGTGACCTTAAGGATACCTGATTCACTGTCAATGCCATCTTCAGTTATAGGTTTTTTGCTAAAACTCGTTCATGTTGACAATGTAGGGGTAACCGTCCTTGTAGGAGATGATAGACTCTATAACCTTTTAGACATCTTAAATCTCATCTCAATATTTAAGGTCAAGAAGGTGTAGATTTTTCATTGACAGTCTTTATAAGTCTTGTATAAAATCCACATTCTAAAATTGGTGTGCTTAATCTTCTAAATAAAGGAGGTGAGATAGACTATGTATATGGTAACAGTGGATGCTGAGAAGTGTGAAGGTTGTGAGGAATGTGTAAATATTTGTCCTCAAGCTGTATTCAGGATGGTTGATGGCAAGTCCGATCCCTATCAGTCTTCAGAGTGTGTCTTTTGTGAAAGCTGCCTTGGTGTGTGTCCAACGAGTGCTATAACTATTACAGAGATGTAATATAGACCTCAAGATCAAGATTATTGACCGTTAAGGGTAACATCCTTAACGGTCTGTTTTTTTTGGCATTATGGTTGCAACTTTAAAACTCTTTTGTTAAACTTTTAAAAATGTGGTATTGTTAGGTTTAATATGTTAAAAAGGATAGCCTTTGTAATCTCGCTGTTATTTTTGATGGTTAGTGTTTTGTATATGAGGACTGATTGGGGGAACAATTATATGCCTAAATTTTCATATGGGGATGCCTCTTTTATGGAAGATGTTGTTATAGAACAAAAGAAATCAGGAGAGATTAAGTGGAAGCTATTAGCCAAAAAGGCTACTAATATAAGCAATGAAGAGATAGAACTTGAGGATATCACTGTATTACTACCTGATAAGGGGTATAAAATAAAGGCGGAGAAGGCTTTCTATAACCTTTCAAATAAAAACTTTAATATACCCGGTGAGATCTTTGCATTTAGTGAGGATACAAACATTGAGGGAAGTAAGTTATACTGGGATTCCACAACTAATACCTTAAAGGCGGAACGGGATATAAAGATAAAGGGAAAGGGTTTTAGCATTGAAGGTGATGACCTAAATGCTACCAAAGACAAGGCGATTTTAAATAAGAATGTGAGGGCGGTTTTTGATGGTAAATAAACGATTCGTCTCTATTTTTTTAATATTTTTGCTGCTTACTTGTGAAATACATTTATGTTTTGGGGAAACTAATGCAGTAAAAAAAACACCAATAGTCATTACATCACACAAACTCACATCTGATAACAAGGCAAAGATAGCAATATTTGAAGGGGATGTGTATGCAAAAAGAGGAGATGTGCATCTTTATGCCGATGTTATGAAAATATACTACAAGGATGATGGAAACGAAACATCAAGCAAGATATATAAGATTGAGGCTCATGGCAATGTTAGATTAATAAGAGGCAAGCACATCCTTACCTCAAAAGATGCTGTTTATAACGCAGAACCCATAGAAACACTCGTATTTACAGGAGAGCCAAGGGCCTCTGATGGTGACAATGTTATTGTAGGGACAAAGATGACATACTACATATCCGATGATATGACTGTGGTAGATGACAGCAAGGTGATGATTGTCGAGAAATCATCAATAATGACGAGATGACACTATCTGTAAACAATTTAAGGAAGTCATACGGTAAAAGATATGTTGTCAAGGATGTAAACCTTGAGGTATCATCAGGTGAGATAGTAGGGCTTCTTGGTCCTAATGGTGCAGGGAAGACCACCACATTTTACATGATTGTAGGACTTATAGACCCTGAAAGTGGGGATATACTAATGGATTCAAGCAGTATCAAGCAATTACCGATACACAAGAGGGCTAAGGCTGGAATAGGATATTTGCCACAAGAACCATCAATTTTTAGGAAACTTTCAGTAAGGGACAACATTTATGCGGTTCTTGAGATAGCAGGTGTTGGAGACAAAAAGACCATTTCAACGATGGTTGAAGATGTCATTGATGAGTTTAATCTCAGAGGATTTGCAGATAGAGATGGTTATAGATTATCTGGTGGTGAACGGAGAAGAACAGAGATTGCGAGGGCAATTGCACTAAAGCCCAAGTTTATGCTCTTTGATGAGCCGTTTGCCGGGATTGACCCCATAGCGATAAATGATCTAAAGAGGGTGATGTCCTATCTTGCATCAAAAGGTATTGGTATTATCATTACAGATCACAATGTTAGAGACACATTATCCATTACCGACAGGGCATACATAATCAATGATGGACAGGTATTGGCTCACGGGAGTCCTTCCGATATTGTTAACAATGCTGATGTTAGAGATACATATTTAGGAAAGGATTTTAGACTGTAATGGCACTTGAAAATAGATTAGATTTAAGGTTATCTCAAAGGCTAATCCTAACACCGCAACTTCAACTTGCTATAAAACTCCTTCAGCAAACTCACTTGGAATTAATCCAAACGATTAATCAAGAATTAATGGAGAATCCTTTATTGGAGGAGGTATCTGACTCAAGTGATGATCTTGAGTTTGAAGAGACTAACGAGTTAGTAAATAACGGGCAAAACCTTGATGAACACGGTGAGATAGATTTTGAAAGAAATCTTTTATTCAGCAAAGACGAATACTTTGAAGAAAGGGCAATGGATGGTAGGGATTTAGGCTATTTTGAGCCTGATAGCGAAGAAACTCCATCCTTTGAGACCTTTATCGCAAAAAAACAAGACTTGTACGAATATCTTTTGTGGCAATTAAGACTGTCTCGGTCTGATGAGGTTACAAAGAAGATTGCACAGGCAGTAATTGGTAATCTTGATGATGACGGGTATC
Source organism: Thermodesulfovibrionales bacterium (assembly GCA_026415695.1). Taxonomy (GTDB): domain Bacteria; phylum Nitrospirota; class Thermodesulfovibrionia; order Thermodesulfovibrionales; family Dissulfurispiraceae; genus DUZI01. The sequence continues at coordinate 11,531 of JAOAGP010000006.1, read as the reverse complement.
TCAGGGTCTCAAATGAGGAAATAGCGCAGATGATGAAGGTGACTACCGATGATGTTGAAAAGGCAATTAAATTAGTGCAGAGTTTTGATCCAATTGGTGTAGGAGCACGAAATCTTAAAGAATGCTTGTTACTACAGATTGAGTTTTTGCAACTTGAAAACACACTTGTTCAAAAGATTATAAATGACAATCTGAATGATTTACAAAACAAACGGTATCAAAACATTGCAAAGATGCATAATGTATCTGTTGATGAGGTAATACAAGCAGTCAAAATCATAGAGAGATTAGAACCGAAACCCGGAAGACAATTTACCACCGTTGAAACCAATTACATTGTCCCTGATGTGATTATCAAAAAGGATGAGGATGATTATATTATCATCCTAAACAACGAAGGCATTCCAAGATTGTCAATAAACGAAAATTACAAGAGACTGCTTCTAAATAAAGAGATGCTGTCAAAAGAGGAAAGAGAGTTTCTCAAGGAAAAGATGAAAAGGGCTATTGATATTACTAAGAGTCTTGACCAGAGAAACAGGACAATATACAAGGTATCAGAAAGCATTCTGAAATTTCAGAGGGATTTCTTTGACCATGGCACTCAATTCATAAAACCTCTCAACCTAAAGGATGTAGCAGAGGATGTTAATCTTCATGAAAGCACTGTTAGCAGAGTAACATCAAATAAATACCTTGCATGTAGTCATGGTGTTTTTCCATTTAGATATTTTTTTAGCAACTCGCTTAGTGGTGAGGATGGTGTTGTATCATCAACCGTGGTGAAGGCACTGATAAAAGAGGTCATTGAGGCAGAAGATCCATCCAAACCATTGAGTGATCAGGCTATCGCTGATGTGCTTAAGAGTAAAAAGATTTCAATCGCAAGACGGACAGTTACTAAATACAGAGAAGAATTAAAGATTCCACCACAAAATATAAGAAAGAGAACAATCAGGCATTAAAAACGACAAAAAGGAGGAATGTGTTATGAACATTATTGTCAACGGTCGTCATTTAGAGATTACAGATGCCATCAGGAATTATGCAACTGAAAAGGTCAGCAAGTTTGGGAAGTTTTTGTCAAATATCAATGAGGCTATTGTAACCTTGAGTGTTCAGAAGCATAGGCATAAAGCAGAGGTGCTTCTTAAGGTAAACGGGGTTATGATTCAGGCTGAAGGCACTACTGGGGAACTATATTCAGCCATAGATGAGGTTATAGACAAACTTGAAAAACAGGTTATTAAGTATAAAGAGAAACTGCATGAAAAAAGAAAAGGTGAAAAAAGGGTAATTCAGCATGCACCACCACAAGAAGAAAAAGGCAGGATAATAAAGCACAAAAAGTTTGAGATGAAACCAATGTCACCAGAGGATGCCGTGCATCAGATGGAGTTACTTGATAAGGACTTTTTTGTATTTGTAAATGAGGCAACGGATTCTATAAGTGTTGTCTATAAGCGACAAGACGGAAATTACGGTCTAATAGAAAAAACAAAGTAAGTATTGGATAACAAAAATAGTTTTAAGGTTTTGATACTAAGTGGCATTTCAGGGGCGGGTAAATCCGTTGCCCTGAAGGCACTTGAGGACATAGGTTATCATTGTATAGACAACCTGCCTTCTGTCTTGATCACATCCCTCATTGACACCCTTAAGAAACGAAGACATCAAAAAGATTTAGCAGTATGCCTTGACATTAGAGACGACGAGTCGCTTATGTATCTACCAGATATTGTTTTTGAACTAAAAAGAAATATGCCTGTAGAGGTTGTCTTCCTTGAAGCAGATGATTCGGTGATGTTAAAAAGGTATAAAGAAACGAGGAGACCGCATCCGATGATTGGCTCTAAAGAAGGTAAGGATATATTGTCTGCTATTAGGCTTGAAAGGTCTATGCTAAAAGACATCAAGGAGATATCTGATAGGATTATTGACACATCACAATACAATCCTCACGAATTAAGAAGGTTAGTGCAATCCTATTACGGTGATAAAGAACATAATAAAAACCTATATATATTACTAATATCATTTGGTTTTAAACATGGACTGCCAAACAACCTTGATTTGCTTTTTGACCTTCGTTTTTTGCCAAATCCTTATTTTGTTGAGGATTTAAAGCCACTAAAAGGCACCGATAAGCCTGTGTATGACTATGTAGTTGAAAGTCAGACAGGTCAGCAATTTGTAATGTTAGTAATGAATCTGCTTGAGTTTATGATAGATGCGTTTATTAATGAAGGTAGGAGTTATCTCAATATTGGGTTTGGATGCACAGGCGGACGACATCGTTCACCTGCGATAACATTGCATATTGCAGAACTGATAAGAAAGAAATTCAATCTTGATGTTGACATACTCTACAGAGACATTGATGAATAATGAACCAATCTATTTAGACTACAATGCAACAACCCCTATTGCACCTCAAGTCAAGCAAGAGATAGTAAGATGTTTGGATATATTTGGTAATCCTTCAAGTTCACACCGTTATGGTATTCTTGCAAGACAGATCGTTGATAATGCAAGGTTACAGGTATCAAAACTCTTAGGCTGTAATCCTGATGAGATAATATTCACTTCAGGTGGCACCGAGTCAAATAACCTCGCAATAGTAGGTTATATGTTAAGGTTCAATAAGGGACACATCATATCCTCTCTAATTGAACATCCTTCAGTTTTAAATCCGCTGATGTTACTAAAAGAAGAAGGCTATGAAGTCACATTTGTGCCAATAGGCAGTGATGGGATAATAGACCCTGATGACATAAAAAGGGCAATTAGGAGCGATACTCGTCTTATTACAGTCATGCATGCAAATAATGAAACTGGTGCGATACAGCACATCACAGAGATCGGCAAGATTGCAAAGGAACATGGCATAGTTTTTCATTCAGACGGGGCACAATGCTTGGGGAAAATAAGTACGAGGGTGTATGATTTAAATGTTGATTTATACACCATCGCAGGACATAAGTTTTATGCACCTAAAGGGGTTGGTGCACTGTTTATCAGGGATGGAGTTGAAATACAGCCAGTTTTAAGAGGTGCAGGTCAAGAAAAGGGGATAAGACCTGGCACAGAAAATGTCCCCTATATTTCAGGGCTTGGTAAGGCGTGTGAATTGGTATTTGATGGGATTACAAGTTTTGCTGAGCATAGCCTAATGCTAACAAGAACCTTATATGAGATGCTACTTTCTTGCTTCCCTGTAAAGTTAAACGGTTCATTCACACAAAGGCTTCCTAATACACTCAACATCTCAATAAGGGGCATAAAAGCACATGATTTGGTGGCTACTCTATCTGATTCAGTGGCAATATCTGCTGGTTCTGCTTGTCATTCAGGCATACCAAAACCTTCACTAACACTACAGTCTATGGGTCTGACTGATGATGCCTTAAGTGCTATCAGGGTTAGCACAGGTATTTATACAACAATAGATGACATCAATGAGGCATGCAAAAGGTTGATTAAAGCAGTTAATAAACTTAAGTTATAATATTCTTCAAATTACATATAAAAAAAAATAATTGCCAAATTCTTGACAAATTCAAGAAAGTTTATGGTATTTTTCTTGCCACAAATATAAAAATAGAAAGGTGGGGGTTATGTTAGAATTTAACAACTGGTATTTTGTCTTGCTTGCAAACTTCTTAATCCTCCTTGTAGTTCTCAACTCAATCCTATTTCAACCTCTCAAAAAGGTCTTAAAAGAGAGGGAAGGCTCAATCAATGACATGCTCGCTGACGCAAAGGCAATGATAGCCAAAAAAGACGAACTCCTTAAAAAGATCAATGTTGATCTTACAGAGGCAAAGATTAAGGCTAAAGAGACTTACGAGAAGTTTCGTCAAGAGGGCATTGCCTACCAAAAGGATGTCATGAGTAAGGCTGAGGCAGAGGCAGTTGAGATGATTGAAAAGGCGAGGAAGGATATTAGGGAGCAAACAGAAAGGGCAAGGGCTGCATTGAAATCTGACATTGAGAGATTGGCTTCAGAAATCATGAACAAATTGGTGAAGGTATGAGGGTAGAAATGAAAAACTATTTACTTAAAAGTTCCTTGAGTGTTTCAGTGTTTTTATTAGCTCTTTGTTTTTCAACACCGTCATTTGCAGCTGGTGGCGGTGAGCACGGATTTACCCTTATGGATTGGTTTTGGAAGTTTTTAAATTTTGGTATCTTGGTGTTTTTGCTTGTCAAGTTTGTAAAAAAGCCCATTCAGGATTACCTCCAGCAGAGAAAAGAAAACATTGAAAAGACCCTCAATGAGGCAAAAGAGGCAAAAGAACTTGCTCAAAAGGCTCTTACCGAGGTAGAGGAGAGGCTTGTATTAAAGGACAAGGAGATTGCAAGCATACTTGAGGCTGCTAAGGAAGGAGGGGAGAAGGAAAAGGCTCGTCTCATTGAAGAGGGCGAAAGGATGCGAGTGAAGATACTTGAACAGGCCAAGATAAATATAGATTACGAGGTTAGGAAGGCAAAAGAGGCAATTCAAACCGAGGCTGCTGAGGCTGCAATGGCAAGGGCAGAAGAACTGATAAAGGAAAACATTACCGAAAAAGACCAAGACAGATTATTCCAAGAATCCCTTAAATTATTGGAGGGTAAGAATTGAAAAAGGTAAAAGGTATAAAAAAGTATGCTAAACAATTGTTAGGAAAGATTGATATCAGTGAAGTTCCAACCGCATTAACCCAACTACAGACCGTATCATCAATGATGGAAAAGGACAGAGGTTTTAGAAACATGTTAGTCAGCCCTGTTTTCTCAGGTGAAGAAGTGGATAAGGTAATTACCCTTTTGGGAGATAAACTGAAGATGTCTGATAAGTTAACAGGCTACCTAAAATACATCAGAGAATGTGGGGCTATAATTGCACTGTCAGAGATAGTAAGGGCCGCCTCAATCCTCTATCTTGATATGAAAAACAGGTTAAAGGCGGTGGTAGCCAGTGCGGTAGAGGTTTCAGTGGAGAACAAAAAGAGATTAGAGGAAACGCTAAAGGCTGTAACAGGTAAGGAAACAGAGGTTGAGTATATCACAGACCCAACCCTCATTGGTGGTATCAGGGTTCAATTAGGTAGCAAGATGTATGATAGTAGCATTCAAGGCCAGTTATGGCTGTTAAGAGATAAGCTAATAAAGGGGTGACAAATGGAGATTAAGGTAGAAGAGATTAGTGAGCAATTAAAAAAGCAGATCGCTGACTTCGAAAAGAGGGTAGATGTCAGCGAGGTAGGTGTTGTTGTAATGGTTGGTGATGGAATTGCAAGGGTCTATGGATTAGACAATTGCATGGCTTCAGAGTTGATCGAGTTCCCAAATGGTGTGTTTGGGATGGCTCTCAACCTTGAAGAAGACATCGTTGGTGCAGTCTTATTTGGTGATGACAAGCTCATCAAAGAGGGGGATATCGCAAAAAGGACGGGCAAGATTATGTCCGTGTCTGTGGGCGATGAGATGGTTGGAAGGGTTTTAAATGCTATCGGTCAGCCTATTGACGGCAAAGGCCCGATTACAGCAAAACAAACGAGAATAGTTGATGTTGTCGCACCCGGTATCGTTGATAGGCAACCTGTTAAAGAACCTCTACAGACAGGTGTTAAGGCAATTGATGCTATGATACCTATCGGAAGGGGTCAGAGAGAGTTAATCATCGGTGACCGTCAGACAGGTAAGACCGCAATCGCAATTGATGCCATCATAAACCAAAAAGGTGGTGATGTCATCTGTATCTATGTTGCAGTAGGTCAAAAGAGGGCAAGTGTTGCCCGTGTTATCAAGACATTAGAAGAATACGGTGCAATGGCCCACACTATTGTCATTTCTGCTACTGCAAGTGAGCCTGCTCCAATGCAGTATATCGCACCTTATGTAGGCTGTGCTATTGGTGAGTATTTCAGAGACAATGGAAGACATGCCTTGATTATATATGATGATTTAAGCAAACAGGCAGCTGCATACAGACAATTATCCTTGATACTAAGAAGGCCACCCGGTAGAGAGGCATATCCTGGTGATGTTTTCTATCTGCATTCAAGGTTACTTGAAAGGGCGGCGAAAATGAGCGATGAATTAGGTGGAGGTTCACTTACCGCACTTCCTATCATTGAAACACAAGCAGGCGATGTGTCAGCATACATCCCAACAAATGTCATTTCGATTACAGACGGTCAGATTTACCTTGAGCCAGACCTCTTTTATGCAGGTATAAGACCTGCAGTTAATGTTGGTCTGTCAGTTAGCCGTGTTGGAAGTGCCGCACAAACCAAGGCTATGAAGCAGGTTGCTGGAACATTGAGATTGGACCTTGCACAGTTTAGGGAACTTGCCGCCTTTGCACAGTTTGGTGCAGACCTTGACAAGGCAACGATGGCTCAGATTGAAAGAGGCCGTAGAATGGTTGAGATTCTGAAACAAGACCAATATGTGCCGATGGCAATGGAAGACCAAGTCATGATAATATTTGCTGGGACACAGGGACAATTAGACGACCTTCCAGTAGAATCCTTAAAGCGTTTTGAGGCAGAGTTTTTGTCCTTTATTGTTAATAAGAAGCCCGATATAAAGAACGATATTAAAGAAAAGAAGGCGATTGATGACTCAATCAAGGAAAGGCTTTTGGCGGCAATTGCAGAATTTAAGAAAACATTTGTAGTGTAAGTTTCATAAAGCAATGAGAGGGGTAAATAGATAATGCCAGGGCTAAAAGAGATAAGAAAAAGGATAAATTCGGTAAAGAGCACAAAGCAGATTACCAAGGCAATGAAGATGGTAGCTGCTGCAAAGTTCCGCAAGGCTCAAGCCCGTATCACTGAACTGAAGCCATACGCAGAAAAGATGGAGATGGTGCTTGCAAGTTTAGCAGGTGCTGTAGGTTCCGGTCATCCACTGATGGAGGCAAGACCTGTAAAGAAGGTGGAGATTGTAACAATTACTGGTGATAGAGGGCTATGTGGTGCCTTTAATACAAATGTGATGAAGGCAGCTACAAAACTCATGAAAGACCTTGAATCGCAGGGTTATCAGGTATCTGTTAGTTCAATAGGGAAAAAAGGCTTTGACCTATTTAAGAGAAGGGGTATAGCATTAAGAAAGCACTGGAGCGGACTCTCTGGAAAGATTAACTATGCAATTGCACAAGAGATTGCCAAGAATTTGAGCGAAAATTTTATCAACGGGACATATGATGAATTAATCTTGGTTTACAACGAATTCAAATCTGCAGTCGTGCAAAGAGTAAGGACATTTCAGCTACTACCAATGGCACCAATAAAAGGGGAGGAGAAATCACAAGAAACCGTTGACTTCATCTATGAACCCAACCAACAGGCAATTTTTGATACCCTTGTGCCAAAAAATATAGAAATACAGGTCTTTAGGGCATTGCTTGACTCTCAAGCAGCAGAAGAGGGGGCGAGGATGACTGCAATGGAAAATGCTACCAAAGCAGCAAATGACATGATTGCTCGCCTAACACTTAAATTTAATAAGGCAAGACAAGAAAGCATCACTAAGGAACTTATGGATATTGTTGGTGGTGTTGAAGCCTTGAAACATTAAGCATGGTTATAAATATAGGAGGAATTTAATTATGAATGAAGGTAAAGTTTGTCAGGTAATTGGTGCGGTTGTTGATGTTGAGTTTGAAAAGGATATCCCCCCAATACTCAATGGTCTAAAGATAGAACAGAAAGGTGATCCAGCAAAAGGCATCCCTGAATTAGATATCACACTTGAAGTGGCATCTCACTTGGGTGACAATAAGGTCAGAACTATCGCTATGCAAACTACCGACGGTGTTGTCAGAGGGATGAAGGTGGTGGATACTGGTTTACCAATAGCAGTTCCTGTCGGTAAGGGAACATTAGGAAGGATTATGAATGTGGTTGGTGATCCTTACGACAAGATGGGACCCATTGAAACCACAGAGAGACTCCCAATTCACAGACCAGCCCCAGAGTTAATTGACCAAGAACCCACAACGCAGGTTTTTGAGACAGGTGTTAAGGTTTTTGATCTCCTTGTCCCATTCGTCAGAGGTGGAAAGATGGGGATGTTTGGGGGTGCTGGTGTTGGTAAAACCGTTGTTATCATGGAGATGATACACAACATAGCGATGAAGCATGGTGGTGTTTCTGTTTTTGCTGGTGTTGGTGAAAGAACAAGGGAAGGAAATGACCTTTATAGAGAAATGAAGGAATCAGGGGTTGTAAAGAATGTTGCTCTTATTTATGGACAGATGAACGAGCCTCCAGGTGCACGCTTAAGAGTTGGGCTAACAGCTCTTACCACTGCTGAGTATTTCAGGGATCAAGGGCAAGATGTCTTGATATTTATTGACAACATATTCAGATACACACTTGCAGGTTCAGAGGTGTCTGCTCTACTTGGTAGGATGCCGTCTGCGGTTGGTTACCAACCTAACTTAGGCACAGACATGGGTTCACTGCAAGAAAGGATTACAACAACCAAGAAAGGTTCTATTACTTCAATGCAGGCTATTTATGTTCCTGCTGATGACCTTACTGACCCTGCCGTTGCGACTGCATTTACACATCTTGACGGAACAGTCGTTTTGTCAAGGCAGATTGCAGAGTTAGGAATTTATCCTGCAGTTGATCCCCTTGACTCAACATCAAGGGCACTTGACCCAAAGGTTATAGGTATGGAGCATTATTCAGTTGCAAGAAAGGTGCAATCCATATTACAGAGATACAAAGAGTTGCAGGACATCATTGCAATACTTGGTATGGAAGAGCTTTCTGAAGACGACAAGATTACGGTTGCAAGGGCAAGAAAGATACAAAGGTATCTAAGCCAACCTTTCCATGTTGCTGAAGTATTTACAGGCAGACCTGGTAAGTATGTCAAATTAGAAGACACAATAAGGGGATTTAAGGCAATCGCAGAAGGACAATATGACGATGTGCCTGAGCAGGCGTTTTACATGACTGGAACGATTGAAGAGGTTGAGGAGAATGCAAGAAAACTCGGGTGGAGTAGATAACCACTGAGGTGAGAAAAAATGGAAAATAAGATAAGGCTTGAGGTTGTAACCCCACACGGTGTAGTACTTAGTGAGGATGTTGATGAGATCACTGCAACAGGTTCAGAAGGTGAATTTGGTGTCTTGGCAGGTCATGCAAATCTCATCACAACTCTTAAGATAGGCTCAATGCAAGTTAGGTCTGGCTCAAAGACTGATTATCTCTTTGTAAACACTGGTTATGCAGAGGTATCACCTGATAAGGTGATAGTCCTTGCAGACAGTGCTGAGAAAGTTGAAGACATTGATATTGAAAGGGCAATGGAAGCAAAGAAAAGGGCTGAAGAAAGGCTGAGACAACAAGAAAATATCGATTTTGCGAGGGCAAACGCAGCACTTCAAAGGGCTACAACAAGAATTTCACTGGTAAGTAAAAAGGTTTAGATTGTAATAGTAGGGGCATATTAATATGCTCCTACTATAGAATTAAAACCACATCGTGTGGTATACAAAATACACTTTTTGACGCATTCTATTTATAAAAGGGGTGTTTTCCCTATAATTTATAAGATGGTATCTGTTTTGCAACTCTATTTTGCAACATTATTTTGTAACCTTGATTTTAGTCATCTAATTCGTTTAAAATCTAATGTCTTAAAAACGGTTCCTTTGGAACCTGCTAAATCTAAAGTTAAAGGGAGGTGAAAAGAGAGGGTTAGTAGTTTAAAGTTTCTTAATTTCTTGAGTTTAGGCATGAAGATCCCGCCTTTGGCGGTAAAATGCTGAACTAACCAATGGAGGGTTAGGAAGTGAAAAAAACTGTATCAATTTTTATGGCTTTAGTTTTTGTATTTGCATGTGCAATTAGCGCATATGCAGCACCTGCAGAGATTCCTGCGGACACAAAGGCAGTTGTAGCAAAGGGAACCACTCAGGTTACAATCGGTGGTAGCGTAAGGGTAAGAGGTGAAGTAAGACACGCAACAGATACTTTCAACAAGGACACAGAACCTAATAGAAACTATTGGGATCAACAGGTTAGGTTAAGCGTTCAGGCTGATGTAACACCAAACACTACTGCAAGGATAGTGCTTGAAAATGGTGATGCAAATAAGAGTGATTATACATGGGGTACTGAGACAGTCGAGGCTTTTGGTACAATCCCAGTTGGTAATGGCAAGCAAGGTACACTCTATGTATTAGAGGCATGGTTACAGCACCAAGGTTCAGGGCTTTTTGGAGTACCAGCAGGCTTTAAGATTGGTCATCAACCAACAAAGCTTGGTTATGGTATGTTCCTTGATCACAGCAAGTTTGGTAACGATGCAGCATTGTTCTTCATCAACCCAATCAAAGAGCTTACATTAGCAGCAGTTTACGCAAAGGTTACTGAGAATGATGTAAAGAAAGAAGATGATCACAATCTTTATGCTTTTGTAGCTGCATACTCACCAGATAAGAACACAAACATTAGTTTTGATGCAACTTATGTAGATGCACAGAATTACACAACTGCTATCCCATATCCAGTCCACCTCTGGAACTTTGGTTTAAGGGGCGATACAAAGATTGCTGGATTTGGAATCAAGGCCGATGTTGAAATTCAGACTGGTAAGATTAAGACTGCAGATATAAAATTTGCTGGTTGGGCTGCAAAGGTCGGCGTTGACTACAAGATCGATCCAGTAAAATTAAGCCTAGTTTATGGTTTTGGTTCTGGTGATGGTGATGCGACAGATGATAAGATTAAAACATACCAGACATTCCAGAGCGGAATCTGGAAAGAAGATTTTACCTATGTTTATGACTATCGTACAAAGACTTCAGCTGGTGTTTATAACTCTTACATCTCAAACCTCCACTATCTCAAACTCGGTGCAAATGCTGATATCGTGAAGGATCTTAATGTTGATTTAGGTGTATTCTGGTTAAGGGCTCACAAGGATGTTGCAATATTCAAAGGCAATCCTTCAAAGAACCTTGGCTGGGAAATTGATGGTAAAATCACCTACAAGATTGATAGAAACCTTCAGTACTGGGTAGAGGGTGGTTACCTCTTTGCTGACAGTGCATTTGACCCAACAACAACAAAGAAGGCTGACAATGCATATGCATTTAGGCAGGGTATATCTGTAAGCTTCTAAATTTCAGATTAACTTAAACCCAAAAAGGCGGCTACTTTTAGCCGCCTTTTTTTTATCTATTTTATGGATGTCATTACAACGCATATAAACGCAGACTTTGATGCCTTTGCAGGAGTTATGTGTGCAAAAAAACTATATCCCCAAGCACAAATTGTCTTCTCCGGCTCACTTGAAAAAAAAGTAAGGGATTTTGTAGATACCTTCAAACCATTTGACTTTAAAAAACTAAAGGACATAAATTTAGATGAGATTAAAAGATTAATTATCGTTGACACAAAGAATCTTGACCGTCTTGGCGTGTTTAGAGATTTTGTAAGTAAGCACAAGCCAAAGATTCACATCTACGACCACCATCCTATTACAAAGCAAGATATAAAAGGTGAATT
>JAOAGP010000123.1 GCA_026415695.1 Thermodesulfovibrionales bacterium | reverse complement strand
CTGATGGCACTGCACTTTCAAGAGGATATTTTCAACATAGGTTTTCAGACAATCTGGATTATTTTGTCAATTATCTGTCCAACTTTGTTATGCTTGCAGAGATACAGGTTGAGAGACTGCAAAATATCTTTCCAAAAGTTGAAGTGGATTTAAAAGGTCAATACTTTTATCGCATCTTTGTTGCAGATAGACAACTCAAGATTGAACTTGTCAACGATGTCCCCTCTCATATTGGAGAGAAGATTATCCATCCAGTGCTTGGACTTATAGATTCCAAAGAAAACATCCTCGCTAACAAGATTACTGCAATTGTTGACCGCTGTATGCCAAAGGACATTGTTGACATTTATTATCTCCTTAAAGATGGCTTAAGTATTAGAAAGGCTTTGACTGATGTTAAAAGCAAGGCAGCTGGCATAGTGCCAATATATGTAGCAAAAATCTTAGGAGAGTATGATTACACACTTCTTGACACAGAAATAAAATGGGTAACCCCTGTTGACTCCTCTGAAATAAAAGACTTTCTCACAGAAGTAGCAATTAAAATTGTCAAAGGCACAGTTTTATAAATAGTTACCCATTCTGTCATCTTTGTTTTAAAACCTTCTTTTCTAAACACTTCTCAGTTTCTCTCTATGGTTTTATCTAAATGTAACTGTGCCTTATAAATCTGAAATATTTCTGAAATGTTTCTTTTGCTGACCTACTTTTAAGAGCCTGTCATAATATTTACATGAATAAGACACTCTATATAATCGCTTATGACATCACTGACCCTAAAAGACTTAACAGTGTGAGATATTTCCTTAAGCAATACAGCACTGGTGGGCAAAAATCTGTGTATGAGTGTTTTTTGACTGATGGACAACTAAAGTATGTTGAAAGCAATTTACGAAGGCTTATATTTGAACCTTTTGACAGGGTGCATATTTTTCAATTAGATGGAAGGAGTAGGACACATACATTGGGAAGGGCAATACAACCAAAAAACCCAGAGTTTTTTTATATCGGGTAAAAGGAGGGATAAAATGATTGAAATTTTATGTTATCTATTTCTTTACTGGTTACTTTGCAAGGACGATTAACAATTTATTTAATTTGGAGCGAGCGGGTCATATGATAGGTTATGCATCACATTAAAAGTGGGGGATATTTCCCTATTTTGCACCTCCCACAGGGGAATATCTTCCTACTCCTGCCATCTTCTTTTTGGAGATGGTAAGGATGACTCCTGATGAAACACTTTAGAAAGTCAAATGGGCACATTATACATAGACAGAAAAGACATTCATATCCGACTTGACGGCAATGCCCTTGCCTTCTATGTAAACGGTGATCGCGATGGCACTGTGCCAATTGGTCAATTAAAAAGGGTTGTTGTAGTTGGCAAGGCAGCCATTGACACGCCAGTGCTTCATAGATTAGCAGAAGAAAATATCAGTGTAATCTTTTTATCAGGCAGGAGTATGAAGTTTTGCGGTATGTTGCACGGCAGACTTCATAACAATGCCATTGTGAGGTTAAAACAATATGAAAAATCAACGAAGCCTGATTTTGCTTTACAGTTTAGCAGTCAAATTGTTAGGGAAAAACTCAAAGGGCAAATCACCCTCCTTGATGAGATAAGAGAACATCGTAAAGATATTCGTATGCCAATCTTAGAGGCCATAAACACAATAAAATCAATAATTGAAAAGATTGATACCGTCTCATCAATAGCCTCATTGATGGGTCTTGAAGGTGGTGCGTCAGCCACATATTTTAGTGCATTTACAAAGGCATTTGCTCCATCACTTAACTTTACAAAAAGGACTCGCAGACCTCCTAAAGACCCTGTAAATGCAATGTTATCTCTTTGCTATACGATGCTACACTTTGAGATGGTCAGAGAGATAGAACTCATCGGGCTTGACCCTACAATTGGATTTTATCACCAGTTTGAATATGGCAGGGAATCCCTTGCTTCAGATCTGGTTGAGACATACAGGGTAGAGGTTGACAGACTTGTGTATGAACTTTTTAGAAGCAAAGAGTTTGGCTCTGACGATTTTTATATTGATGAGGAGTCTCAGGGTTACTATCTGAAAAAAGAGGGTAGAAAACGATTCTATCCCCTTTACGAAGAATGGGCAAAAAACAATAGACCCACATTTGCAGAAACCGTGAAAACAATTGCAAGGAGGCTTACTGATGAACAAGACACTATACATCAATGAAAGTAGTAAGGCAATTGTAAGGTGTGATGGTCCTTCCCTATGGATTAGATATCCCAACAAGTCTGGGCAGAGGATACCTGTTACAGAGATAGGAAAGGTTGTTATTATTGGAAATGTGAGGCTTGATGCTGAATCAATTACGCTTTTTACAGAACGCAATATCCCTGTAGTATTTATGACTCAGAATGGCAAAAAATACAGCGTAGCAGTGCCTTTTAACCATCATATTCCGAAACACCACAAGGAACAAAGAATCTTTTACACCAGTTTCAACAATGTTTATCGTTATTACAATTGGGCTAAGACAAAGAAGTCAGTAATACAGTTTTATATGCTTAAACGACTTTTTAAAAAGATATCTAAAAAGGCACCTACTGACATTGGAGAAGGGAATTACCAGATTATTATTAAAGATTTTTTGCCACCTAATGCAAAGAAAATAGGCGCTGTAAAAGAGGTGATAAAAAATCTATTTATGACACTTATAACAAATTGCCTGCTAAATGTTGACCTTGACCCACACCTTGGAGTTATCAACAGATGGCATAACTACGGGTTTGTCTTGGATATTTGTTATATATTAGATGCAGAGATTGACATGCAGACCATACAGTTTTTCAACTCAAAGATTGATAACTCTCTTTTGCTTAGCAAAAACAACTATGGAGACTATTTCCTGACAGACGAAGGAATGCGCGAAGTAGTCATTCGTTTTGAAAACAGGCAAGATGCTATTACAGACATGATAAATAGCATCATTGATGACATTTTTGCTCTAATGAGGGAATTATCGTTATGAAGGCAAATTATCTTGTTTGCTACGACATATCAGACCCTAAAAGACTGAATCGTGTCTTTAGGCACATGAAAGGCATAGGTATTCATCTTCAATATTCAGTTTTTCACTGCACATTGACATGGGCAGAACTTAACGAATTAAAACGAAGTCTTAAAGAACTCATAGATGCCAAATATGATGATATAAGAATATATCCATTGCCAGCTAATTGTAATATCATAGTGTTAGGATGTGGCGACAGAATGCCTGAGGGAGTAGATCTTCTATGAGATATAACGCAAGCATGCTTTATTGTGTGGTAAAATTTTACAAACATGGTGAGTATGACTTGTAGGAATTACATGGTAAAACATCTTGACATAAAACTACAAATTGGATAAAAATTTAATGCGTTCTTTGAAAACTTATCAACAAATTATAAACATTTCAAGAATATTTCAAGCGTAACTATGAAAAGACCTCTAAAATCCGAAACACACCCTTATAACATATTGATTAAAAGAGATATTTTGAGGGGGTGCTATAGGAATTAAGACCTCAATTAGAAGGGATTGCGACGCTCATTTCTTACCTCCCATTAATTGATTGAATGATAGGAATTAAGACCTCAATTAGAAGGGATTGCGACTCGAGGTTGCACCACTCAAATAACTTCTTCCCTCATAGGAATTAAGACCTCAATTAGAAGGGATTGCGACCGAGCAAAAAAAAGAAAGCAGGGCTATACCCTGATAGGAATTAAGACCTCAATTAGAAGGGATTGCGACCATAACTACCTCCTGAAATTAAAATTTGCCCTTTATAGGAATTAAGCCCTCAATTAGAAGGGATTGCGACCTACGGGTGGTGTCAAGGTTGCAC
>JAOAGP010000122.1 GCA_026415695.1 Thermodesulfovibrionales bacterium | reverse complement strand
CCATCTTATGAGGAGATATTGGAGGCTTACGCAAAGGAATTTTCAGAATACATACAACCTAAAGGGGATACCACCTTTGGATTTTGGATGCAAACACTCGCAGATTTAGAGTTTTTGGATTTAGAACTTAAAGGACTTACTGATGAATACACGATTGACTCTATAAATAGGTCAGTAGAATTTAAAGGCGATGCTGAATATTTAAGGATGAGGGTAGCACATTTAGAAAAGGTTAAAGGCAAAACAACACTCTATACTGATATTGTTGATAAATTTGGCGATACTAATGCCTATGCCTTCCACAATTTGTATCCTTACAAAGGCAAGTTTTATCCAAGGGTTGTGAGAACACTCATTAATGCCTTTAACTTAAATAACCATGCCATGCTATTGGATCCTTTTAATGGCTCTGGCACTACTACACATGAGGCATCGTTAATGGGTATTAAAAGCACTGGAATTGATGTTACGCCTATGGGGATTGTGTTAGCAGAATTAAAAAACCAACTACTTTTTGCCAATTTAAGTGATTTAAACTTTAGCATAGGTCAATTACAAGAGATATTAGATGATATTGAAAATAACAACTGGAAGCACAGCAACCCACTGATACACAAACTAATGCTTGCGGTGTATTTTGATACTGTGGATGCATTTTCAAGGACTTCAAGATACAACAAAAAAGGCAAAGTTTCTTTATTTATTGAAAAACTCAACTACATAAAGGATTGCTATAAGAAAACAATGGAAATTAAAGACAAATATAATCTTCACTTTGAGAAGGCTAATATCATTGAAGGGGATGTGATAGAGATAACAAATAATGTTTCTTTGCGAGAAAGTTTTGATGCCTGTATTACAAGTCCACCTTATTATTTCTCAATAGACTATGTTGGCAAAGACAAGATTGCTTACGATTATCTCGGCATTGACATGAGAAAGATTGAATCAAAATATCTTGGGATGAAACAAAGCAAACCCCTTAACATTTACGACGGCTTGCCAATAAAAGTTGCAAAATATTATGAGGATTTAAAGGAATCAATCAAAAACATCTATTGGGCATTAAAAAAAGGAGGGAAGTTAGCTATAATCATAGGCGACAGCACTGTAAATGGTAAGAAGATACCTACTACTATGGCTACAAAAAGGTTTTGCGAAGAAGTAGGATTCAAGTTTAAGAGGCTAATATTCAACCCCCTTTTAGGCACACGCAACAGGGCGATAAGGGGAGAAAGTGTAATTATATGTGAGAAGTAAAGATGATCGTAAAAAGAAACTTACTTTGTGTAAGACCTAAAAAGAGCTTGGATTTAGGAGATGTCTTACTTTACGAGCCATACAAAAATATTTTATTGAATCTCAGAGAACTATGCACAAACATAAATGCAAAAGATTTTGATCCAATTAGCAAGGTTTATGATGGACTCTTAAGTGTCCCTAAAGATATACAAGAATATTATGAGGCTTTGTTAGGAGTAACTTCTTATTATCATCATAGTCAAGGAGGCAGAGGGAAATATATTGAAAAAAAGATTGCCTCATCATTTGACACATGCACCCTTGATATAGAATTAAGTAAACTACCACTTTGGTTAGAATACCCTGATTTGCATAAAAAGAAAGGACTATTTACCCAGCAAGGTTTATTACCAGAAGAGAAGAAAACCTTAAGATTGAGTCAATGGGATTGGTTAGGAAATAGGGATGTAACTACTGATGTTGGTAGCATCATAAAAGATGAAAAGACTATCGTCTTAGTTGAACTTAAAAACAGGATAGATAGTGGTGGGACTGCTGGGAGAAGGGAAATATGGACATCAGAAAAGTTTGGAATTTTTGTTGAGTATCTAAAGACAAATCAAAAGTTATTTAGAAAAGGTGACAAGGATTTTTCTTTGGCAGAGTTGCTTAAAGATTTTGACATTAACACACTTGAAATATATATTGGTGTCTTGTTTGATAAAGGTGATAATCCTGCAACACTACAAGCTGATAAGACTAATGGTTTTTACTCTTCAAGTAAACAAGGGTTTGAGTTTTTGAAAAAATTGGCACAAGGTCAAACTGTGCAAATAATCACAGCAGACACTGATAACCTACAAATGCAATTTAATCTGACATACTCAGGATTGAAAATAAAGATTGGTGCGTTATATGGCGATGATATTACCTTTAAGCTTTTTAGAAAGGCATTCCCTATTTCTGATCTACTTTTATTAAGATATGATGATATTTGGTTATCACTGTTAATAACTATTGAAGAAAGGGCAATTTTACTTAAGTATAAAAAAAATTGTTTTACTATCGTTTTGGACTTATTAAAAAGAGATAATGAGTTAAGAGGCATGTTTGACAACTTAATTGATACGGAGGTGGATGAAAACATGCTGACAAATATTATTAACTATTTGCTTTTAAACTATAAAAATGTCTTTGAAGATAAATTAATCCCATCGGGAAAAGACAAGAAAGAATATTTGGGTGATTTGATCCAGTTTTTGTGTGCAGTTGAGACATAGAATTTTAGCTTTTTTTATGATGAGGCTATAATGTGTAAAAACAGGTTTCAGCAAAATAAGACATGGCTTTTTGTGTGCTTGGTTTTTTGCTTGCTCACTTTTTCTAAGACAGTCAATGCAGAAACTAAACATGATACTTACATAGTTGTTATCCAAGACTATGGCAGACCACTTGGATTTATTGATGAAAAAAACAATCAGATAAGTGGTTTTTCTTTTGATATTATGACCGAGATTGGAAAGTTATCGGGCTTAAGGTTTGAATATGTCTTTGCTAAGAACTACGATGATCTACTTAAATTATTTTTAGACAACAAGGCAGACATTACTCCATCAATAGCCATAAGTGAAGAAAGAAAAAGGCATTTTGTCTTTTCTAAACCTTATGAATCAACCCCTCTATTACTTTTTGTTAAGGCATCAGAAGATTCTATTAGTGGCATAATCCCAAAGATAAAGGTTGGTGCAGTCAAGGCAAGTGCTGCGGTAAGGTATCTAATGGCTCACAAGGATATTGAGTTGAAACAATACTCAACCTATCAAGAAGTGCACATGGCACTATTAAAAAAAGAGATAGATGCCTACTGTGCAAGTGCTGCAAGGGTTTCAGGGTTACTAAAAGAAACAAATACTCATGGTAGTGTAAAGTCAGTTGGTGAACCAGTAGGCGTGGTAAATAGGGCTATTGCTATAAGGAAGGATAAGGCATGGCTACTTGGTATAATTGATGATGCAGTGAATAAGTTGATAAACTCACCAAATTACAAAGGTATTCGTAAAAAGTGGTATCCAGAGGAATTGCAGTAACGACATTCATTTACTATGTTATGTTCATTTCAAATCTACTGTTTAACTCAACATGAACAAAACAATACAACTGAAACCATATTGTGAAATTTTGATTTTTTTTACACCATTAAAATAAAATTATTATACTATGTCAATTGGGTTGATTGGTGGTAGTGGTATTTACAATCAAGGCTTAACCACCGACCATAAAGAAATAACTTTAGATACTCCATATGGCTTTCCATCATCACCATATATCTCAACAAATGTTTCTGATAAAAATGTATTTTTCTTGTCTCGGCATGGATTAAGACACAACATTCCACCGCATAAGGTAAATTACAAGGCAAACATATGGGGATTTAAGGAGTTAGGAGTAAAAAAGATTATCTCTATTAATGCTGTTGGCGCAATTGATACAACACTAAAACCGGGTGATATCGTATTATTAGACCAGATTATTGACATGACATTTGGTGCAAGGTCTTCAACCTTCTTTGATGGCCCTGAGGTTGCACACATTGATTTTACCAATCCCTTTTGTGATGAGATAAGAAGGATAATACAAATATCTTCCATAGATGAACATATTGATTTAATAGACACAGGCACTTATGTATGTGTAAACGGCCCTCGTCTTGAAACGGCTGCAGAAATAAGGTTTTTCTCAAAAATAGGTGCATCCGTTGTTGGCATGACTCTCATGCCAGAGGCATCTTTAATAAGAGAAGCAGAGATGTGTTTTTCTTCATTAGCAGTAGTTACGAACATGGCAGCAGGCATCACAAAAAACAGACTAACAACCACTGAAGTCATTGATACTATGAAGATATCAAACGACAAGATCAATAAGCTTTTAAAGAGGATAATCTCTTTATGTGATGTATCTACTGAATGTGCCTGTAATAAATCCTTGGAAGGTGCCTTTTTGTGATTAAAAAATATGATGCCAAGTTTAACCATTAAAAATAGAATTGCCTTATCATGTACTGTTTTGGTTGTAGTAGGTTGGTTTTTGTTTTGCTATTTAGCATCTGAGAGAATAAAGTCTAATCAACAACTATCCGCTGAAAAAAACGCCTTACAAACTGCAACCCTCGTAAGTGCTTTAGTTAACCTAACTGATAAAAAGGATATTGATGCCATTTTTAAAAAAATATCACTTGATTTTAAAAGCATATCGGATATTTTTATCTACGAAAAAGAAACTAACACTGTATATCCAACAAAACAACCACACAAGATGCCGCCAACTGAATTATTAAACACTGATAAGCCAATGCTAAAATGGAATGGACTTCATCTTACCGTTGTCTATCCATTTAATATCAACAAAGAAAAAGCCACGCTAAATGACAAGGTCATTACTGCAAACTACCTACTCATACTTGCATATTCTGATAAAGATTTACAAGACTCAATTAACAGTGAGACTTTATTTATAAAAATCGTTTCTGCCGTGTTTTGTGTTGTATTCATATTAATAGTCGTACTATTCTCCCATATAATTACCAATCCAATAAAGACGATTGCTGAAGTTTTATCAAAGGTAACATTTGGTGAAGCAAATTTAAAGATTAAGAATGAATACGATGGTGAGTTTGGATTGCTTGCTCAAAACTTCAATCTGATGATTGATAGATTAGATCAGGCACAGCAGGAGATGATGGCATATTCAAGGAATCTTGAAGAAGTGGTTATGTTAAGGACACAGAGACTCAATAGGTTGGTAGATGAGATAAACGAACAAAAGGACTTTTTTGATAACATAATCAACACGGTGGGCGTTTTGATTATTGTCTTTGACAGATCACAAAAGGTCATAATCTTCAATAAAACTGCTGAGATGATATTAGGATATAGTAGGAGTGAGGTGGTGGGGTTTCCACTATCTGACATGCCTTTCTTTAACGATGAGGAAAAACAATTAATCAGCACATTTGAGGAAAAGTCAGGAAACAGAATATTTGAATCCATATTTAAGACACCAATTGGACAAGAAAAAAATATCATATGGCAAATAACAATAAGTAAGATATCTGAAAACAACACATATCTTATAGTAACAGGATTAGATATTACTGAAAAGAAGAAGATAGAGCAATTCTTGATTGAATCACAGAGATTTCAGTCTATCTCTAACTTGTTGGCTGGATTGTCTCATAATTTCAACAATATTCTTGTAGGAGTGCTTGGTTATGCTGGATTAGTAAGGATTAGACTCTCATCAGAACTTGATAGTCAAAAGGCAGAGGAATACAATAAATATCTAAATGTAATAGAGCAGTCAGCACAAAGGGCATCTGATTTGATAAAACACCTTAGAGGGTTTGCTAAAAGGCAAGAGTATAACGAGGAAACATTGGAAGTAAATGAACTTATTTATGAAATAAGGGATATCATCCATGGTGTCTTCCCATCAAACATAATCATAAACTTACAAACACCTGATAATTTGTGGTCTATAAAGGCTGATCCAGTAAATATTAAACAGGCAATCATGAATATCTGTATAAATGCTAAAGAGGCAATGCAAGATAATGGTGGCACTCTGACTATCAAGGCAGAAAATATAAATATCAAAAATGAAGACAATCTGCCCTTAAAACCCGGCAAGTATGTTTGTATAAGTATATCAGACACAGGACATGGCATTGATGCAGATAAACTCACTATGATATTTGATCCCTTCTTTACAACAAAGAGTTATATAACCCATATGGGATTAGGACTTACCCAATCATACACTATAGTAAAGAATCACAACGGGCATATTGAGGTGCAAAGCACTGTTGGTGAGGGTTCTACTTTCAAGATATATTTACCTGCTAATAATTGATGTTATTTTATCCCTTTCTCTTATCAATCTTATAACAATCTCCACCGCTTACCTTCGCATACTTCTTCATCTCTGATGCCACCTCGGCTATCTCACCATAATGGGTAAAACTTCTATGTTGGTTTGTAGCAATCCCGATTGAAAGCCCCATGATTGGAAACTTCTTTCTAACGCCTTCTCTATCAATTGAATCAATATATCCTTTAAATCTATCTTCGGAGTCATAAAAGGTAGGCACTATCTTTCTAAAGGTCTGTATTATCTCTTGGGCAAGCCCTTCAACCTTGTCAACACTACAGATAAACACAAAGTCATCTCCTCCAATATGTCCTACAAAACTGTCTTGGGGTTGCCATTGTCTTACTGTGTTGAGGATTAATCTGCCAAGCATCTTTAAAACCTCATCCCCTCTACTGAAACCATACTTATCGTTGTAAGGTTTAAAGAAATCAAGGTCTGTGTAAGCAACTGCAAATACTTCCTGTCTGTCTAATCTGTTTTGTATTTGTTTAGCAATAGTAATATTGCCGGGGAGTCTTGATAATGGGTTGGTTTCTACAACACGCTCCGCCCTGTTAAGACAGAGCGTCGTCAGAGGTAAGATCTCGTCTTCTAAGTAGTCATACCTGATGTAATCATCAAAGATAGCAAAATCATCTTGTGTTAAAACATAATCTAAAGGAACTATGTAGATAATCGGTATTTGTGCAAATATTGGGTCTTTTTTTATGTCCTTAACGATTGATAGTGAAATGCTGTCATGCTCTATTGTGTCAAGTATAATCAAATCAGGAAGAGAGTTGTATATATAATCAAGGGCAAAATGAACCTTTGAAAAATACAATGCATTATAAAGCGAGTCTAATTTCTGATTGAGGATGTTTTTCGTAACGGAATTGTTTGTGATAATCGCAATAGTCTTATTCTTAATCATCATCCAAACTGAAACTACTTGACTCCGTAAGAGAATCCTCCATTTCCATAAGTATGTCCTTTATCTCATCATCCTTTAGGTTTAAGGTCTGCCATGCTATCGGATTTATAGTAGGTATTAGGTAGTCTCCTGCAAAGCCAAACCCCTTTGCCCTCACAAGAATATCTGCGATGTGTATTATGGCAGTCTGGATAGCAAAGTTTTTTGAAAGTTGAGGCTTATGATGATATTCTATTATCTCAAGTAGGTTTTTAGGGAAATTCCATCTATTACCAATCCACGCCCCTGTGTCTGCATGGGTCACAAAAAAGAGTTCCCGTTCAGAGTCCATCAACAACTTCCCTTTATCAACAGACATCTTTATCAATGCCTTGTATTCTTCTTGAAACTTGAGACCTAACGCAACCTTACCAATATCATGCAAGATCCCAGCCACTGATACCTCTTCTACATCACCTATACCCTTTTTTGTAGCGATAATCCTTGCAGTAACAGCACACCCAATAGAATGTTCCCAAAGACCAGCCATTGTCTTCTGCATCGCCTCAAAAACCGAAACACCTAAAAGCATGCCCTTGACCACATTTAAACCAAGTAGAATCAGGGCTTGATTCACTGATGATATCCTACCCGGAAACCCATAAATCGGTGAGTTTACTACCTTGATGACCCTTGATGTGAGCACAGGATCATTTGATATGAAACTTCCGATATCGTTAAGTGATACTTTAGGATCCTCAATCACAGAAAGCAGTTTCTTTAACACACTTGGAATAGTTGGTAATGTATCTATCTTTTCAATCTGTGCTCTTAGATTTTTTGTATCTATCATTGTTCTTTGTATATCTCCTCAACATGTTCAAGCATGATCCTTTTTAGCAGTCTCATCTGTTCGGTATCAGCCGATTTAGAAAACCTTTCCTCTATCTCCTTTATAGTCTCTTCTTTTGACTTTGTCCTCTGTTGACTCCCCTCAACAAAAACTGCGGCAATATTCATGTTGTTAATCTTATTAATCATCTGGTCTGTTAAAACAGTCCCTTCACCAAGCATCACCATGCCTGCCTCATTGACTACAGGCTTGATGAGTTTCATACCTGCCTTTAAGTTTGTAACAGGAACCTTTGCCACAGAGTCCCTCCTTGTGATTATTTAGATGCTATTATATCATTAATGAATATTGTTTTTCAGTCATTACAATAATTGCTAAAAAGCCATATTCATACCTAAAAACAGGCTCCTTCCGGGCATCGGCAATCCAGTGAAATCCTCATAGCCTTTATTCAGGAGGTTTTTACCTTCAACAAATAGATTCACCTTTATATTGTCAATATCTACCTTTTTTATCAACTTCATGTCAACCAACACATAAGAGGATTGGCTGACCCTTTTTTGGTATGAGACTACAAGATTACTGTTGATGCTGTTTGATAACTTATACGAAAAAATAGAGTTTATCTTGTGTCTAAGATATCTACCATATGCATTTGATAGTGTGTCGTTTTGCTGGTTTAACCATGTGTAGTCAAGTTTCAAACTACTACCTTCCTTCATGTATAAAAAAGTGCTTATAGTTATGCCGATTGTATCAAGATTGTCAATATTGTCGGATACCCATATATCACCCTTTTTTATCCAGTCTATTACATCCCTGCCCCATCTCTTAAATATGGTAAATTTAGTGTTTAAGAAGTCTTTTGATACATCTATGCCTCCTTCTAAATTATAAGAAATCTCTGGTTTCAGTTTGTCATTGCCCTGATGGATTGGTGATGTATAATAAAGTTCTGTATAACTTGGCAACCTGAATGAACGATTAAAAGCCGCCCTCAATTTCATATAATCAGACAACCTGTATGATAATGACAAGGAAGGAGAAACTTCTATTCTATCCAATTTTGAAAATCTATCAAGCCTTAAGTCTAAGGTTGAAGTTGATATCTTACCTTTATTTATTAAACCAACAAAAAATGCCTGACTATTCCTATTGTGTTTACCTAATCTTGTGCTATCAATGTCATCAAAAGAAAGGTCAAGACCGCCTGTCATAACTTGGTTGTTTTGCTCGTATTGTATGGGTAAAATGATATTTACAAGTTGAGTATTGTGTGTATTTTTATAAAAATCTGGGTTTGTCCTATCAAGTATGTAGTAGTCATACCCATGACGATACAGAATGGATGGCTCAAATCTTATATCCTCAATCCTTGTTTTAAGCCTGCCTG
Organism: Thermodesulfovibrionales bacterium; assembly: GCA_026415695.1. Lineage (GTDB taxonomy): Bacteria > Nitrospirota > Thermodesulfovibrionia > Thermodesulfovibrionales > Dissulfurispiraceae > DUZI01. The sequence goes on along the minus strand of JAOAGP010000122.1, from coordinate 24,113 downwards.
ATAGGAAAAATGTCTTTGTGTTTTCCCATTGTAATGGGTATTTAAGACTATAAAAACCATTAGCCCCAAATCTTTTGTCAGTATATCCACTGAATAACCCTACATCCTTTGTATCTATATTTAATTGAATGGACTTGATGTTGAAATCAGTGTTTAGTCTATATCCATCTGACTTCTGCCCGCTAATAGACATGTTTACACTCATATCACCCTTTTTTGCATATATGGAGGCATTTGCATCAATAAAACTATTACTACCCAATGAAAACATGCCCTCAAATGTCTTATCAGACCTTGATCTTGTAACAATGTTTATAACGCCTCCAAAACTTCCCGCACTGTAAAGTAGCCCCATACCTGATGGAATAATCTCAATCCTCTCAATATCGTTTAAGCCTAAAGGTATGTTTAGGTTGTGATGACCTGTCTGTGGGTCATTAATTCGCATACCGTTTAGGAGTATGAGCGTGTGTTCAAATCCACCCCCTCTTATCCCTACATCTGACTGAACACCAAAGGGACCTCTTTGCATCACATCTACACTGCTAATGTATTTTAGTATCTCTGCTACAGAATGAACTGGATTTGAAAGGATCTCTTCTTGATATACTATCTCAATGTGTCTTGTTGCATTGTGTGCATCTAAACCATAAAGTGGAGCGTTTACGACTATTTCAGGCAACCTATCCTCTGCAAAGGTAGAGGTTGTGATTAATAAAAAAAAGCAAAAAAACACAAATATCATAGCATTCACTCCTTTTTCACTCTAAAGATTTTTTTGTGTGTTTATGTGTGCAATTTACAGAAAATTTACCCCATTATGATATATAATTCTTGATACTATGCTCAACTCATTTGATGATTACCTTAAAGAGTCGGTAAGATTACACGGACATCTATGTCCAGGGCAGGTATTAGGTGTTAAGATGGCAATGTTAGGACTCAAGTTAATTGGTATCAACGACCCTAAAGGCATAGACAGGAAGAACCTCATCGTTTTTGTAGAGATGGACAGATGCGCAACCGATGCAATTCAATCTGTCACAGGCTGCAGCCTTGGAAGAAGAACTCTCAAATACATTGACTATGGCAAGATGGCTGCCACATTTGTAAACCTTAAAAACAACCATGCTGTAAGAATCATTGCTAAAGAAGAGGCAAGAGGTTGGGCTGAAAAAAAGATGCCCGAAATTGAAGACAAATACAAGGCACAACTTCAAGCCTACATTGAGATGTCTGATGAAGAACTGTTTGATACCATGCCTGTAAAGGTTGATATCAAACCTCAAGACATGCCCGGTAGACCATTAAGAAGGGTCTTATGTGATAGTTGCGGTGAGGCAATACAAGACATGCGAGAAGTAGCAATAGATGATAAAATAATGTGCAAATACTGTGCTGAAGGAGGAGGATACTACACGATGTTGTAAATTGTGTAGATATTTTTTTATACTTCGTTATGCAAATTTGCAATAACGACCATGTGAGGAAACATCTATGAAGATTAAGTCAAAGGTCTGGATTGATGTAGAGGGTGAGCCTGTATTTGGTAGAGGCAGGATGCAACTTCTAAAGGCGATTGAAAGATTTGGCTCTATAAATCAGGCTGCAAAGGAGATAAACATCTCCTATCGTAAGGCATGGAGTTATATCAAGATTATGGAGGACAGATTAGGCATAGACCTTGTGCAAAGGCAAGCGGGGGGGATCAATGGTGGAGGGGCTATGCTTACAAAGGATGCAAGAGATTTCATAAGTAAATACGAGATTATTGAGGGCAAGATAGTTCAATATGCAGATGAGGTATTTAAACAAGTCTTTGATTTAAGGGGGTAACAAGAATGTGTGAGGATGTTGTATGTAGTAAACCAGTGAGTGATAGTTTCTTAAAAACAATATCGGTTTTTGATGCAGTTGGTAGTATCCTTGCCCATGACATTACCGAGATTGAGGCAGGAGGTTTCAAGGGAAGGGCATTTAAAAAGGGGCATGTCGTTAAAGAGGAGGACATTGACCACCTTTTAAGACTTGGCAAGGAAAGACTCTTTGTGCTATCCCTACAACCTGATGAGATCCATGAAGACGATGCTGCATGGAGATTGGCAATAGCACTTAGTGGAGAGGGGATAACAATTTCTGAACCCAAAGAAGGTAGGATAAATCTCACCGCCTCTTACAAAGGACTACTAAAGATTGATGAGAAAAGGTTGTTTGCATTTAATCAGCTTGGAGAGGTTATGTGTGCCACACTGCATAACAACACCATAGTTAAAGAAGGACAAGTCGTTGCAGGCACGAGGGCTATCCCTTTGATTGTAAAAAGGGCAATGGTTGAGGATGCAGAAAAGATCTGTAGAGGTGCAAATAATGGAAAACAAAAGTCAGTAATTGAGGTCAAGAGGTTAAGAAGACCTAAAGCCGGAATTGTCATCACAGGTAACGAGATTTACTATGGGAGAAAGAAGGATGCATTTAGTGATATCATCAGTTCAAAGATTGAGGCTATGGACGGCGATATCATTGACATACACATTGCCCCTGATAATGTTGATATTATTGAAAGTAACCTCAAAAACCTCATCAAAAAAGGTGCAGATTTATTGATTACAACGGGTGGGATGTCGGTTGACCCTGATGATGTTACAAGGTTTGCTATAAAAAACATTGGGGCTTTTGATATCACTTATGGCTCAAGTGTGCTGCCCGGTGCAATGTTTCTCATAGGCTACATAAAAAAAGAGGATACTCTTTCTAATGATTTAATCCCCATAATTGGAATCCCAGCCTGTGGGATGTATCACAAGATAACGATATTTGATATCATACTGCCAAGGGTTCTTGCAGGAGAAAAGATTGGTAGAAACGAACTTGCAATGTTAGGGCACGGTGGACTATGTCTAAATTGTAGGGAATGCAGATATCCCCTTTGTCCTTTTGGTAAATAGATGAAGGCATTTGCATACATTGATTGTTTCTCTGGAATAAGTGGCGATATGCTATTAGGTGCACTGGTTGATATAGGTGTCCCTCTGTCTTTTTTTAAGGAAACAATACAAAGGATTTCCATTGATGGATACAATATATCTCAACTTAAGGTAAATAGGTGTGGGATAGATGCAACAAAGGTTGATGTGGAGATATTTAACCAATCTCATAATCATGTTAGATGGGCAGATATTTTTCATCTGCTTGATACATCTAAATTAACGGATAAGGTTAAAAGAACATCACTTGAAATCTTTAGAAATATATTCCATGCAGAGGCAAGAGTTCATGGAGAGGACTTTGAGAATGTCCACCTGCATGAATTAGGGGGAATTGATTGTATTGTTGATATTGTTGGCACTGTAGCTGGTTTTGATTATTTAGGTATTGATGATATCCTTGTATCAGACATCAATCTTGGTAGTGGTTTTGTAAATACCGCACACGGCATCTTACCCGTACCAGCCCCTGCAACCCTTGAATTATTAAAAGGATTCAGATGCTATAAATCTAACATACCGATTGAGCTCACCACACCCACAGGTGCAGCAATACTATCAACCATTGCAAAACAAAGAGATATTATCCATTACATCCCGAGGTCTATTGGATACGGAGCCGGTAGCCGTGATCTTAATCAACAGCCGAATGTGTTGAGGCTTGTCATATCAGAAGCAGATGACATCAGGATTGACGAAAAGATCTATGTCGTAGAGGCAAACATTGATGACATGAATCCTCAATACTTTGAGCATGTAATGGATATCCTGCTTGAAAAGGGTGCTTTAGATGTGTATTTAGAACATATCATCATGAAAAGGTCAAGACCAGCCATTAAGATAACCATACTTACCAATCACCAAAAACTTCAAACCATTTGTGATACCCTATTTACACACACCACCACCATAGGATTGAGATTCCATGAAATGTTTAGACAGAAACTGCACCGGGAGATCTCTACACTCAAAACAGAGTTTGGAGACATGAGGATTAAGACCATTAAAGACGGGGATAATACCATCAAAAGACAGACGATTGAATATAGTGATTTGGTTAAGGCATCAAGGGTTCACTCCCTGCCATTGTTTTTCATTGAAAGACATGTAAGACAATTGCTGTCTAAAATGCATGACCAAGACTGAAGTGTAGTTCCCCTTTGCTGTCTCCTTTATCCCTGTTTAGTTTATAACCATAATCAATACGAAAAGGTCCTACAGGGGTGTTGTATCTCAATCCTAAACCAGTGGTGTATTTCAGATTTGAAAGATTTGCTGTTGTTTGCCACACATTTCCAGCATCCAAAAAGGTTACTACCCCAAGTCCCTTACCAATGTTTGTTCTCAACTCAAGATTCGTCATTGCAAATACATTCCCACCTGTGGGGTTTCCGTCACTGCCTTTAGGTCCAAGGGTGTCCTGCTCGTATCCTCTTACAGTTGTCCTGCCACCCAAAAAAAACCGCTCCACCAAAGGTAACTCCTGTGTATTTTTAAACCCCCTTGCAATACCACCCCTTATAGAACCTGCCAACACCATAGAATCTGATATGGATTGGTATTTGTTAATGTAAAAAGAGAACTTCACAAAATCTGTTTCAGACAGTAGTAAGGATGTTGCAAACTTGGCAGTTGCACCTGCAAGGATGCCTTCTGTGGGTTCAAAGGGACTATCCCTTGTATCGTAGATAACACCCGGTCTAATAGCACTGATAATAAGTGTGCCTGTGTCTTCTTTGGTTATTATTATATCTGGTTTTACATCATAGGTATTGACCACAGAAAAGTCGTAGTATATCTCAAGATTAACCTCTTTGGTGAATTTCCTATCAATACCCACACTCGCTGTAGTCCTTTTCAATCTGTATCTCGTTTCTTTGGTATCAATACTCCTTTCCACCTTCCTTTCGTGTAGCAAGAGACCTTTAAGTGGAAGGTTTTCTCCAAAAAACCATGGATCAAAGTATGAAAGGATGTATCTCTTTTCAATGCTACTAATCTCTGTTCGTATGCTACCCTGTCTGTTCATACCCATCAGATTTTTATACCCCACCTCAAGAAATCCCCTAAATCTTTCATACTCACCATAACCCACCCCAAACTCCATAGAACCAGCAGGCGCCTCATTTACAGTGTAAACAACATCCACATACTTAATGCTGTCAGCCCCTTCATAGAACGGTGTATATGGATTAGAGACATCTAAATCAATGTCCGAAAATAGCCCAGTCCTATACAACCTTTGTCTTTCTTGTAGGATTGTTGAGTTTTGAAAGAAATATCCCTCTTTGTGAAGCATCTCCCTTAAGAGCACCTGATGCCTTGTCTTTACATTGCCTCTAAAAACAGTCTTACCAAAAAGGAATCTCTCTCCCTCATTGATTGAGAAATGAATGTTATTCTTACCCATCTGTGTCTCTTTTTTTACCCCAACCTGAACATTTGCAAACCCTAATTTCCTGTATCTATCCACAATATTGCGTCTTGAGTTAGAAATCTCTATATCATTAAGGGGGTCTCCTGCCTTTACCGTTAAAAAAGTCATGAGGTTTTCTGATGTAAATATACTATTACCGCTAAAATGAATCTCATCTATAAGATACCTCTTGCCTTCATTGATAGATATCACAATCTCTACACTATCCTCTAAAAACAAAGATTTGTTATGTTCAATTGTTGCATCAAGGTAACCAAGTGAAGAGTAAAACTCCTTTAATGATTCTATATCATCCTCAAGCATTACTTGATTGTATGGCGTGTCTATGCGTTGAGACATAACAGCCTGTAATCTATCAGAGGCAACGGAATTACCCTGAAACACAATATTCTTAATCAAGAACCTTTGCCCTTCGTAAATGAAAAAGTTTAGCAGTATATCTGTATCATTTTCCTCAATGGCTGGTAACACCTGCACAAATGTAAAGCCTTTTTGCTTGTATAGTAACTCTATCCTTTTTGTTAATTCCTCTACTAACTCTTGGTTAATCTGGCGAATCTCCATCAAAGGTATCTCCTTGAGTATACTCCCAGTGCTTATAAACTCATTTCCAATTATCTGGAGGTTTATCTTTTTACCAACTCTAAAGGATGCCTCAAGGACACCATCGCTAAAAGAGTAGTTTATTGGGGTTTGCAGAAACATATTTCTTCTGATAAAGCCCCTAATCTGTCTTTCTGTGCGTTGCATCTCTAACTTGTTAAAGGTATCACCAATGCGAAATGGCAAGAATCTTTGCAGTATCCCTGATGGGTCATCAAGTTTGATGTCTTTGATTACCAAAGGCTCACCCTCATCTATGTCAATTCTCAATTCGGCTTTTATCTTATCTTTGGGTATCAATTGATACTTAACAACAGCATTTGGATACCCGCTATCCCATACAATTGATTGCAGATGATCTATAGAATTTGCTATCTCCTGTTCGTTTACCCTTAAGCCTGTCTGGATATTGATGTTTCTAAATACAAAGGATGGGCTTAATAGAGTTGCATTTACAGTAATGCAATCAAGTATCATCCTTTCAACAAACTCTATCTTTACTATGCAGTTTGAGTCATCTTGCATCTGTTGACTAACAACGATGTCTTGGAATATATCCTTAAGAAAAAGTCTTTTTATTGAAGATGACACCGCCTGTCTGTTAAGAGGCATACCTATCTTTATGTCAAGTAGTGGTCTTATTTCATCCTCCGATAATGTTAATACCCCTGTTATTTCAATCCGTTCAACCTTTATGCAATCTGCGTAAGCATAAACGAGGTTGTGGAACAAAAGGATTGTTAGAAAGATTACACTCGCTATCTTTATGTGCATAATTACCGTTACCTTCCTGTTAAAACAAATGGTGTTTCCCGTTTATTCGTCAAAAATCATACCCGCTTTGTTGAAAGATAATAATTATCCAATATCATTAAAATCGCTGATGCAAAAAGTCTTTTAACAGTGGTCTTTGGATTTATCAAGGATGACAACCCAAAATCAATCTTAGAGCATTTGCAAAACCAACTTCACTTAAACTGAAAACGGTATTTAATATCAGCACCCAAACCACCTCTTTCATCCCTAACACCTATTAATGAAAAGTTTTTATCCAAGAAATACTCAAGTTTCCAAACCTGCTCTTCTCCTGTTGTTATCGAGGCACTGTAAGTAACATATAGCTTATCCCCCATCAACTTTTTTGAGACAGTAACCCTCGGTGATACAGTTGAGGTCGTCTTTGATATCGCTGGGTCTATCTGAATCCTATCAAAGCCAGTAATAGTCTTTGCCCTTTCCTCAAACACATCTTGAAGCTTGCCAGTAAGAAACGATGTCGCCTCGCTTGCCCCAATTCCAGCCTCTAATCCCTTGAGACTTTTACCTGTCTGCCCTACGGTCAACAAGGCTAAAATATCCGATTCTTGTAAATATGGGTCTGATGTCAGTGATAGATTAAACTGGTCTGTAAAACCCTCAAGTGTTAGCCTAATATTGTAGTTTTGCACCTTTGTATCTGCCACAATGTTGAAGTATGGTTTTACCTCCTCCATGTTTGCAAAATCAACATTTGCCTTGATGATCCTAAACTCATTATTTCTAAAGAATACAGTGCCCTCCTTTGTCTCTACCTTCCCGATTGGTATTATGTTGTTTATCTTGCCTCTTAACAAGACATCAAAACTTATTGTTGAGTTTGCAAGGTTGTTGTCAACAACAAGGTTTGCACCTGTCACCTTGAGATTCACATTCATGTTTTCAAACCGTTTTGATTCAATCCTCTTCTTTTCTATCTTTCTTGCGCTTATAAGCCATGTCTTCCAATCAATCCTCTCTGCATACCTACCTCTTTTTACCTTTACCTCCCCCTGTAATTGCTGTGAAGACAAATCCCCCTTTAAAATGACATCACCGTCAAAGTTTATCCAAAAATCCCTTGAGGGTGAAACATGTGCATTTACAACCCTCGTCTCTATGAAAAACCTATTAATCTTAAATCCCCTTATCCCCGCATTGCCAGAGAGGGTTATGTCTCCATTTGCCATCCTCCCTTTTGCATTTGATATTACAATCCTGTCTTCATCAAAGTATATGTAAGCATTTACAGAGGTCAACTTGTAATACAAGTCTTTTAGCCCAACAGAGCCATCCTTTATATCAATGCCGCCATTTATCTTTGGCTCTTTCCAATCTCCACTTATTGAGACTACAAAATCCGCATCACCCTTAAGGGAATCAAGATTAGTTGAAAACGCCTTTAGTGGAGATAGTGATGATTTTCCTTCAATTGTAAGTTCTAACCTTTTTTGTATCTGGGCATTACCACTTACCTTAAATTCCGATGTATCGTTAAACAAAATAAAGTTCTCAATATGTAGGTGATTATCGTTTATGGTAAATGCAATATCCCCTTTGTTTGAAAGACCATTGCCATAGATGTTGAAATAGAGCCTGTTAAACCTTGCCCTTGCATTGAGTTTGTCCCTATCGCCCCACATCTCAAGGTTGCCATTTAGGGTTAAAACTAAATCATCTGGCACCTCCTTTAAGAAATGACTTATAAAGAAATCATATCTGGTAGTCTTGATATCCCCCTTTAGATGCCATTTAATCTTATCCTTTACATCAGCCTCAAGGTAAAGCGATAATTTATTATCAAGCAGGTTAGACCTTACAGTTAAAACATCATCCTTAAGTTTGCCAATTATGTTTCCCCTAATTGTATAACGGCTGTGTTTTGTTGACATCTGTATCTTTGAGATTATATCAACATCTGGTTTGTCAATAGAGCCTCTTGCATTTATAGAAAGGTCTGTAAGACTTATCCCTTTTAGATAAGGTCTATCATCAAAAAAAAGTTCGCTTAGGTTATAACTTTCGGTCTTGAGTGTTAGGGTAAATTCCTTGTCAATGGAGATACTCCCATTGCCTGTGAGAGATTTTTTGTTGTCAGAGATGTTGGAGAATGTAAATATCCTATCCTTGTATTCAAAATAAGAAGATATGGGCGTTGATATCTTAAATGATTCGTATCCGTAATCATCAATCAAAAGCCTTCCTTTTAAGGTGATGGTCTCAGGCTTGCCCTTTAATGAGAATCTGGAATCTGCTATGCCTGCCATATTTGGTGAGTTTTTAAATAGTCCACTAAACGCATTTACATTTAGCCTTCTTACATCTAAAGCCAAATCATAATATGGTCTTTTTAGATCAAATAACATCTTGGCATCCTTAAAATACACATCCCCTTTTGTTGAAAATATCCCTATGTCTGTTGATACCTCAAGGTTTTTGATGGTCAATCTGTCTTTTTTATACTGTATCTGTCCTGATGAGGTCTTAATGGGGATGTCTTTACTTAAAAGAACATCCTTTATCCCTAACTCACCTGTCAGTAATCTGCCGTTTTTATGTAATAGATTCATCCTTATCATTGGGTCTTTTAATGTGCCCAATACACTAAAATCAAAATCCAATCTTCCAAAAACGGACTTAAAATAAGGTGCTGTCAATTCTACAACATCTGAACTAAAACCATTACCTTCAATGTCTAAAACCCCTTTTTTAATATCAACCACTGCATTTGCATCTACTGCGGTAAGAGGTGACTCTATCTTAAGGTTCTTAAGCGTTAAGACATTGTCATTCATTGAGTAGTCAGTATCAATCTTTTTAATCTTTTCAAGTATGTCTTTCCCTGTCTTGTGATTTGTATATGTAAGGTGTCCTTGAGGGTTAAAGAGCCTACCTTTAGAGGTCAGATTACCAGAAACCTTTCCCTCTGAGATCTTTGGATCCCATTTGATGAGACTAAAAAGCCCTTTACTTGAAATGTCTTTTACCTTTACATCCACTTCAAAATAGTTAACAACCGGAAGTGATATCATTACCATTACATCGGCAAAACCACCATATATTGAGCCCTTGCCATTTGTAAATCTCATTGCCCCTTTCTTATAAACGATATCAGTTGAAAGGCTATCTACCTTTACATCAAAGATATTTCCCTGTATTAATCTCGCAGTGCCTTTACCCTCTAAATCCCTAATCTTACCCCATATCTTTGCATCAGATAGCGAGATATAGCCATAAAGGGGTTCCTTTACCTTCAGCAACTCCATCAATGTCTCTAAAAAAAACTCACCATTTACATCAATGCTAACCGACAGTCTGTCAAGTATGTCATCTGCCTTATCAATATTTAGATGTCCTTTTGCCTCTATCCATCCATCCCCCTTATTTTTTAAACCAAATATCTTTTTTACATCCTGCCAAAGTATCCTTGCGTATATCTCAAGGGCAGATGATACAAAATCCTTATTGATGCCACCCTTTATTGATACATTGCTGCTACCTTTTGCCTCATCAACGGATAAGAGCAACCTTGCAATATCAATAATTCCATCCTTGTATGTCAGACTGCCTCGCAGATTAAACCGCAAGTCTTGTAGTAATTCGTTTTTTAGCATTACCCCTTCCAAAAAAACGCTTGCCTTAAGGTCTTTGGTTGGTTTTATACTTGTGTTTATTGCCTCAATGGATAGGATGTTTTGTTTATCCTTGATAAAAAGATTACCCCCTTCAACATCAACTGACCTTACAATTACCTTCAAAGTCTTTTCTTCATCCCTTTTTAAGTAATCCTCTACATGCCTTATAATCTTTTCAATCTCTTCTCTCTCACCATTTAAAGATATTTCCCTTAAGACCAGCTTATTGATTGCTATCTCTTTATGAACAATATCAGTTAAGTCAAGATAAGCCTTAACCTTTTTGACCTTTATAGTGGTGTTTTCTGATGCCCCATTTATCCCTTCAGCACAAACAAATAGAGGTAAGATATTTAATGATATATCCTTGATGGTGAATTCAATCCCTGTAGATCTTTTTAGTTCATTTAGTAATGCTGCCTTGACAGGCTCTTGGATAAACGGTAATTTAGGAATGACAAAAGAAAGTGCAATGAGGATAAGGATGAAGACTATTAAAAGAGCCTTTTTAGGTTTCATTCTACTTATCACCAACAAAGTTGTTGTTTGTAATCATAACACTGAAATGATAAAATATAGTCCATTTTTAAAACAATTATAACCCCAAATACATGATTAGAGATAAAGAAATACAGGATTCCTTGATACTTTATGTGGAGGATGAGTTAGTATCAAGTGAGCTGGTATTGCATACCTTTAAGAAAAAGGGGTTCACAAATGTCTTACTTGCTACCAACGGTTTAGAAGGATTAAATCTATTCAAGGAAAGGTCTCCTGTTTTAGTTCTAACAGACATCCAGATGCCAGAAATGGATGGTCTTACTATGTCTGAAGAGATAAAAAAGATAAATCCAAATACCCCTATAATCATCACATCAGCATTTAGCGATACTAAATATCTACTCAAAGCCATTGAGGTTGGCATAGATGGATACTTAATAAAACCGATTAAATACAAGGAGATGCTGGAATTAGTAAACAAACTCATAAGAGTAAGACTGCTTGAGAATGAATATCAAAAGGAAAGGATGTTGGAGTCTATAGGTCTATTAGCATCTGGGTTTGCCCATGATTTTAATAATCTTTTAACCCCAATATTGGGCAACATTTCTCTTGCAAAGTCCATCATATCTGAGGATGACAAGATTTATAATTATCTACAAAATGCCGAGACATCTGCAGAACAGGCAAGAGAACTAATCAAGAAGTTCATGTCCTTTTCAAAGGGTGTTGATTTATACAAAACTCCTATTAATATAGGTGGAATTATCAAGGATGCAATACAACACAATGTTAGCCCAAATGTAGATTGTCACTTTGATATGAAGGATGAATACATCGTTGAGGTTGATTCGGGTCTAATCTACGAGTGTATAAGCAATATCATAAAGAATGCGTGCGAGGCGATGCCCAACGGTGGAAAACTATTTATCAGCGTTGAGGGTAATGTGTTGGAAAATACTACTATCAATGTGTCTTCAGACAAAACTAATTATATAAAGATAACCATTAGGGATACAGGAAAGGGAATGGAAAAGGAGGTATTAGCAAGGATATTTGACCCCTATTTTACATCTAAAAAGATGGATTATCGGAAGGGTATAGGATTGGGTTTGTCTACAGCTTATTCTATCATCAAGGCTCATAAAGGTATTATTACTGCTGAATCGATGGTAAACGAAGGAAGCACATTTTATATCTATCTACCACTTGTATCTCAACCTACCACATCATAGATTGATTTCATAAGCCTTATAGCATTTGAGTTTAAAATCTTCTCTCCTCTGTGTTGAACATAAAAAACATCATGGGCAATGTCTCCATCTGTGTTGATAATGGCGGAAATGATATCAACATCAAAGGCAACCAATATCTTGGATATATCAAACAGAAGTCCCACCCTGTCAGATGCAAACAACTCTATCATTGTATTGTTATCAGATATCTCGTTGTCTAACTCAACAAATGGCTCGAAGTTCATCAGATGTCTTTTGACTGCGTATTCATTAGTTTTTCTCAACCCAGCATCAGGTTTGCCAATTCTCATCTCACTTACAATACTTTTAGTTAAATCCTCAACAAAGTTTTGTTCAAAACCATCCCATGCCACATATTGCCAGTTAGAGATGTATATCTTGTCAATTATCATTGAGTTTTTTACAGGGTATAAGCGAGCCTTTACGATGTTTAATCCAAAACTACTTATTACCTCAACTATCTTTAAAAATAGTCCCTTGGAGTCATAGGTTGATACTACAACCTCAACGATATCAGTATTTGTGTTTCTGATATCTATTGCAATCCCTTTGATATTTGCTATTTTAAACAAACTAAAGTCCTTATTAATATCATCCAATGATGTTGATATCTCGTATCTCTCAGGCATCAGTGAGAGAAATCTCCTGATCTCATCAGAGTCAGATTTTATGGATACACGGTCAACCCCTCTAATCTTTGACAATGCCATGGAATACAAATCAAACAGTATCTGTGCCTTCCATTCACTGAAAAAATCAGGCTTTACTGCAGACATGTCTGCAAATGTTGTTAGCAGTAGGGCTTTTAGTCTTAACTCATCTTGAACAATATCGGTAAGCCAAAAAACTGTGTTTGGGTCTTCTATGTCCCTTTTTAAAGCATCCCTTGATAAGACAAGGTGATTCATAACAAGAAACTCTATCAAACACTTTTCCTGTCTGGTCAATGCAAACATCTCTAATGTGCCCTTGATAATCTTATATCCCTCTCCCTCATGTCTTAGTCTGCTGCCAAATACACCCTTACCAACATCATGCAGTAAAAGGGCAATGTATATGGGTCTAATATCAAGTTCCTTTGTAATATCCTGCAAAACCTTGTATCTTGTATTGATACCATTTTTTATATTCTCAAGATGCTTAATACATCTAAGTGTGTGCTCATCTACTGTGTATCTGTGATATGGTTCATGCACAACAAGGTATCTAAGCCCTTTAAATTCTGGAATAACTATCTCAAGTACTGCCAACCTGTGCATTTCATACAGGGTTTCATATACCCTCGTTGTTTGCAGTATCTTTAAAAAGATATTTGACATGATAACGGCAACCTGCCTTGTTCTTTTTAGCCTTCTAACAACCCTCTTTATCTCATTCTCAAGATTGATGCTAAAATCCCTTCTTGAGATTGCATACGATAAAAATGCCTCAATGAGAACATCTGGTCTTGATAACAATGTTGTATCCTTCATCACAATCTCGTTATTAAACAAGAAGTAGTTTTGAGTTATCTGCTTTTTTAAAAAGGTAGGGAAAAACCTAAACATCTTCTTTGCACAGAGTCTTGAAATCCTGTTAAGCGTTTCCATCACCATCCTCGTATGTCTATAGTAAACCCTAAGAAATATCTCAGATGCTGAAAATCTCTGTGTCTTTTTGAACCCCATCATTGTTGCCACTTTATCTTGATAATCAAAGGAGAGAAGTTCATTTTTTCTGTCTGAAACAATATGGAGGCAAATCCTGCTTCTTAAAATGAACTCGCAAGCCCGTTTAAACTGTTTAAAGTCTAAAGAAGGCAAAAAACCCTTAATGTCTTCAAACCTTTCTAAATTACTTGATACCTTCAAGAGCCACTGTATTGTATGCATGTCACGGAGTCCGCCTCTACCCTCTTTTATGTTTGGTTCTAACTGGTAAAGCGAAAGACTATATGTTTTATACCTCCTTGAGACCTCTGATAGTAAACTTGATATAAAAACCTCCTTCTTACTTCTTACAATCTTTGGATATACTTCCCTTCTATACTCATTCCATATCTTGCTGCTACCACATATCAGTCTGCTATCAAGCAATGCGGTGCGTGTTTGCAGGTCTGCCGATGCATCTTGAATAGTTTCTTGTATAGTCCTAACAGAATGGCTTATTCCCATCCCTATATCCCAAAGACTGTATAGTATCTTTTCTATGGTCTCTGATACTGATTGATCCTTTTTGTTACACAAAAACATCAAATCAACATCAGAAAATGGTGCCAATTCCCTCCTACCATATCCCCCAATAGCAAGTAAGGCTATATCATCATGTGCATGGTTAATAAATTCCTGTGTGATAATCTCATCTACTACTGATGTGACATGCTGGGATGTCAAGAAACCACACCGTGTGGTTTGAAGCATCTTGATTGTGCTATCTACGATAGTGTCTTTGTATTCCATATGGGCAAGGAGTTTAGCATAACGGTTGTTTTTTTAAATACTATCACAGTATTCTTCCTGAATCCTGTCGTATAATAACTCCAACTCCATGTCTATATCCTCATTTAGACTGCCACATGCGTCAGCCCTGCACTGTCTGCAGTGTGTCATAATGTTTATGTGTTGTGAGCATCTTAATCTCATTTCATGAAGCATATCTTGAGACACTGGTGTTAGATTGCTAAAATCTGCTTGAGGTATCAGAGGTATTATATTCATAACATCCACACCTAAACATGAGCATTCCTGAGCTATTAAGGGGATATCCTCATCATTGATACCGCTACAATACACAGTATTGACCTTGACCGTTAATCCAGCATCTATTGCGTTGTTTACTCCTCTCCACTGCTGAGATAACAATATTGAAGCCCTGTCGTCATTTTTATATGCCTTCCCTCTAAAATATATCCACTTATATATCTTGAGTGCGGTTTGTATCTTTATAGCATTGATAGTTACTGTAATAGTTTGCACACCACATCTTATGATGTCCTGTAGTCTTTCTGTAAGAACAAGACCGTTTGTTGACAAACACAAGATGATGTCCGGAAATTCCCTGTTTAGCATCTGAAGGGTAACAAAGGTTTGTTCGTTTGCAAGGGGGTCGCCGGGACCTGCAATACCAATGACTGTGATGTTTCTATTCTTTTCTAACAGTAACCTTACTCTGTCAACTGCCTCTGCAGGTGTTAGTATCTTGCTTGTAATTCCCGGGCGTGATTCGTTTACGCAATCATACCGTCTATCACAATAGTTACATTGTATATTACAATTTGGTGCTACTGGTAGGTGTATCCTACCAAACTTTCCATGACCAGAGGCTGTAAAGCAAGGATGCTTGGCTATGATTTTATTTTTCATGTAAATACCTCCACAAAAATTATTTTACCAACAGGATTAACCACAGAGACACAGAGATTTTAAATAAACGAGTTTCATAATCCACTTCATTATTTAATACCTGAAACCATATTTGTCAAAAAAATATTTATCAAAAGGGTTATAAATCTTCATAAACAAATAAATCAACAGGATATTTATGGCTGCAACTTGTTTTTTTTTAGTAAAAAATTTTTTTCACTCTATCCCATTAAGCCTTTTTATAAGGGGTCGTTATTTGTTTATTCAGATTTATCCCCCTTTTTTAAAATAAATCAATTTATTTTAGGCACCCCTGTAAAAACAATCATCACAACTACTCTCTGTGTCTCTGGGGTTTTGGTATATGGCATTAAATTTCTACATGGGTCTGGCACTTTTTAGTGCAGACCCTTGCACATGCCTCACAGCCAATACAATTCATCGGATTACTGATTGACATTACCTTATTACCCATGTCATCTCCATATTCGTCTTCACCTTCAAAGGGCTTTTCTATGAGCATCAATACATCCCTGCCACATACCTTATAGCACCTTCCACAGCCAATACACTTCTCAACATCAATAAATTCTATAAATTTAGGTGTCCATGTATCACCACCCCTTGTATAACCAACTATTGCCATAACTTTACCTCCCTATCTAACTGCATCACAGTCTCTCTCCCCAGTCCTTACCCTTAAGGCAGAATCTATTGGAGAGACAAATATCTTTCCATCCCCTCTCTGACCACTTTGGTTTGTCTTGATAATGGTATCTACTATGATATCAACCTTATCATCTGGCACAACCATCGTTATCATCTTCTTTGGCACAAACATAGCAACCTTGGGAAGCGTATGTTCAAGTGCATAGGTTGAAGGAGTAGGTTTTAACTTAACAACGGTGCAAAAACTATCAGGCATCTCAGAGTCCATCTCTGCACACATTGCACCTTTTTGCTTGCCCCTGCCTTCACAACTCTGAAGGGTCATTGATGGAAAGCCTATCTCTGAAAGGGCAGTCTTTGTCTCTGGAACCTTATCCCTTCTTATAATCGCTGTTATCTCTTTCATAGGACTGCCTCCCCTGTCCTTACTGTGTATGCTGCCTCTACAGGACTAACAAATATCTTTCCATCACCGATAAAGCCCGTCTTTGCCTTTTCAGTTATGATGGATACAACCTTCTTTACATCTTCGTCATCAACTACCATCATAAGAAGTGTCTTTGGCAACTCATCATAATGCACAGGTCCAACCTGTAACCCTTTCTGTTTACCCCTACCAAATACAGGCATCTTGGTTAATGAGGGAAACCCTGCCCCTTCAAGTGCAAGGACTATCTCCTGTTCCTTTTCTGGTCTTACAAAAGCCCTAATCATCTTCATAGTCTTTATTCCTCCTTGATGTTTATTTTGAGAAAATCTCAATTTCCATTTGTCATCATTGCCTTCTTTAGCCAAGGTGGTGGTGATGTCTTAAGTGTCTCCTGTAGTTTAATGAGAGACTCCTCAATACCCACTCCTTCCTTTACCTTAATTGGCATCATCCCCCTCCTTACAAGCCTTGCTGCCGAAGGTCCTCCAATCTCTGTGAGGTAAATAATCTTACAATCTGAAAGCCTATCCACCTTTGCCTCAACCCTCTCATCATGAATACTTCCCATGCCCTTTGTTTCTTCAATCTCCTTATCCCTTCCATCTGCAAAGACCCTTACCTCCAAAAAATCGTATCTTTCAGGTGTGAGGCTATAGACCACAAACTTGCCTGCCCTACCAAAATGTTCATTAATCGTCTTTTCATCAGTCGTTGCAAAGGCTACCTTCATTTAGTGACCTCCATGAATTAGATTTACCAAATCGTTAATACAATTAAGCATCCCTCTGTATCCAATAGTCTCCCTGTGTGTCATTCCTATCAACTTGTATGACGGAAAACCTATTTGATAAAGCGGGATATCCAATAATCTTGCCCTTTGCTCTGCATGAGAGTTGGAGATTATTACATCAGCCCTCTCATCAATATCATTTAAATCACCTTGCATAATTGTTCTTGTCACAATCTTATCTGCATCGTCTTTTAACAACGGAACGACTGTTAATACCGTCTGCATTGACATATCCTCAAGTAACCGTGAGATTTGTATTGCATGGTCACTCTCAAGGGCAATGATTGCCCTCTTTGATGAAAGATAAAAATGTGCATCCCTCATTCCATCAATCAGCCTTGCCCTTTGTCTTTGATACCTCTGCGGTATATCCCTGCCACTAATCATTCTCAAGGTGTCAAAAAACCTGTCTATCTCAGAAAGGCTCTGGAGTCCCTCAAAGGTGACAAAACCTATCGCACACAAGTCCTCAATCATCCTCGCTGGGCTATCTGATGAATTACCCAAAGACGACCCAATGACGATGCTAAATTCAGAGGCACAGGCATTCTTAATATCTGCCATAGTAGTCCCCCCAGAAGTTAGGGCTGAAAACCCTTTTCTGCTACCATCTAAACAACCTAAATCAGGTATGAATATGGGCTTTAATCTAAATGCCTCTACTATCTCCCTAATCTCAACAAAATCCGCTGGAGTGAGATGACTACCTGCAATGATATTTATCTGACCACTTATCTTATCCTTCTGTGATATTGGGTATTTAGGCATGGTCTCTACCAATAATGCCTTTAATACCTTCATGTATCCATCCTGTAGCCCCCCTTCGTAATCAGGGGTGCTTACACTTAAAATAGTCGTGCCACTTGAATTTGGTAACCCCTTCACATCCTTTATGACCCTACTTATATCATCACCCTTTACATCAGACAGTGCAGTTGATAACACGGCTATCAAATCAGGATTCTGCTTGCTTATTGTATCCTCAATCACCTTTTGGAGTTTTTCCTCACTTCCCATCACTACATCCTCAGTAAACAGCCTTGAGACTGACAATGCAATGGGTTCTCTAAAGTGCTTGATTAACAGCACCTTACTTAAGAAACTACACCCCTGTCCTCCATGAAGTATCGGCATTGCCCTGTCAATGCCCTGAATAGCCATAATAGCCCCCATAGATTGAGAATGTCTCAATGGGTCTATTTCAATCTTGGTGTTTTCCTTATGCTTGAGTGTAACGGTATGAGGTCTTACCTGATTACTAACCCCATAAAATCTCAACCCTGCATCAATCTGCTCTGCTAAATTTACAAGCCCATTGTAACCAGCGTAAGAGATATGCCTTTCCTGATTGATATCCACATAGGGATAGCCCTCTTTTACTGCAATGTATAGATTTCTGCTTCCTGCTATTAGCATATGTGCATCGTATTCCTTATAAATCCTCTTGATGTTTTTTGCAGTTGTGTCTTCAAAAATGAGTGCTTTATCTCCTAATAGTTCCTTGACCTTTTGCTCATCTTCATATGTGCTTTTCTTTACAGCCACCGCTACTGGCTCAATACCTAAATCCCTCAACGCATTTATGTATGACCAACTCTTGACACCACCGCCATAAAGTATTGCCCTCTTGCCTTTTAATGTTGTAAAGGCATTAAGCCTATCCCTTGTGATTGCCTCATACCTGTTGATAACAGACTCAACTCGCTCAGTAATATCAATATCTGGTCTTGTTGTTTTTATCTCCTGAGCAATCAATCTCATTGTCCTTGCCATCTCGGTCATGCCAAAGAAGGATGCCTCAACATACGGGATGCCATATCGCCGCTGCATCACCTTTGCAACATTTATTAATGCCCTGCTACAGACCACAACATTGAGATGTGCCCTATGTGCATAGGTAATCTCCTTAAATGTCCCGTTGCCTGTCATCCTTGAAAGTATGTTTATGCCAGCCTCTTTTAACACAGGTTCAACATCATACAAATCACCAGCAATGTTGTATTCACCGATGAGATTTATTACGGCTGTATTTGGCTCAAACTCTCCGTCAAATTCAGCAGTGCCTATGACATATTCAAGAAGGGTCTCACCGGCAAGTCTATTTCCAAGGTTCTTTGGTCCTACAAAACCCGGTGCATTCACCGGTATAATCCTTTTGCCAGTTTCCGTCTCTGCCCTTTTACACACAGCTTCAATGTCCTCGCCAATCAATCCACTCACACAGGTTGCATATACAAATACAGCTTCAGGATTTACCTTTTTAACCGTATGGATGATGGCATCGTAGAGTTTCCCCTCTGACCCGTAAATGATGTCTAATTCAGTCATGCTCGTTGTAAACCCATGTTTGTATAAATCACCATGGGTTGAAAGTGTGCCTCTGCCTTCCCATGAATTAGCACAACACGCAATAGGTCCATGGACAATATGTGCACAGTCTGCAAGTGGTTGAAGGACAATCATCGCACCATCAAAGGCACATGACTCGCCTCCCCTACTGCGACATACACCCTGTTTTGTCTCTGGCAAACAGCCTTCTTTATAAACCTTTTCTGTGCTAAACATGGCTCCTTCCTTTTATCTAATCACATCAAAACTCGTAGTGTGCATCGTCTTTCTATCAAGCTCATCAAGGACTGTGTTGACAATCCAGTTTAGTAGATTGATAGCACCCTGATACCCGATTATCGGATACCTGTGA
This sequence comes from Thermodesulfovibrionales bacterium, assembly GCA_026415695.1. Classification (GTDB taxonomy): domain Bacteria; phylum Nitrospirota; class Thermodesulfovibrionia; order Thermodesulfovibrionales; family Dissulfurispiraceae; genus DUZI01. The sequence goes on along the minus strand of JAOAGP010000122.1, from coordinate 3,971 downwards.
AGATGATGTCTGTCAAAGAGGGGGAAACCTATCCTTATTAGTGGCGTCCCTGTATCTCTCCATAGAAACTTCGCATATGAATTGCCTATGAGAAAGTCCACTGGTTCTGTAAAGAGCAAAGACCTCAAGTGCCACATGTCATAGCCTGCATAGACCTTTGCCTCCTTGCCAAATGGGTCTTGAGCAAGTATCTCCTCAATCTCCTCTTGAAACTTCTTATCTGCATTTGTGCTAACTACATGCACTGGAATTCCTCCCATCTCCATGATAAAGTTGCACAGACCAATCGCCATATCAGGGTCTGCAACTATGGCAAACTTCTTTCCGTGAACATAGGGATGGGAGTCAATCATGGCATCTACTGCCCTACCCCTTTCATCCTCAATGGATTGAGGTATGGGTATGCCTGAAATCTTGCTAATCTCCTCAAGGAATAAATCCGTGTTCTTTATACCTATTGGTCTTATCACCTTTGTAGCCTGCACCCACTCCTTGCCGATGTATTCAAGCGTCTTAATAGTTGAATACCTCTGTAGTGCAATCGTGGCTGAACCATTTACACTATTTGCTGCCTCATCAAGCGGTGTGCCACCCGGATACAGTAGATAGCGTCCATCATTTGGTGAGTCATAGACATTGCTCACATCGGCTAAAATAGTGTGTCTTACACCCATCATGTGCATAAGTCTCTTTAGTTCCCTGTAATTGCCTGTGTAGGTATCAAAACCGGGTATAAAGTTTATATTCCCTGTGGGATAACTCTTTTTACCAGTAGAGATGTAAGACAAGATGCCCTTCATCATGTTGTCATACCCTGTAAGGTATGAACCCACAAAACTCGGTGTATGGGCAAAGGGGATGGGCAAGTCTTTTGGCACAACTCCCTTGTCCTTTGCCTGTTTGATGAAGGCATTTAAATCATCCCCAATAACCTCTGCCATACAGGTCGTAGATACTGCCATCATCTTTGGTTTGTAGAGTTGATAGGCATTTTCAAGACCCTCAAGCATGTTATTTAGCCCACCAAAGACAGCGGCATCTTCAGTCATAGATGTTGACACTGCAGCCATAGGCTCTTTGAAGTGCCTACTCAAATGGCTCCTAAAGTATGCCACACATCCCTGCGCCCCTTGCACGAAAGGCAATGTATCTGCAAATCCTGAAGCACAGAAAATCGCACCAAGTGGCTGACATGCCTTGTGAGGATTTATCTTTATGTGTTGTCTCTTAAAGTTTAACTCTTTGTATTCCTCACTCTTTGTCCATTTTTCAATCTTTTTAATCTCCTCTGCAGTTGGACAATTTTCAAAGACCTTTTTGTCTTCAAACTGCTTCAGGTATTCATCCTTTATAAACAAGTCATTGTGGTCTAAAACATTCAATCTGCTCATCTCTTCCTCCTTATTAGTTTCCATGTTGGGCTATTGACCGTCATGTCCATGTCCCTTGCAAACACAGGGAAGCCATCAAAACCATGATAAGGTCCTGAATAATCCCAAGAGTGCATTTGTCTAAACGGCACGCCCAATTTATGATATGAATACTTCTCCTTAATCCCAGAACCAACCAAGTCAGGTCTTAATCTCCTGCTAAACTCCTCAAGTTCATACAAGGTTGCATCATCCATTATTATTGAACCCTCTGGCATCTCGGGATATGTCCTCTTGTAGTCATCATTGTGTCCAAACTCATACCCAGTTGCAACGACCTCCATGCCCAAATCCTCGTAAGCACCTATTGTGTGTCTTGGACGGAGACCACCTACATAGAGCATCACCTTTTTACCTTCTAAACGAGGTCTAAATTCCTCAATCACCTTGTCCATCTCGGGCTTGTATTTGGCAATGAGTTTCTCTGCATTCTCCTTAATCCTATCATCAAAGTAACTCGCAATCTTCCTTATGCTCTGATAAATCTTCGTTGGTCCAAAGAAGTTAAACTCAACCCATGGGATTCCGTAAGCCTCTTCCATGTGTCTACATATATAATTCATTGAACGATAGCAATGAATGAGATTGAGTTTTGATTTATGGGCAATACCAAGTTCATTTATTGATGAATCACCTGTCCACTGGGCAATGACCCTCAAGCCAAGTTCTTCAAGAATCTTTCTTGATGCCCACGCATCACCACCAATGTTGTAATCTCCAATGAGGGCTACATCATAGGGTGTTGAGTCTTCTAACTTACCCTTGCCAAGTATGTAATCCCTTATTGTGTCATTAGCAATATGATGTCCTAATGACTGACTAACACCCCTAAAACCCTCACATCTTACAGGCACTATGGGGATGCCCAATTCCTTTGATGCCTTCTTTGCTACAGCCTCAATGTCATCACCGATAAGACCAACAGGACACTCAGAAAGTATCCCCATGCTCTTTGCAAGTGGAAAGAGTTGTTTGAGTTCATGAAGTGCTGCATGGAGTCCTTTATCACCACCATAAACAATGTCTTTTTCTTGAAAGTCCGTCGTTATGTGCATCGTGCCAAAGGTATCAACACCTGTGATACCATTGTAATAATTTCTCCTTGACCACCAGCTATACTGTCCACAACCAATAGGACCATGACTGATTGTCACTTGGTCTTTGACAGGACCCCAAACCACACCTTTTGCACCTGCATAGGCACACCCTCTAACGGTCATGACACCGGGGCGAGACTTTATATTTGACTTGACCTGACAGGTTGAACAACTACCCGTAGGGTCATTTGCTGCAAGGTGTTTTGCCCTGTCTTTTCTGGTCTTTTCAGGATATGCCTCCAAGACCTCCTCAATCATCTTTTGAGACTGCTTTATTAGTGAACTCATTGTTCCTCCTTGTTTGAATGTTTTGATTTAATTAATTAACTTCTACCGTAGTCCAGAAGTTATGCAGCCCAGTAATCGGAAATCTACTTACCAACTTCCATGCTACCTAACTTCCGCTCTATTTACGCTGCCTCTTCATTATCAATAATCCCAAAGTCCATCAGAAGTTCCTCTAATTCATCCATTGATAGCGGAGTAGGGATAACGAGATTTGTATTTTCAGCAATCTTTCTTGCAAGTGTCCTGTATTCATCAGCCTGTTTGTGATCAGGAGAGTATTCTATAACCGTCATCCTTCTTAACTCCGCCCTTTGCACCTGATTGTCTCTTGGGACAAAGTGTATCATCTGTGTATTAAGTCTCTTTGCAAGTTCAGAGATTAATTCATATTCCCTATCTGTCTTTCTGCTATTACAGATAAGACCACCAAGCCTCACACCACCACTTTGTGCATATTTCAAAATACCCCTTGAGATGTTATTTGCTGCATACATTGCCATCATCTCACCAGATGTTACGATGTAGATCTCCTTTGCCTTGCCCTCTCTAATGGGCATTGCAAAACCACCACAGACAACATCACCAAGCACATCGTAAAAGACAAAATCAAGGTCATCAGTGTAGGCACCGTTTTCTTCAAGAAAGTTAATTGCAGTGATAACACCTCTTCCTGCACACCCCACACCAGGTTCAGGACCACCAGACTCTGCACACTTGATACCCTTAAACCCCTCAAGCAAGACCTCATCAATGGTCAAGTCCTCCACGGTGCCACGCTCACGTGCCATGTCCATCACAGTTGCCTGTGCCTTTTTGTGAAGTATAAGCCTTGTCGCATCAGCCTTTGGGTCACAACCAACAATCATACACTTATAACCTGCCTCTGCAAGACCAGCTACTGTGTTTTGAGTTGTAGTTGACTTGCCAATACCACCTTTTCCATAAATTGCAATCTGTCTCATAAGATTAAAACCTCCTATTTGATTTTTTAACTAAATCTGTTTTGTAATGTTACTACTCAAGACTGATGCCAAAACAAAAATTCCCGATGCACACTTGATATAACATTATTTATCAAACACTTATTTTTATAGGTTAAACATTGACTACCTGAATTAAACTACATATTTGTCAGTTATTCTACAATTTTGTAGTT
>JAOAGP010000121.1 GCA_026415695.1 Thermodesulfovibrionales bacterium | reverse complement strand
TCAGATTGGAGATGAAAACGGAGATTGCAAACTGTAAGACAGATATAATCAAATGGGTAGCAGCAATGCTTGTTGCACAGGCGGCTGCTATAGCTGCACTTGTCAAATTGCTTTGAGACATTAAAATACTTGAAGTTTTTTTACCTTTAATATAAACTTTTCTAACGCTTTTTAGATTTTAATTTTACCCACGAAGGGTTTTAGTTAATAGTTTTTAGAAACAAGAGCCACGAAGGCAGTCGTCATGAAGGCGATTTCTTTCGTGGCTTTTTTCGTAAAAGAGCCCAAGATATTAGATTAAAGTTGATAAGCCTTAAGCAAAGGAGTTATTTAAATGTTTTCATCCTAAAATTTGGGATTTGATAGATTAATTTTCCCTAAAGGGTGGGATAGTTTTATGTTGACTTGTTGTTAATGTGAGCATTATTTTATAAAGACAAACCAAACCCTATGACAAGATACTGTAACTACGGTTTTTTAATATCACTTTTAGTGCATATGTTAATCCTTGCAATACCTTTTTCTATTATAGTGAATAATCATTTCAAAGAGGTTGAGTTGTTTGTGCTTGAAGAAAAGCCCAAACAACCTATGGAAGAAAAGAAGCCAAAACCTACGAAACCTCCAAAACAACAGATAATTCAACCACAGCCATCTATAGTTCAGCCTGAGCCACAGGTAGTTGAGCCAGCAATTATAACAACCAAACATGAGGCACCAGTTTTAATGCCTCCATCAAAGCCAATTACAGAACCTCCAAAAGTTGTTGCTCCTGCTACAAAACCGCTCCTTGATGTTGAATTTGGCTCTCCTAATGCACCAACCTTTATACATAGAGAGATGCCTGTATATCCATTGATTGCCCGTAGGATTGGGAAGGAAGGCAGGGTATTATTAAGGCTTACGATTGATGAAAAGGGCAAACTCTTAAATGTAGAGGTGCTTGAAGATGCTGGATATGGTTTTAGTGAGGCAGCAGTTGAGGCAGTAAAGAAATCTACTTTTAGCCCTGCAATGCGTGATGGTAAGCCTGTTCTTTCAAAGGCACTCTTACCAATAAGATTTAGTTTGAGGAGGGATTAGTGGGGCTTTTTGGATTTTTTCTCTTCAATCTTTTCGCCAATTATTATCATGAGGTAGATAAATACAACCACCAAAGCCACTCCTACCATTGCAATTACAAAAGGTGTATCCATTGGTTATTCCTCCTTCTTATCTGGGGGTATTACCAAATAAGCAATAAAAGCAATACCTGCGGCAATTATCAATCCGAAAATCAAGGGAAATATCTTAACTTTTTCAGCAAAAATACTTCCAATAACAATCACAGTCAAAAGATATTTTGTAACATCTACAAACATTTGCCCGAATATTTTTCTTTTTTCTCTATTCACATTATCATTATATCACAATGGAGGCTTAAATGATTGACTTATTTATTAAAGGCGGGTTTTTGATGTATCCTATTGCACTTTGCTCATTTATTGGGCTTGCAATACTGATTAACAAGGCTATTCAGTATCGCATACTTTTGAAAGAGTTGACTATTTCAGCAGATGATGTGGTAAAGAAAAAGCCTGATATCATGTTACCTATCTTAAATGCCCTTAAGGAAGGTTGCAATGACAAGGAACTATCTGTCATTGGCACTAAACAGGTTAGGACAATTGAGGGAGGGCTTAGTTGGCTTGGGTTAATCTCAACCATTACACCGCTTTTAGGACTTACTGGCACAGTTACAGGGATGATAAAGGCGTTTATGGTGATTGCAGAGAGTTCAAGTGTCAATCCTTCAATGCTTGCAGGAGGTATATGGGAGGCGTTGATAACAACAGCAGCAGGGCTTCTTGTTGCAATACCAATTCATGTAGGGCATCACTACCTTGAAAAGCAGGCAGATGATATAGCCTTTTTGATGAAGGAACTAACGATGAGTTTATATATGAGGGCTAAATGATTAGTAGAGTGCCATTATGGATTTTTCAAGACATCATCGTGTGGACCTATTCGTCTAAAAAGGTAATAGTCGCTATGTATCTCAAAGGTGAAACGATAGAACATGCTAATACTTGCTTCCCAGCGGTTTTCAAATCCCTGCATCTTTTTAACCCTCAAGGATGGATGGTAGATATCGTTCATAAAGAGTCTAATCTTCTTCTCAAAGAGTTGCTTAACATGAATCGGCAATTGCTGATAGTCTTTTTTGAAGGAATCAGTGCGGACAATCTTCATGAATTGAGTTCAGAGATAAACTCATCTACATCTTCAAATGTTTTGATATTACCATCTAAAATGTTTTCATCTGCTTGTATCTCAGCCTTTTGCCAATCAAAGGTTCTAAAATACTCTGGCAAAGAAAGGGCAGATTTAATTAGTGTAAAGATTGCAGTGCTGTCATCAGAGATGTTTTGCCTCTGTTTAAACTCTTCTATTTCTTTTAGAATCTCTTCAGAAATGTCAATGGTAATCTTCATAAGACACCTCCTTTTGATATTAAAGATTAACACAGAAAAACCAAATACAACAATGTTTTTAGGAGATGACTATGGAATTTGAAAGAAGGCGTCATGACCATTCTCACATGAACATCGCCCCTCTTGTAGATGTAGTTTTTTTGCTTTTGTTATTTTTCATGCTCACATCACATTTAATGCAAGAGCCTGCGATAAAGATAAAACTGCCAGAATCCAAGACTGCAGAGTCTCAAAAGGACGATATAAAGACGATTTATATCTCAAAAGAGGGAGACATCTTTTACAAGGATGTAAAGGTATCATTAAGAGACCTTCAGGGTATGATTAAGGGTTCACTCAAGGGAGATGAGTCTGATTTTGTAAGAATAAAGGCAGATAAGGAATCTGATGTAGGGGTGCTTGTAAGCGTGATTGATGAGGTAAGACTTGCAGGGGTAAAAAACTACAGCATAATGACTGAAAGGAGATATTAAGAGATGTAAAATAATTCTTGCACTAATCTAAACTTTTTTGTAAACTAACAGAAATTTAAATTTAGGAATCAAAGCCATGAAGGCTTTACATCCAAGATGGATGAGGTGCTTTCATGGCTTTTTTGTTTTTTGAGGTTTTACGCCACTTGATGTGCAAAGGTATAAACCCCCCTTTTCACATTGAGTACCTCCTTATAGCGTAGGATGAGATGAGGATATAATCACTCCTATCTCATCCACTTTTTAAGTTAATGCGTAAGATTGTTTATAAAACACAGAGGCACGGAGGTTATATTTAGGGTTCAAGGGATCGAGGGTTCAAGGGATCGAGGGGAAAAGGAACCACAGAGGCACGGAGATTGGAAAATCGGTGAAGCAAGCAAGCCGGGAAGCAGGGAAGTTGGGAAGACAACTTTTTCTCTATCAAACTTCTAAACTTCCCAACTTCCTAACTTCCTGACTTCCCGACTGTTTTTCCCCTTGAACCCTTGACACCTCGAACCCTAAAAACTCTGCGTCTCTGTGTCTCTGTGGTGAAAAAGAATTAAAAGGAGAACCACAGAGGCACGGAGATTGGAAAAGCGAGGAAGCAAGCAAGCGGGGAAGCAGGGAAGTTGGGAAGACAACTTTTTCTCTATCAAACTTCTAAACTTCCCAACTTCCTAACTTCCTGACTTCCCGACTGTTTTTCCCCTTGAACCCTTGA
>JAOAGP010000078.1 GCA_026415695.1 Thermodesulfovibrionales bacterium | reverse complement strand
AGATGTGTATAAGAGACAGGTATCTCATCGTCTTCATCGTTGCTTGCACCTTACTTCTTACTACTACTTGACTTATTACCTCATCTTGTCTCGTTACTTCTAAATGCTCAAATCTAATTGTCCCATACTACTTAAAAATTGCTCTATTATCTCATACGGTGAATATCCACTGTTTGACCTCTGCATAGGCAGTTGCAAACCTCTTAATCCTTCCATAAACCCCATCTTCTGCATCATCCTACTCATCAATGCCATCCCTCCCCATGGCTTTACTTCCTTGTCAGTAAACCTTATCTCAAACTCTCCTATCATGTGAGTTTTTCTTACCCCTTTTATCTCTTTTGTGTGGTGCTAACTTTGAATTATGTTGTGTTCCTTTCAATAAGTTATAACCAGTTTTTAATGGTGGTAATTAGAAATTCTTTCTTAATGACAATTCTGGGATTAAGATAAGACCCTTTTAATCCAACAAAAGTTAGCCAAATTGACGGTATCATTATGCATTGAAGTTTTACATACCTTCAATTAAGCGTAAATGAAGAGCAACATTAAACTATGGACTTCAGTGGAAATTACAAGTTATTGAAATATCGTATTTATGGGATTAGAACTAAACTTTTATGGACGATAATGGATAGTATTGGACAATTATGGATTTAATATTTTGGTGGAGGCGGCGGGAATCGAACCCGCGTCCGAAAGTGCTATCTTCAGGTATCTACATGTTTAGCCTGATTTTGTGTTTCAGCCATAGGTTTGCCTTCAGGCAGGGCATCCTATGACCAAGCCCTTCAAACTTAAGCCAGACTTAAGGGCTTCATCTGACCGCATTCTGTGTTATGACGCTTGACTTACAAGTACAGAAACCCTGTAAGGAGCGTGCTGCTGTTAGTTAAGCAGCAAGTGCCAGTTCGTTGTTGGCGTTTGTAAGTTTTCCATCTTTAATCATGGTGATGGAGCCATGACATGCAACCTGACCTTCACTACCCCCGTCGAGCCCTATCGCCCCCAATGTGAAAGAGCTAATAAGATATTATACCATATCCGTTGAAAAGAAACCGTTAGGTAATAATTGTTTCTTTAAACACATTTTATTTTCAGCTCAAATCTTATCTTTTGATTTTTATTGTCATCTTCAAATAAAATCTCTTTGTTATGAGAACTCTCAAATACAGTGAGTATCTGAAAGAAACAGAGCGAGACTATCTATATGTAAGTTACAATCTCTTAAATCCGAAAGACATCTCAAGATTAGATAGGATTGAATATTCTTTTAACGATGCAATCAGGATAATCAAACCATATGTAAAATCAAGGTGGAATGAGCAGTTTAAGGTTGTAGTTCCTATATCACTATATCTCTTGTTGTTTGAGTTGCTCATACTAAGACAACCTGTCTCCGAATGGCTGTTGATTAGTGTTGGAATACTTGCAATCATTGTTGGATTGATGATGTTTATGGAAGGGCTGAAGGTGGGTTTGATGCCTTTTGGAGAGACTATTGGGTATTACCTACCAATAAAGGCCAAGATCAATGTGGTTTTGATAATTGCCTTCATCCTTGGCATAGGTGCTACATTTGCAGAACCTGCAATAGGGGTTTTACGAGAGGCTGGCAGGATTGTCTCCCCAGATAAGGCACCAATCCTTCACGCCATGCTTACATATTATGCTCATCTAACTGTTATAGCAGTTGCTTTAGGAGTGGGGTTTGCAGTATTAAGTGGCTTAATGATGTTTATCTTTGGATGGAGCTTAAAGCCACTAATATTTGTATGTCTTCTGCCAACACTTGCCATATCTATTTATTGTGCTACTGACCCCCTTTTATCCTCTATTATAGGACTTGCTTGGGACTGTGGGGCTGTTACAACAGGGCCTGTAACCGTTCCCCTTGTGCTATCGCTTAGTATAGGCACTGCAGGTGTGATAAAACACCATCATAGTAATAAACTACAGGGCTTTGGGGTTGTAACCCTTGCTTCCTTACTACCTATCTTTGCAGTTTTGTTTTTAGGGGTTTTTATCAAGGCTTTCATGCCATTACAAGATTTTGGTAAAACCTTATCAGTAAATCCAGTTATTCAGCCATACGCCTCAACAATCTTACAAAATGTCTTGACTGCTATGCAGGCTGTGGTTCCTCTGGTATTGTTTTTATACATAATACAGAGCAAGATACTTAAAGAACACCTGACAAATAAAGATATAATCATCTACGGAATAGTCCTATGTGTGTTAGGTATGTCTGCATTTAATATTGGGCTTAGTTTTGGCTTGTCAGTTTTAGGCAATCAGGTTGGCAGCCTCATACCCTCTGCTTATACATTTGTAGAGACGGTGAAAAACTCACCTTTGTATGTTAAGGAATTGGGTCTGGCAATTTGTTTTGTCTTTGCATTTTTTCTCGGATATGGGGCTACACTTGCAGAACCAGCACTCAATGCATTAGGGATAACGGTTGAAAACATAACAAACGGTGCCTTCAAGAAGATTGTTGTGATGATGTCAGTAAGCATCGGAGTTGGCGTAGGGATACTCATTGGTGTGATAAAGATAATCTTTGATATACCAATAATATGGCTGATAACCCCATCCTATATCATTGCTGGGATTTTGACCATCATCACAGAAGAAAGATATGTAAACCTTGCTTGGGATAGTGCAGGGGTAACAACAGGTCCTATAACCGTGCCTCTTGTTCTTGCATTAGGGTTAGGCTTTGCAAATGTCTCTGGTGCTTTAGATGGGTTTGGTATTCTTGCTATGGCATCAGTATGTCCAATAATTTCAGTGTTGTTGGTTGGTTTATATATACAAGTTGTTCAAAAAAGAAGACTAAAGGAGGGTTTCAATGAGTAAAAAAGAGATTATTGTGCTTACTGACCTTAATCTCATAACATGTATAGTTCAAAAGGGCATGGCTGATGATATAGTAAAGGCTGCAGTGGCAGAGGGTGTTCAAGGTGGCACGATTCATTATGCAAGAGGCACGGGCATCCGTGAAAGGCTGGGGCTTTTAGGTGTTGCTATTGAGTCAGAAAAAGAGGTCATTAACATCGTTGTTTCAACAGAAATGACAGACAGGATATTTGAGGCAATCTACTTTGCAGCAAAGCTTGACACTCCAGGAATGGGCATAATGTTTGTAACCCCACTATTAAAAGCCGCAACTTATGTCCCCCCACATTTAATTAAAAAGGCACAAGAATAACATTGGCTAACACAACCTCTGACAAGACAAAAGGGATAATGATAGTTGGCTTGCCTAATAGTGGCAAAAGCCAGATATTTTCCAATCTTACTGGTAGATACGCCCTCGTTGCAAATTATCCCTTCTCAACCATCAATATCAAGAGGGCAGACATCTCTACAAATGATGGAAATTTTAGAATTTATGACACTCCCGGTATTTACTCTCTCTTTATACAATCTGAAGAGGCTATTTCTGTGAGGGATAAGATATTCTCTGGCAAGGTTGATATAATCCTTCAATGTATAGATGCTAATCACCTAAAACAGTCACTGTATCTAACGGCTGAATTGATGGAACTTAGACTACCAATGGTTATTGCCTTAAATGCCATAGATGAGACTACCCGTAAGGGCGTGTTTATAGATGCACAGCGATTGTCAAAGATAATTGGTGTGCCTGTTGTTGAGTCAATAGCAATAAAGGGCATAGGGACAAACAGGTTGATGAGGGCTATAAAGGATGCAAGGGTGCCTAAAAATATCAGATTTGGTGACATCATGGAGTCGTCTATAGGTTCTATTGAATCAATACTGCCTGATAGCATTAGTTTTAAAAGGGAAACCGCGCTCCTATACCTTCTAAATGACTATCATATTGAAGACTATGTGATAACTAAAGCAGGGGAGGATACAAGCAATAAGGTAAAAGATAAGGTTGAGGAAATTACGAATAAATACAAGTGGAATCCCTCAAGGTTGATTAACTACGCATATATAAGATGGATAGATAGCACATATGAAGAGGTTGTTTCTTATGACAAATCAAGATCTACTGGCATATCTGAAAAGGCTGCAAGGCTCTGTAGGGCACCTTTTTCAGGCACAATTATACTCTTCAGCATAATTGTAATTGTTTACTTCTTGATTGTTCATGTTGCAGATGCCATTGCAACATTCCTTGATGAGTCTGTTTGGCAACCCATAGAAACCTACATAAAGTCTATGGTCACTAATCCCTTCTGGCAGGACTTTTTGGTAGGTAGTTACGGGGTATTGTCAATGGGTTTTGCAGGGGCATTGCTTACAGTCTTGCCGATTCTATCAGTTTTTTTCATCATCTACAGCATACTTGAGGATGTTGGATACATACCAAACCTGACGGTGCTTTCAAAAAGGATATTCAATAAAATAGGGCTCAGCGGCTCTGCTATCTTGCCCATGGTTTTAGGATTTGGATGTAAGACGATGGCAACACTTACAACACGGACAATATCATCATACAAGGAAAAATACATTGCTATTTTCCTCATTGCGTTTGCAATTCCTTGTGCCCCTCAGATTGGATTGAGCATCAGCCTATTAGGTAAAATGGGTTTCCTTGCCTTTTTGATAACTTTTTTTATCATCGCAGTTGTAGAGATAATAGCAGGGTTACTGCTAAACAGGATTATCAAAGAGGATAAAAAGGGGTTGTTTGTCCAGCTCCTACCGCCAATAAGATTACCGGATATGAGAAATATCCTCAAAAAAACATACAATCGTTTGTACGAATTTGTGATGGAGGCGTTGCCAGTATTTATTTACGCATCCATTGTATTGTTTACACTTGATAAGACAGGAGTGCTTATAAACCTAAAGAATCTCTTAACCCCAATTGTCACAAGTTTCATGGGCTTGCCTACAGATATTGTAGAGGCACTCATACTTGTTATGGCAAGGAGGGAGGCTTCGGTAATTGTCATATCAAACCTGATTGACAAGGGTGTGTTAGACTATGTGCAGACCATTGTTTCGGTAGTATTGACAACCATGTTTTTCCCGTGTTTTGCAAACATTGGAAGTATCGTCAGAGAGATTGGGGCTAAAAGCGCAGTCATAATGGTAGTAGTTATTACTGTAACCTCTGTAATAATTGCAGGGATTGTAAACCTTGCCTTGAGAATTATATTTGGTTAGGTTTTGCGTAATGTAAATAAAAGACTAAAAATTTTTACAACAGTGACACAGAGAAAGAGGTTATTATTTTTTGATATTAAATGTGTATTCTTGGTTATTTTATTGATACCTTAAAAGACAGGAGGTTATAAATGGAAAAAACGATGGTCATAGATGAGTATCTTGAGACATTATGGCGGATGCAGGAAAATGCAGACTTATCAATACAAAGACTCAAGGACGAGGTTGCTGATGACTTTAGTGTAGGGATATTGGAGACCCTCATATCAGAAGGGTTGGCAACTATATCCGATGACAAAAAAGAGATAAGACTAACTGATAAGGGCTATAAAAAGGCCACGCGAATAATCAGGGCACATAGGCTTGCCGAGAGGTTATTATACGATGCTATGGGGATGAGCAAGGATTTTGAGAAGGGGGCATGCGAGTTTGAGCATATTCTTACTGATGAACTTGTAAATAGCATATGCACCATGCTTGGACACCCAAAGGAGTGTCCTCATGGGCTTCCAATACCACCCGGTGAATGTTGTAACAAGGACATAAAGAGCATAGAGAGTTCAATAGTCAGGCTCTCAGACATGAAGATAGGAGAAAAGGGAAGGATAGCGTATATAAGTTGTGGTGAAGACCAAGAGATGCACAGACTAAACAGTCTTCAGATTAGACCGGGAGCGACTATACGGTTGCATCAAAACTTCCCTACTTTTGTGATAGAATGTGAGGGTGCAAAGGTTGCAATAGATGATGATATCGCAAGGAATGTCAGCGTGTGGAAGACCCAACAAAAAAACGCTCAAAAAGAGGACAACGATATATTAGAACAACCTAAAAAGGGTATCCTCAAAAGGATACTCGGTATTAGGTAGTTGTAGTCTTGTCGTCCTCAGGACCCTCAATCATAAAGTGTAGGGATACCCCTGTCTCGTTTAAAAAATTACTTATTGACTGGATGTTTTTGATTATCTCTGACTTCTCATTTTCAGGAAGCCTGTCAAAATCACCTGTCTGAAGCAACTCAGCAAGACTCTTCATAAACTGTGACACATTTGCAAATATACTGATGATTGCGGCTATACCCTCTTTCTTGACCTCCATTATCCCCCCTAATTGTCTTTATTGTGAAGACCTTTGAATTGCCTTACCTGCACTTTCAATGTCTTTTCCTACCCCTTGCACAGTATTACAACCAGCAACAAAAAACATCACTAACAACAAAAAAACAGAGATAAACCTTATCATTTGTCTTTACCTCCTTGTGAATAAAGTTATTTACTGTATCAATAATCACCCATCACTCTGACATATTATCACAAAATCATCACTTAAAAAAACCCATGTAGGTATCAAACAACCTCTATACATCTTATTTAAACAGGTTTCTGAAGATACTTCAGTTTTGATGAGGATTAAAAAACACTTGTATGTTCATTATCTTTGTTAATTAACTTTTTCAATTAAAAGATGTTGTGATAAAATGTTTATTCAAAATAAATGGTTGGAGGTGTCTGGTGTCATACCCAAAGACGCTTGCCTTTATACTTGCTGGAGGGAAAGGGGAAAGGTTATTTCCATTGACTGCATTTAGGTCTAAACCATCAGTGCCTTTTGGTGGTAGATACAGGATTATTGATTTTGTATTAAGTAACATGATTAATTCTCAAATTTACTCAATCTACTTACTTGTGCAATACAAATCACAGTCCTTAATAGAGCATGTCCGCAGAAATTGGGTCTTATCATCAGTAATCAGAGACCACTTTGTAACCGTCGTTCCCCCTCAAATGAGAATGGGTCCTGAATGGTTTCAAGGCACGGCTGATGCAGTATTTCAAAACAGGGTGATTATCAGCGAGTTAAACCCAGACCTTGTGCTTATCTTTGGAGCAGACCACATTTACAAGATGAATATCAGGCAAATGATTGACTTTCATCTCTCTGTTGAGGCTGATGTAACCGTTTCGGCAAGGCCTGTGCCAATAAGTCAGGCATCGTCCTTTGGTGTAATCGTTGCTGATGCTGATAGACGAATTAGGGGATTTGAGGAGAAACCTCAAAATCCTACCCCTATGTCTGATAATCCTGATATGGCTTATGTCTCAATGGGAAATTACATCTTCAGAAGGCAGACCTTATTAGATGCCCTTTTCAACGCCCAACGGTTAAAACAGCACGACTTTGGAGCCCATGTCATTCCATCGCTTGTGAATTCAGGGGCGAGGGTATTTGCCTACGATTTTGGGACAAACATAATACCGGGCAGCCTGCCAACAGAAGAAAAGGGTTATTGGAGGGATGTAGGGACGATTAAGGCATTTGTTGATGCTCATAAGGATTTACTTGGTCAATACCCACTTTTTAACCTAAACAACAAGCAATGGCCGATACACAATGCAGGCGCCCACCTTGCATCCACGAGGATTGTCTCTGCTGATGTTAGCAACAGCATAATCGCTGACGGGGCTACAATAGTGGGTGCAAAGATTACCAATTCTATATTAAGAAGTAATGTAACCATTGAGGATGACACTGAGATACAGGACTGCATCATCATGGACAATGTGACCATTAAAAAGGGCTGCAGGCTCATCAATGTAATTATTGACAAGTTCAACATCATAGGCGAAGGGGTATGTATCGGTCTTGATCCAGAAAAGGATAGATTTCACTGCCATATTGATTCCTGTGGGGTAGCAATCATACCAAGAGGTGGCACCGTTGGAAAGGTATCAAAGTAATCTAAATAATCTCATTACAGTTGGTAGGGTGATAAAATCGTGGGGCTTAAAAGGCGAGATTTTGGTTGAACCACTTACCTTTGATGTTGATAGATTTCACTCATTAAGCGAGGTTTGTTTCTGTAAAGACAACAACCTTCAAATTAGAAAGATCAAACATATCAAAAGGCATGGCAAGAATCTGGTCATAGGGGTTTCAGACTGCCATAACCTTGACGATGCTGAGGCACTAAAACACTGCTATATAAAGATTGACAAGTCAATGTCTCCAAGACTGCCCAATGGCGTTTATTATTACTACGAGTTAGAAGGCATAGAGGTTGAGACTATTGAGGGTGAGATATTAGGAATTGTTGAGTCTATAATGCAGGCTGGCGAGACAGATGTGTATGTAGTCAAGGATGTTTATGGAAAGGAGACCCTCATCCCCGCAATCAAAGACACGATTTTATCTGTTGATGTGGCAAATAAAAAAATGGTTGTCAAACCTTTAGAAATGATTTAAAATATATGGCTTTAGGATTTGATGTAATAACTATATTCCCTCAAATTATACATGCCTATTTGAAGTTGAGCATACTCAAAAAGGCTACAGAAGGTAATTTGATTGATGTAAAGGTATATAACTTGAGGGATTACACTACTGACAAACATCGCATGGTGGATGATTATCCTTATGGCGGTGGTCCTGGGATGGTAATGAAGGTAGAACCATTTTATAATGCTTATAATTCATTGGTATCTGATGGTGTTGATAGATTTGTCGTGCTTCTTACCCCGCAAGGTAAGACCTTTAATCAAGAAATGGCTCTTGAGTTTAGGGAAAGGAATGAAAGGATCGTGCTGTTGTGTGGTAGATACGAAGGTATAGACGAAAGGGTAAAGGAACTTATAGTAGATGAAGAGGTCTCCATTGGAGATTATGTGCTTACAGGCGGAGAGTTGCCAGCACTTGTGATAATAGATACAGTATCACGGCTCATGCCTGATGTTCTTGGAGACAATGAATCGTCAGTGGATGAGACCTTTTCCATGGGTTTACTTGAATACCCTCAATACACAAGACCACCAGAGTTTATGGGACTAAAGGTCCCTGATGTGCTTTTATCAGGCAATCACAATCTCATAAGGCAATGGAGGATGAAAGAGGCAGTAAGAAGGACTCTAAAAAGGAGACCTGATTTGCTATATAAAAAAACAAATAATTAAAATGATTAATAACAGGAGGTAAACAAATGAACTTGATGTCCGTAGTGCAAGAAAGATATAAAAGGGAGATACCTGACTTTTCAGTTGGCGATACCGTGAGGGTGCATGTGAAGGTTGTTGAGGGTGATAAGGAAAGGATACAACCCTACGAAGGCATTGTCATTGGTAGGAGAGGCTCAAACATCAATGAGACATTTACCGTAAGAAAAATATCCTTTGGTGTAGGCGTAGAGAGGATATTCCCTCTTCATTCTCCTACTATAGATAAACTTGAGGTAATCAAGAGAGGTGCTGTCAGAAGGGCAAAACTATACTACCTAAGAGACAAAAAAGGTAAGGATGCAAAGGTAAAGGATAAAGAAAGAAAGTAGATTGGATTTATACGAATTTGATCATCAATACAGGGCATTAGGTTTTTCAACCATTGCTGGTTTAGATGAGGCAGGCAGAGGTCCTTTGGCAGGACCTGTGGTTGCAGGTGCTGTTATACTGCCTGCAGATGTAAAGATAGATGGCTTAAACGATTCAAAAAAACTCTCCCAAAGACAGAGAGAGAGGATCTATCAAGAGATAATAAATCACGCTATTTGTTATGGCATTGGTATTGTTTCAAATGATGATATAGATAGCCTCAATATACTTGAGGCATCAAAGATTGCAATGCAAAGGGCGATATCCTCTCTCACAGTAACACCTCATCTTCTCATTATAGACGCAATACAATTACCAAATATTCAGATACCACAAGTGTCAATAATAAAGGGTGATGCAAAAAGTGCATCAATTGCTGCTGCATCCATAATTGCTAAGGTTAGTCGTGATAGGATTATGGATGAGATGCATGAAAAATATCCCCAATACGGCTTTAATAAACATAAGGGGTATCCTACTAAACAACACTATTTTGCAATCTTGCAACATGGCACAACTCCCATTCATAGAAAGACCTTCAATATGAAGAACCCTTATATCTTCTAATTAAACCTCATGAGAAGGTGTTTAATAAGGATAAGAGGTATCGTTCAAGGGGTAGGTTTTAGACCCTTTATCTATAATCTTGCGAAGTCACTTTATATTAAAGGGTTTGTCCAAAACACATCAGATGGTGTGATAATTGATGCTCAAGGTGAGAATATTGATGACTTTATCGCATCAATCAAAGGACACCCTCCACCACTTGCTAAGATTGAGTCTATAGAGATACATGACCTGCCACTTACTCAATACGATGATTTTACCATTACAGAAAGCGATGATGAACATAGCAGGTTTACACTCATCTCTCCTGATGTGTCTACCTGTAAAGACTGCCTAACAGAACTTTTGAACCCAACGGATAGAAGGTATCTTTACCCGTTTATAAACTGTACAAACTGCGGACCCCGTTATTCCATCACTCAGAGGGTGCCATATGACCGTGTTAATACCACAATGTCAGTCTTTAAGATGTGTCATGATTGTCAAAGTGAATATCAAAACCCAACAGATAGGAGGTTTCATGCCCAACCCAATGCATGTGTAAAATGTGGCCCGCGTGTGTGGTTTGAGGTTGTAAATCATAACCTTAAGGTTTACAGTGGACAAGACCCCATCTTACAGGCAATAGATTTACTCAAAAAAGGTGGTATCATTGCACTAAAAGGGCTCGGAGGCTTTCATATATGTTGTAATGCTGAAGATGAGGATGTTGTATCAAGGTTAAGGCAGAAAAAAAGAAGAAGTAATAAACCTTTTGCCATAATGTTGCCTGATGTATCAAAGATAAAATCGGTTTGTTTCATAGATGAGCAAGAAGAGAGATTAATTACAGATGTAAGAAAACCTATCGTTTTATTAAAAAAAAGGAATATTGCTGGATTTAACATAGCCCCTTCTGTGGCACCAAATAATCGGTATTTAGGTTGCATGCTACCATACACACCTTTACATTACCTCCTGTTTTTTCAAGGATCAAATGGATCAAACTTTAATGCCCTTGTGATGACAAGTGGAAACATTGCAGAAGAACCAATAGTTAAGGACAACGGCGAGGCATTAGAGAAATTATCAAACATCGTGGACGCCTTCTTGTTTCATAACAGGGAGATATTTACCCGAGTAGATGACTCCGTCATAAAGGTATTTAGCACAAGGTCAGAGTCTATCAATCTGCCAATATTTATAAGAAGGGCAAGGGGATTTGTGCCTGAACCAATAAAAATAGGGGGCTCTAATAGAGAGGTAATTGGTTGTGGTTCTGATATCAAGAATGTCTTTGCAATCACAAAGGGTGAGTATGCAATATTAAGCCAACACATCGGGGATATGGAAAATGACGCAACGGCACATTTTTTTGAGGAAACCTTGAGAAATCTGTCTGCTGTTTATAGATTTAATCCCTCTGCCGTAGGCTTTGATCTAAATCCAGATTATTATTCCTCAAGATTAGGTATGGAGATATCCGACAAGTTAAACATCCAAGCCTTTAGATTACAGCATCATGAATGCCACATCGCCTCTGTTGTGGCTGAATGGGGACTTGATGCGCCTGTAATAGGGGTTTCCTTTGATGGTGCTGGTTATGGGTGGGACGGCAATATTTGGGGAAGTGAGTTTATGTTTTTTGATGGGTTTAACTTCAAAAGGCTTGCACGATTTGAAGAGTTGGTGCTACCCGGTGGTGATATAGCAACAAAGCAGTGTTGGCGACCCGCTATATCTTTTTTAAGAAGAAACCTAACAGACAGCGATTATTGGCAGTATGTTGAAAGACTTGGTTTCATAAAAAGGCATGGCATGACAAATATAAAAAACATTACAAAGATGATTGACAATAAGATATCATCAACGATTTCATCAGGGGCTGGAAGGTATTTTGATGCTGTGGCATCTCTGATTGATGCATGTCAATACAATACTTATGAAGGGGAATCTGGTATCACGCTTGAGAGCCTTGCGCATCAATCAAGACAAGACTCTTTTGAGCAGTATCCATACCGTTTAGCACAAGGTAAGGGTAACAAGGATACGATGTTTGTAATTGATTTTGAAGAAACTACCTATGCAATAATTAATGATATAATCAATGGGATTAACAAAGAGATTGTGGCAATGAGGTTTCATAATACAATCGTTAGCATTGTTGTTAACACCTTGAAAAATCTTACAGATGAGTATAAAACTGATAAGGTTGTTTTTAGTGGCGGTGTGTGGCAAAATGACCTTTTGTTAAAAAAGACATCAGAGAGGTTGATAAATCACGGCTTAAAAGTATATTTTAATAGCAAGGTTCCTCTCAATGATGGAGGGATAGCATTAGGGCAGGTGTATCTAATCAAAAAATATCTTGATAAAGGGGTGAAACGATGACAAGACTTACCGACGATGAGCTACTAAACGAGATTAAGAGAAGGTTGGAAGAAAATAAAAAGGCTGTTTATGACCTTAGGATGCTGACAAGAAAACTTGAGGATATGAACAAGAAGTTGATGGATTCTGAATCCCTAAAAAGCAACTTCATCTCAAACATCAAGAATGAATTAAACAACCCTTTGACAACCGTTTTGATACTTTCAAAAGGGTTAGTAGATAAAGAGTTTGATTTAGACCAAGCAAAAGAGATTGCAAAGACACTGTATGCTGAACTTTTTAATCTCAATTTTCAACTTACAAACATCTTTGCAGCGGCAGAGATTGAGGCAGGGGAATGTGTATTGAGTATCTCAAATGTAGATGTAGATAACCTCATAAACAACACTTTAGAATCATTTAAACATCGCATTGAGGAGAAAAACTTATCCGTTGATTATATGTTTATCAACAAAAACGAATCGTCTCCATATTTTAAGACTGACGCCTCAAAACTCCAGCTCGTCATCTCAAACCTTGTTGCAAACGCTGTAGAGTTTTCAGACACAGGCAGTTCTTTTGAGCTTAAGGTCTGGAAGCACGACTCTTTTTTAAATCTCATCATATCAGACAGGGGACCCGGCATAGATGAGGAAAACCAATCTGTCATCTTTGAAAGATTTAGACAGTTAGAAACTGGCTCTACGAAGAGATACAAAGGGCATGGTATCGGGCTTAGTATTTGTAAGGCATTGGTAGAATTACTGCAAGGGACTATCACTGTAACAAGTAAGATTGGCATGGGTACTATATTTACATTATTCATACCAGAGGCAAAACTTGACAGTTCAGTAACAGTATTTGCAGAAGATGGAAATGAGTTCTTCTTTGAAGAAGGCGAGGAGGAGAAATTCTAATTGTCTTGTAATCAAGACACTTCAAGTGTAACAAAACAAGAGCATTATCTCTATCCGGGTGAGCTCTTTGCAAGAAACGGGGCTTATATAGTCACAACAATATTAGGTTCTTGCGTTTCTGTTTGTCTTTATGACCCGGTATTAAGGATTGGCGGGATCAATCACTATATGCTTGCATTGTGGAATGGTGAAGGATTACCATCACCTCGTTATGGCAACATTGCCATAGAAAAACTTGTAGAAAGACTTGTCAATTTAGGAGCGTCAATAGATAGGATGAAAGCCAAGGTCTTTGGTGGTGCCGCAGTATTACAAAGTAGTGGAGGGTTAATGGGTGTGGGTGAAAGAAATATCATTGTAGCTGAAGATATGTTGGCAGACTTGAAGATACCAATTGTAAGCAAGGATGTAGGTGGTGTTTTAGGGAGAAAGATAATATTCCATACAGACACCGCAGAGATTTTCTTAAAAAGGATTAAACCTTCAAATAAGTAACACTACTTTCTGACTGGAAAAACTTTTTATTCCAACTTAAAAACAATCAATAAATATCGTCAGTCTTTTTATCTCTTAATACCTTTCATGAAGTCTATCCAAATAGGTAGTGCCGCCCTTGCACCTGCCTCTTTGTTTCCAATGGGTTTATGATTATCCCTACCTACCCATACACCAACCACCAAAGTATCATCAAAACCAATAAACCATGCATCAGAGAAATCATTAGTCGTTCCTGTCTTGCCAAATACCTCTTTTTTTAACTCCATCGCCTTTTGAGCAGTCCCAGATGTAACAACTGCCCTTAATAACTGCCTCATCTCCTCCGTCTCTTCTGGGTTTAGAACCTCAATCCTTTGGGAATAATGCATTCCCCCTTCTTCAATAGTCATACCCTTGCTATCCATAATCTTTGTATATGTAACAGGTTCTATCCTTTTACCTGTTGCAAATACTGCATAGGCAAGCGTTAGTTCTAATGGAGTAACATCAGAGGCACCTAATGCAATTGGGAGATATGGCTGCAGATTTGATTTAATACCACATTGTTTAGCAAAATCAATTATCTTGTTGATGCCTAAATTATGTGCAAGTCTCACAGTTGCTGTGTTAAGCGAGAGTGCTATGGCTGTTTTAAGCGTTACATATCCGCGATATTCATTGTCGTAGTTTTTCGGTGACCAGACCGTGTTTGGTCTTGAACCCGGAAAGACAATGGGTTCATCCAATATCTCAAATTCAGGGGAAAAACCTTCCTTGATTGCCAATGCATATACGAAAGGTTTAAAGGCTGAGCCCGGTTGTCTCAATGCCATTGTTGCCCTGTTGAATTGGGTTTCCCAAAAATCTGTCCCCCCTACCATAGCCTTTATCTCACCATCTTTTAAATCAACAGCTATTATAGCCCCTTGCACACCTTTCTTTACCCTTTTTTCAATATCAGAGATGCCCTTCTTTAGTGCCTGTTCGGCAATATTTTGCATATTCCTGTCAATTGTAGAGTATATCTTCATGCCCGAGGTATAAATAGCATCGCCATACCTTGCCTCAAGCTGTTGACGAAGATACTCAACAAAGTAAGGTGCCTCAAACTTTCTATAATGAGGTTTTGTAGGTAAAGGGGCTTCAAGACCCATTTCATATTCCTCTTTTGAAATAAATCCGCTCTCATACATCTTTTTAAGGACAATATTCCTTCTCAATTTTGCCTTTTCAGGATTCCTAAATGGTGAATTTGTTGAAGGAGCCTTCTGTAGTCCTGCAATAAGTGCAATCTCGGGAACGGTCAATTCATTGACTGACTTGCCAAAATAGGTCTCTGCTGCAGCGTAAATACCATAAGCACGAGTCCCAAAATATGCCTGATTGAGATACATCCCTAATATCTCATCCTTTGTATATCTCTTTTCTATCTGGATTGCAAGGATTGCCTCTTTTATCTTCCTGATAAAACTCTTTTCTGGTTTCAAAAACAGCATCTTTGTTAACTGCTGTGTGATTGTGCTTCCCCCTTCTTCAATACCTTGAGCCTTTATATTCCTATATAACGCCCTCATAATACCTTTGATGTCAATACCGGGATGGCTGTAAAATCTCTGGTCTTCAATAGCAATAAATGCCTTTTTGACCTTATCGGGTATTTGATAGTATGGAACAAATTTTCTCCTCTGAAGATAAAACTCCGCAAGGACACTTCCATCAGATGAATAAACAACAGACGATTCTATAGGACGATAGGATTCTAAAGTTTTTATCTCTGGTAAATCAGACAAGGCCCAGTAAATGAAACCACCTAAACTACCCACAATTCCAGCAAATAAAATTATGATTGCAATTTTAACCCAAGACATCTTAATGGGTATTATAACCTTTAAAAAATAGATTATTCACCAGAGAAAGATTTAGTTTAGTATATCGTGTATTTTAGAGCCTTTTTAATCTCTTGACTTTATATAATCATATAATAAATAATTATAAGTTATTTTTTTCCCAATTTTGCAGTTAAACTTTGCGATCAAAGGAGGTGAATAGAGGATGAAGAAGATTTTGGCTATATTGCTCTCATTGGTGATTTTGGTGGCCTTTACATTCACAGTAGGTTGTAAGCCAGCAGAAGAGAAGAAGCCTGAACCACCAAAACCAGCAGAGGCACCAAAACCTGCTGACGCTCCAAAGCCTGCTGATGCTCCAGCACCGGGTCAAGCACCAGCTCCAGCACCTGCACCAGCTCCAGCAGATAAAAAGCCAGCTGATGCCCCAAAGCCAGCTGAAGCTCCAAAGAAATAATTTATAAAGATTAACTTATGTAGTTTTGTAATCTTGTAGGTAGTAAATTTAAGAGTGGGTGTTCCCCACTCTTTTATTTTTATATTTTGAAAGAGGGTGTAATTATGAATCAAGAGATTCATAAAATAGTCCATGACATCGCTGATGAACTCGGATATGAGGTAGTTGATATAGATTTTATTGGCAATGTAAAAGGCAGAAGGGGTTTACTAAGAGTGTTTATTGATAAAGAAGGTGGCGTAACCATTGGTGATTGTGAGGTCTTCAGTAGAAGGTTAGAGGCATTGATGGATGTTGAAGACCTGATCAAGACTTCTTATTTATTAGAGGTGTCCTCTCCGGGGTTAGACAGACCTATAAAAAAGATGAGTGATTTTAAGAGGTATATCGGGAAACTTGTGAGGATAGTCACTAAGGAAAAGATTGATAACCAAACCTTTTTCATAGGAAGGGTTGTGGATGTATCAGATGAATGGGTAAGAATACTTCTTGAGGATAGAAAACCTCATAAACACCTGTATGTTCCATTTAAAATAATCTCAAGGGCGCAACTTGAGATTGAGATGAAGAAGGAGATATAGGAATGTCAAAAGAGCTGAGTTTTGTCCTTGATCAGATTAGCAGAGAAAAAGGCATTGCAAAAGAAACTCTTATAAAGGCAATTGAATCAGGTTTACTGACAGCTGCAAAAAAGAGATTTGGTGGAAAGGAAAATATTGGTCTAAAGATAAATCCAAAGACTTTTAGTATAGAGGTTTTTGAGCGTAAATTGATAGTAGAAGAAGTAAAAAATTCAGATACTGAGATATCCTTTGATGAGATTAAGGAAAAGTATCCTGACTACACTGTCGGTGAATTTATAAATATTACCTTACCATTAAAGGATTTTGGCAGGATCGCAGCTCAGACTGCCAAACAGGTTATATTTCAAAAGGTCAAAGACGCTGAAAGAAGCATTATATATGAAGAATACAAAGACAAGGTTGGTCAGGTTGTTAGTGGCTCTGTATTGAGAAAAGAAAAGAATGTTTACTTTTTGGCTGTTGGAAAGACTGAAGGGATGCTTTATGAAAAAGACACTCTACCAAATGAAAACCTAAAAAGGGGAGACATTGTTAGGGCATATGTATCTGAGGTAAGGCAGACTGCTAAAGGGCCAAAGATAATACTCTCAAGGACTGACCCAAACTTCGTTATAGGTTTGTTTAAGATGGAAGTCCCTGAGATACAGGAAGGTATTGTAATAATAAAGAACATTGCTCGTGAACCCGGCGAAAGGACAAAGATTGCTGTCCAATCAAATGACCCTGCAATAGATGCAGTTGGTGCCTGTGTAGGTATGAAAGGCACAAGGGTTCAGTCAATAGTGAGGGAACTAAAAGGTGAAAGGATAGACATAATCCCATGGAGTGATGATATGAGGATTTTTATCGCAAGGGCATTGACACCTGCTGTAGTAGACAGAGTAGGGATAAACGAAGAGGAAAGAACTGCCCTTGTAATCGCAGATGACCAGCAACTTTCAATTGCAATCGGTAAAAGGGGTCAAAACATCAAACTTGTCAGCAAACTCACAGGATGGGATATAGATGTAATAAGCGAGTCAGAATATTCATCCCTTAAAACAGACGAGGCTGAAAAACACTTTAAAGAGGCATTTAAGACTGAAAACGGCAAATAAAACAAGACTATAATGCGGGTTAGCCTATTTTCATCCATATGGACTGCGGATTACTATCACCAATTCAGTATATAAAGGGTGTAGGACCTGCAAAGGCAAAACTACTTAAAAGACTCGGTATTGAAACGGTCAGAGATGTCCTTTTTTTCCTTCCACAGAAATATGAATTTAGACCTGCCCTTTGTAATATAAGCAATATCAAATACGACACGGTTCAAACCGTAGTAGGCAAGGTTATCTCCACCCGTCTAATTGAGACAAAGAAGAATCCATCACTTAAGATAGTTGAGGTTGATATCTCTGATGGTAGTATGTGGCTGAAGGCAAAGTGGTTTAACCAGACCTATATCAAAAACATGATGACCACAGGCAAACAGGTATTGTTAACAGGCATTGTAAAAAGGGATAACTACAGCCTTTTACCAACTATTGTCAATCCCGACTTTGAGATACTTGATGATGTAAACGATATTGACATCTCAGTCAAAGAAGACTGTATCATCCCTATATACAGTCTCACTGAGGGGGTTACACAGAGAAAAATAAGGTCAATTGTATCCTTTGTCTTTAACAATTGCCAAATAAACATCCAAGACCCAATCCCTGATGAGATACTTAGTAGAAGGGGTTTGCCAAGATTATATGATGCAATAAAGGCAATACACTTTCCCTCTACTGATATGGATCTTGATGCCCTAAATTCTTATCAATCTAATTATCACAAAAGACTCATCTTTGACGAATTATTCATCATCCAGTTAGGTCTAAAGGCTCTAAAGAACAACCTCCAAAGCATAAACGGGATATCCATGCGTGGAGATGGCAGTTTAAGAGGGCAACTCATAAAACAACTGCCCTTTCGTCTTACATCAGCACAAAAAAGGGTAATTAGCGAGATATACAGAGATATGGCATCAACTAAGACCATGAACAGACTCATTCAAGGTGATGTTGGATGTGGTAAGACCATAGTTGCTCTACTGTCCATGTTAAACGCAGTAGAGTGTGGGTATCAATCTGCATTGATGGCTCCCACAGAGATACTTGCAGAACAACACTATGCCAACATATGTAGTTACCTAAAAGGACTTGATGTAAAGATAATTATTTGCACTGCAAATAGAAAAAACAAACTAACATACATAACAAGGTCAGAGGCAGATATAATTGTTGGAACACACGCAATAATACAAGAAAACATTTCTTTTGAGGCATTGGGATTAGTAGTAATTGATGAACAGCATAGGTTTGGCGTCTTACAAAGGGCTTCATTAAGAAAAAAAGGAGAAAACCCTGACTGTCTTGTAATGACCGCAACCCCAATACCAAGAACCCTTGCACTTACTGTATATGGAGACCTTGATTACTCCGTTATTGATGAACTACCTCCAAACAGAAGGCCTGTAATCACAAGGCTTTTTTTTGAAAAAAACAAGAACGAGATTTACGATATCCTTAAAAGAGAGATAAAAAGTGGAAGACAAGCCTATGTTGTATATCCCTTGATTGAGGAGTCTGAAAACTCAGACCTCCGTTCTGCTGTTGAAGGGGCTGAGAGGCTTAAAACCGTCTTCCCAGAGTTTGAAATTGGGCTTGTGCATGGCAGGATGAAGGCAGAACAGAGAGAAAAGATAATGGATGATTTCAAAAATGGAAAGGTCGATATCTTGGTGTCAACAACGGTCATTGAGGTAGGGGTTGATGTGCCTAATGCAACAGTCATGCTGATTGTTCATGCTGAGAGGTTTGGTTTGGCACAACTACACCAATTAAGAGGTAGAGTTGGACGAGGGGAGCATGAATCATATTGCTTATTGTTGTGCTATGGATTTTCAGAAGAGGCAAAAAGAAGGCTTATTGTCATGGTAAAGACATCCGATGGTTTTAAGATAGCAGAAGAGGACATGAATATTAGGGGATATGGAGACTTCTTTGGCACAAGACAATCTGGTATGCCCAATATGAGATTTGCAAACCTCTTTAGAGATAGCAAGGTACTTGAGATTGCTCAAAAGGAGGCAGATGAGTTGATAAAAAAAGACCCTATGCTCAATAATTACCCACATTTAAAAAGGTTTGCACAGGATTTTTGGGGAGACAAGATTGAGATATTTAAGACTGCATAAAGGACATTGTGGTGATTGTTGAGATAGTTGGGGTTGTCATACTGGGACTTGTTGTAGGGTCATTTTTAAATGTTTGCATCTACAGGTTACCAAGAGGCATGGGGATTATCACACCACCCTCATCCTGTCCACACTGTGCGTCAAGGATTAAGCCATACGATAATATACCACTTGTCAGTTATATAATTTTGGGTGGTAAGTGCAGATATTGTAAGGGTAATATCTCCATCAGATATCCTTTGGTTGAACTTTCAAATGCCATTTTGTATCTTCTGTGTTACCAAACCTTTGGCTTTGGGCTTTATTTACCGATTATCTTTGCATTTGTGTCTTCAATGATAGTTATCACATTTATAGACTTGGAATTTCAGATAATACCTGATGTAATAACCCTACCGGGCATCATCATCGGCTTAATTTCAGCATCCCTTATATTTCCAGACCCTTTTGATAAGTTACACAACACAGGGTTTCTAAATTCTATCATAGGTATTTTAGGGGGAGGGGGCTTTTTCTTGCTCGTTGCAATCATCAGCAGAGGAGGGATGGGTGGAGGAGACATAAAGATGATTGCAATGGTAGGTGCATTTTTAGGATACAAGGGCGTGCTATTAACAATACTTTTTGGCAGTCTTATAGGTTCTTTGGTAGGTATAGGCTTGATGATTTTTAAAGGCAAAGACAGAAAGACAAAGGTCCCTTTTGGTCCTTTCTTGGCTCTTGGATGTCTATTGACTTTATTTTATGGGGATAAAATAATGCACCTTTACCTTGGTTATTAAACTTATTATCAAACTTTTAAAAAGGGGGAGTAAAATCATATGAAGATTAGCACAAGTCTAAAGGTTGGTATCATCATATTGGCAGTCTTTTCCTTAATAAGCATGATTACTGTATTTTGGCAATTAGACAAGATGGATGAAGACGGTAATGTGGTCAATTATGCAGGAAGACAAAGGGCGATCTCGCAGAGACTTGCTAAGTTTGTATTGGCAAAACAACAAGGACTTGCTGTTGATGAACAGATAAAAGAACATTCTAACCGACTTGAAAGGATAATCAACGGGCTCATCAATGGTGATGCAGAACTAAAATTACCCAAACTTACAGACCAAGTTGCTATGGACAAGATGAAGGAGGTCAGTGCTGCATGGCAAAATTACAAACTTGCCATACAATCAATGAAAAACGACCCTACTTCAATAGACTCCATACTAAAAGAAAGCGAAAGATTTCTAAAACTTGCCGATGAGTCAACCACCATTTTCGCTGAACTTTCTGCAAAAAAGGTCTCAACCTTAAAGACTATCCAGACAATCCTTGTTTTGCTAAATATAACGATACTCATAATTATCTGGTTTTTAGTCAAGAAAAAGGTAATTACTCCACTTCAAAATCTCACCAATGATGTTAATAAGATTGCCAAAGGGGATTTAACCTTAAAGATATCTTATGGGTCAAAGGGCGATGAGATACATGCCCTTTCTTCATCAATGCAGACTATGATAAACGCCTTTAACTCTATGATAAACAAAATCCTCTCTTCTGCTAAAAATGTGGTTTCATCAGTTGATGTGTTAAAAGAAAGGGCAAATAAGACAACACAGGGTGCACAAAATCAATCAAGCCAAGCAACACAGATTGCAACCGCAGCAGAGGAAATGTCTCAAACAATTACTGACATTGCAAGAAACGCATCCACAGCATCAGAGTCTTCTGAGATAGCGATGAAGTTTGCTGATGAGGGAAAAAAGGTATCAGATGGTGCAATTGATTCAGTCAATAGTGTTTATAACTCTACAATACAGTTGGCATCTATGATTGAAAAATTAAACAACCGTGCATCTGAAATAGGCGACATTGTAACAGTAATAAAGGATATTGCTGATCAGACAAATCTATTGGCATTAAATGCAGCGATAGAGGCTGCAAGGGCAGGAGAACAAGGTAGAGGTTTTGCTGTAGTTGCAGATGAAGTAAGGAAACTTGCAGAAAGAACAATCAAGGCAACTGCGGAAATAACTGAAAAGATAAATGCTGTGCAGTCTGAATCGCAACAAACTATGACATCTATGCAAGGGGCTTCAGAGGAGGTTACAAAGGCAACCGATTTTATCAAGAAGGTTGGTGATGCCTTAAATGAGATTGTGGACAGTGTTCAGAAGGTAAGAGACCAGATCATGCAGATTGCTACCGCTGTAGATGAACAGTCTGCTGCATCAGAAGAGGTTGCAAAAAACATTGAAAAGACATCTAATATTGCCAAAGAGATGGAAAGGATGGCAGAGGATGTTATGCAAGAGGTCAATACACTTACAAGGGTATCGGATGAATTGAAACAATCAACTACAGGATTTCAAACCACATAATATGTATTTTTGAGGTCATACTAAATCGTATGACCTCAAAAAATTCAATAGATCAACCTTAAACAGCCCTTGGAAGTGACCATTCAACAAGATTTACTGTTATCTCCTTTGCATGCCAAGCTATACTTTTTATAGCGTCAAGCATGTTTAGATAGATTGATGAGGCTACCTGTAAACACAGTCCCTCAATCAACCTTTCTTCGTGAAGCGTTGCATACTCTATTGCCCGTCTAACTATACCAGCCCTTGATTCCTCAACATACCTTCTGACAATAGCGTTTTTTGCAAGAATGATATCAGCAGTTGGTCTCAATATATCTATCAGTCGCTGTAATAAGAATGTTACCTCAGTCATTGCCTTATCACTAAAGAGTATGTTGTCTTTAATCTTTTTTTCTACCTCAATAGACAGTTTCTCAATGTTTTCATAGATCTTTAAAATGTGCATTGGTACCGACTCATAGGGTTTCAGTTTAGGATTGCTTTTTGATAGTTCAGACAATCTTTTTGATAGTTCAGGCTCTAATCTTTTTACCTCTTCTACCTTTGCAAAACAATCTTTTAGGGTATTTGAAGAGTTGTAAATGAGGGCAGTTTGTAAGTTTGACATACAGGTTTCTGCCCCTGCGGTAAGATCATGCATCGTCAAAAGTAATTTTTTAATCTCGTCCTCCATATCCCTCTCCTTTCTTTAATTTATTTTTGTTAGAATAAACTGCATTTTATTCAAAACCACAAAAAGCCTTCTACCACAATGCTCATCTCATTTTTAAAAATCCCGTTGCCTACACTTATAGCAACCTTTAACCCCTTTTTGCCTCTGTGATTAAGGTATTTTCTAGTATTTCATAAAACCTTTGACTATTGTGCAACCATCTTATTACATGAGCAACAACAAGGATAAAAGAATACAAAAGAAAAGTCAAGACACAAGAATATTTAGATAGGTATATTCGGATATTTATTAACAGAGCGGGCGACGGGATTCGAACCCGCGACCCCAACCTTGGCAAGGTTGTGCTCTACCAGCTGAGCTACACCCGCATTAGTAAAGACCTAATTTACCCTTTTTTGAGGGTCCAAAGAAGAGATAACAAGATTTATAATAAAAAGACGCTCTTCTACAACTGAAAGCCTAAACTCTAATTCTTCAATCCTGCTATCCACCTTGTCTTGAAGATATTGCAATCTCTCTTCTGCTATCCTTTGAAGTTCTTCAAGTTCTTTGAGGGCATCTTGAAGTTTTTTCTTCAGCGCCTCTTCGTCATTGTAACTGTTTTGTGATTTGTTTTTCTTAAAAAACATGTTAGTGAAATTATCATATAACCATAGGTTGTGTCAACAATTGTAATAGTTTGTCAATAAAATCACCTGATTGCATCTAAAGGATATGCCCTATTGTTCCTGATGTACAGAGAAACTTATCTCAAAGGTTCCACTAACCTTGGCCCCTTCGGAATCAGTAGCAGATGCCCTAAATCTTACAGAACCCTGCACCGGTTTATCTACAAAGTATGTTATCATGCCAGTTGATTGATCAATAGACATCCCATTAGGTGCATCATCAAGGGCAAAGGTTATCTTGTCTCCTTCTGGGTCTTCAGCCTTCAATTGAATCATTATTGGTTCATTCTTCTTGACCTTGTTATTTATCACTGACATTGTAAGTGATGGTGGCGAGTTAACTATCATTATCATATCGCTGTTTATTACCTGCACGGTTTGTCCATTTTTTATTGCATACACCCTTACATTTACAAAATTTCCCTTCTGAACTAAACCTGCAGGTAGTGTATCATTAACAACTCCTTCTATGATGTGGGTATTGTTTTTATACCACTCATACTTAACCTTGATATCACTACTGTTTTCGGGTTTTATAAATTCAATGTTTGCTTTGATAGGGTCTTTTATAGTCGGATTTGTGGGTAGAAGTTTGACAGATTTTATAAATGTCAAAGATGGTTCAGAAACCTTATCGTTTGTTGGTGCCTGTGTCTCTGTTTGCATTTGGGTTTCTGACATTTGAGCAGAAGTATTTTTTTCTGCCTCTTTTTTAACCTCATCCTTGTATTTTGAAGGAAGCAATATAAAACCCAAAATCACGGCTATTGTAAGGCTTGATATTATCATAATTAGTCTTTGTCTTTGTGGCGGTCTTTTAGTAGATTTCTGTGGTTGTTTCTTTAGTAAGGATTCTGGCTTAATGCCAAAATCCTTTTCAAGATCGTATGATTTCATCTTGGTCAACCTCGTAATTAAATTTTCGGTAACCAACTACTATAAAAATACATACTTGATTGCAAGTCCTAATATAATTACCGTCAACATTGCCTTTATGTATTTTTGTGGTACAAACTTCTGAGCCCTTGCACCTAAATACATTCCACACAGACCACCTATACCAAATAGAATTCCCAATGGCCAATCTGGCATAGCAGATACACCGCCAACAGCAGGGGCAAAGGTAAAAAACACACCTCCTGCCACAGATGTTATAAATGTACCCATGAGGGCAGCCCCTGCGATAGTATAGACAGGCAGCCTACAAAAAGATACCAAAAATGGCACAATGATTGAGCCACCGCCTATACCATATGCTCCACCAACTATTCCAACAATGAATGTGACGATACTAACACTCAATGTATTGAAAGAAAATCTTTCACCCCAAAATTCATAAACTACCCTTTTAAAACTCACCTCAACTGTCTTTATAACTGCCTCAGGTGGAATGCCAGCAGCCATCTGAGCCTGACGCTGCTTTTTTATCTCCTCAGATCGTTCTTTAAACTTCTTTTCAAGGGCCTTCATCCCTTCTGGCTGTTTAGTAATGCCCAAAACATCCATTAAAAGTCTTATTCCAATATAAAGCAACACAAGACCAACAAATATCTTAAAGGTTTTAGGATCAGGCAGATAATAAACTCGGAGGTAGTAGCCAAGGAATACACCCGGTAGGGTGCCAAGGATTATAACCCATGTCAATGGCCATGCCATCCTCCCCTCTTTGATATACCGATAGACACCGCTTGGGATTGCAACAATATTGAAGATGTGATTAGTGCCGCTTACTGATGGGGCTGTATAGTTTAAAACACTTATCTGAAAAGGCAATAACAAAAATGCACCAGATACACCACCCATTGATGTAAAAAATGATATAACCATGGCTACAAGTGGTGGTACAAGGATATTGGTCTGTACGCCTGATACCGGAAACAAGACATTTAAAAAATCCATGACGACCTCCTATGAAATTTAATCACAATAATCAATGAGCATCTTTTGCTTAAGTTCATCAGCCTTCTGTTTACCAACAAGCCTTTCAACTATTGCTAACGCAAAGCATAGGGCAGTTGCAGGACCTCTACTTGTCAGGATGTTGCCATCAACAACAACCTTGTCTTCTTTGTATTCAACACGACCAAGTTTTTCTTTGTAAGTTGGATAGGATGTAGCCTTTTTGCCTTCAAGAAGCCCTAATCCTGCAAGTATTGAGGGTGCAGCGCATATTGCCCCTGTTATCTTGCCTTTTTTTGAAAAATCCAATACAAGTCTTCTAACCCTTTCATCTGCGTTTAGATTATCGGTGCCGGGAACCCCTCCGGGCAATATCAAGATGTCAAAATCATCTGCCTTAATGGTATCAATGGTGGTATCGGGTATTACCTTTACACCTCTTGCACTCTCTACATACCCTTCGTTTAATCCAGCCACAACTATCTTTATCTCCGCCCTTCTTAAGACATCAACTACAGCTATAGCCTCCACCTCTTCAAATCCATTAGCCAAAAGTATTACTGCATTTCCCATAGAAACACACCTCATCTAAAATTTAATCAATCAAATAATAAAGCAAAACAGATTTGAAATTCAAGAAAAAAAGTAATGGTTGTTACATTAAAATCTTTATTGAATATCCCAATTGAGATGTAATGTAGGATAGATGATAAAATAAAAAAACCGCTGGGGGATTATATCCCTCAGCGGTTTATTTGTTAACCGAAGAGTATCCTTTCAGCCTCTTCAGCGTCTGATTCCATCACATAGGGTATGCCTGTAACTTCAGCACATTCCTTTGTAAGAGATACCAAGTCATTTCTATCAATGTGCTTTAGGTCAAACTTTCTTGCACCAGCCATTAATTGTTGTAATCCTAATTTTAGCCTGTCAGCAAATGTGTACATCGCTATTGCACCAAGTGAGAGCTTCTTAAATTCCTTACCATATCTTGCCTTTAGGGTTTCATATGTAATAAATATCTTTTCTACATTTTCGCCATATTTCTTAATTTCATGAGGTAACTTATCCTCATCAATCCATTTACCAATGTTTTTACCCACAAATGCAGGTATCATAAGTGCCCTGCCCATACACACTGCCTTAAAAAACGGGGCACCTAATGCAAGTGCCTTAAAAATGTGGTCTTCAAGTGAGAAACCACCAGCTATTGCAAGGTCAGGAACATACTTGCCTTTCGCCCTCAGTTTTGCTGCATAGTTGTATGCTAATGCCTGAAGATAAATAGTTGGTATCCCCCACTCATTCATCATCCTCCATGGACTCATACCTGTACCACCACCAGCACCGTCAATGGTCAACAAGTCAATCTCTGCATCAGATGCAAACCTCATTGCCCTTGCAAGGTCTGATATCCTGTAGGCACCTGTCTTTAGGGATACAAACTTTGCCCCCACATTTCTATAATGTTTTACAGTCTTGATAAAGTCATCGTAGTCAACCATTCCGAGTCTTGAGTGTCTTTCAAACTCCTTAAACTCACCAGCCTTGTATGATTTTTGAACAACTGTGTCCTCGGGATTTGGCAAAACTATATAGCCCCTGTTTTTTAACTCCATTGCCCTATCAAGTGTCTTTAGTTTTACCTCACCACCAATGTCCTTTGCACCCTGCCCCCATTTGAGTTCTATACATTCAACACCAAGTTTTTCAACGGCATACTCTGCGGATGCCAACCTTGAATCTTCAACATTTTGCTGAAGTATGATCGCCCCATAGCCGTCATACCAGTCTTTAAACACCTTCACACGGCGCTCAAGTTCAGGTGATTTAACAACCTTGCCATCTTTAAACTCTGCCTTAGGATCCATTCCAACTACATTCTCACCTATTACAACCATGATGCCAGAAACTGCCGCACCAGATGCAAGACCTTCCCAGTTGTCCTTTGCTATATCTGTTGAGCCAAGAGCACCAGTAAATATTGGCAAGCGAAGTTTTACCTTATGAGCATTTCCGAGCTCTGTTTCTGTGCTAACTACTGGGAAAATAGCCTTGTCGGGATCTGCCTCTACACCATATGCACCAACACAAGTCCCCTGTATATTTAGATGTGAATAATCAACAGGATACTTCTTGGTAGCCCCGGCAGTTACCTTACCAAAAGGCATAGGATAAATAATCTCTCTTCCCCTAAATGATGATTTTCCAACCTCACACAGTGCAGGGCAACCATCTAAACAGACTGAGCATATACCGGATTGAGGTGCTGGGTCTGGTACCCTGTTCTTTGTCCCTGTAGCACTACTTGCATTTGCTTGACCTTGATACATTTAAAACCCTCCATTAGTAATAATTAAATTTAAAATAAGTAATACTTAATTTTAGCACAAAAAATTTTTTACCACACTACCAAAAACTCTGCGTCTTCACCTCCTTTGTTGATTATTTTTCTTGGCAAGACATCTCGAAGAAATAGACAATCACCCTTTTTGATGACCTCAACCTTTTCTTCTAACTCAACAGTCAAAGTCCCGCTTATCACATAGACAAGCTCCTGTTTCTTGCTGTAAGTGATTCCCCCAACTAATTCAGCCCCTTTTGAAATCACTACCCTTTTAGCATTTAGCCTCTCGCCTGTAATTATATCAAATTCTCTACACCCATTTGTTGAATTGTCTTCAACTGACTTAACTATAGTGTATGATGAAGGTTTGATATATGAGTAATCCCTTAAAAATACAGACGGAGAAACATTCATCGCATTACAGATTTCAAGGAGCGTGTGTATAGATGGGCTTATTTGATTAGATTCTAATTGCGAGATAAAGCTCGGGGTTACATTTAGTCTTTCTGCAATCTCTTTCTGACTCATATTGAGGTTAGTGCGTAAATCTCGCAATATATCCCCAATATAAAACTGTTTTGGTTTGTCTGTTGATAATATATCAATCTGCTCATCCTGTATCCTTACTTGATGTGGTTTAAATATCTCCCTTAACTCTCTCTGAAACAATTTATTAGCCTTGATGTATATCCTGTCTCTCCTTCGGTATAGTTCAAATACTATTTGAGTAATGTGTTTGAGATTTGCCCTGAAAATAGGACTATGTGCATCCTTCTCTAAAATCCAATACGCTACGGTCTCAAGGTCATATAATCTCGGACACATGAATGTAAAAAGCCTGTAGGTATCTTCTTCATTTCCCCATAGATCTTGCATACCTGTTAGGCTATCAAAGATATATCTTGCGCCAACTGGAAAGGTGTCTTCTATGGATGTTATCTCATTCTTAAATGCTACTATGTCAGATGGATTATTAAACCTGATTGTCTTAAAAGACTTATATTCATTATAAAACCTTGCAAATGTTTCGTCATTCTTACCTTTTCCAGAAGTAAAACAGTCTATTAGGATAAAATTAGCACCACTTACAATATCTATCAATTCCTTATAGAGAGTTTGAGGCGAACGGTTGAAGCTGATGTAGATGACAGGCGAGTTGTCACTGATAGACTGTCTAATAAAGGCTTTTATAAACTTATCAAAAGGTACACCAGCATCTATCTCCCAGACTACATTATCTCCTACATGGTAGTAGTCAATTAGCCTATCAAGCGCACTAATCCCTGATGATATCTTTTCCATAACAGTGGGGTATAGATTTTAAGATGTCAAAAGAACTTTGTCAAATTTATATATATTAGGTTCTAAATTGGCGGGAGTGTGTGGGAATCGAACCCACCCTGCCAGATTTTGGCCGGCAACACTGGATTTGAAGTCCAGGAGGGACACCAGAACCCTATGCACTCCCATTGCAGATGTATTTGATATTAAACAAATATCAAAGCACCATATCTTGTCATATATTGTCATGAATTGTCAAAACCAACCACTATTGTTTTGTGTATTACACATACTTAAGGATTTTTCCTAACAATCACCATAAAATTAGAAGAAATTTCTCTGTATCTTTATTTAATTGCATAAGTTGAGGGGAACATTATTATAGTTTTTTTATAACACTATATTTGGTTTTACCTACATTTTTATATTTGAACTATTTCAAAGCACATTAAACAATCAACTTTGTGCGTGCATATATTCACAAGACATAAAAAACACTCTATCATTTTTGAATATTTGTTACAATACCAATACTCCTAAATCATCAGCACAACTTTTTGCCCTATCGGTAATTTCCTTGCCTACAACTACACCTATTGCCTCTTGATTAAAGGCTTTTGAGACTATGTCAGCACGAACTCTTGCCCTCTCTACATCTTCTAAATCTACAGTCACAGAAATCTCTCCTACTAAGATAATGTCCTTTCCTGTATCTTTCATCTTGCCTTTTACAACTACATCTACATTCAGCACATCATCCCTTTCAGGATCTGTAATATATCCTGCATCTATAGCATCATCAAGGACATCTACAAGTTTCTCAAAGTTTATGACCTTTGTCCTTCTTAAAAGTTTGCCAAAAAACGCAGCCGCTCTATCTCTTATTTTAAGCTCAAAACTCTCACCTTTTAAAGATGCTACATCCACTTTCAAACCCCTCACATCTTTTTTTAGTAT
>JAOAGP010000072.1 GCA_026415695.1 Thermodesulfovibrionales bacterium | reverse complement strand
CAAACCTAACCGTTACCTTCTTGGATGTTGGACAAGGGGATTCTGCGGTTATTGAATTATCAGACAAAAAGGTGATTGTGATTGATTCAGGCAAGGATGGATTTCATACCTCAAACTACCTCAAATACAGGGGCATTAAGGAAATCTCTGCCTTTGTGATTTCTCATCCACAGAAAGACCATGTCGGTGGCTTTGAAAGAATGGCAAGTGATTTTAAGATAAATGAGGTTTGGGATAATGGTCTTGTTGAATACCTAAAGGATTATGGTATTAAAAAAGTCTCTTTAAGCAGAGGGGATGTCTTTCAGGGTGATGACTACAAGATTTTTGTTTTTCATCCACACGATGATTTCATCCCAGATAAAAATGCTGAAAACAATCTCAGTCTTGTAATCAAGATTTGCGGAAGGGCAAACTGTTTTTTATTTACAGGAGACATTGAGATTGAAGCCATAGAGGATATAAATCGTTTAGGCAGTTATCTACAATCTGATGTTTTAAAGATACCTCATCACGGTAGCAAGACATCAGGTGATGCTGAATTTATAAGCCTTGTATCCCCAAGATATGCGGTGATTAGTGTTGGGAAAGACAACAAACATGGATTGCCACATGCAGAGGTGCTTACTCTGTTATCTGACATAAAGGTTTTTAGGACGGATGTTGATGGTGCTATACGATTTAGAGAAGATAAGACTGGTGGGCTTGAGGTCTTAACCTACAAGGATTTTACCCTCAAGCCCAAGCCTGACATCCATGAAGAATGGCTTAATATAAAAAGGCTTTTTTATAGATGGTAGCAATCAAAACTCTATTCTTACAGTGTATTTAAGTCTTGACTCCCCATCCTTTTTGACTGGTATGAAATAATGAATGGTTGATGAGTCAAATTTTTTATATTCGTGAGAGGAGGATATCATCTTCCAACTACCCGGTATCTTTTCAACTACCTTGACTACTATATCGTGTTTCTTGTGATTTTTAAGAATAATCTCATAAGATGATTCGTATATGTTATTTGCAATCTTTGTCCAATCCATCTGTTTTCGCTCACCAACTATGTCAAAGGCATTACCAACCACGAGAGATATCTTCTCGTTCTTTGGTGTGTGGTCTATCATGCTTTCACCGATAAACTGTAGGCTCTTGTCACTGTCATACTTATAAGACCTAATCATGCCTTTAGGTAATGGCATGCCAAGATTATTTTCCTTTTTGTTTAAAAACTCTATCACGACCTCCACCTTTGTATTCTTAAGAGGATAATCAAGCCTGCTTCTGTAATAAAATGGATTTGTTTCCTTATATACATATTCTTTTGTGAGGGGGATGTTTTGGGCTTCAAGCATCA
Organism: Thermodesulfovibrionales bacterium; assembly: GCA_026415695.1. Lineage (GTDB taxonomy): Bacteria > Nitrospirota > Thermodesulfovibrionia > Thermodesulfovibrionales > Dissulfurispiraceae > DUZI01. Next base: position 7,459 of record JAOAGP010000072.1, on the reverse strand, counting down.
GTATCTGCTTTGACTGATTGTTTTTAAGTGTTGTTTTTCTATCAAGGCTGTAAAGATGGTATTCAAAAAACTCCTCCTCTTTCATCTCCCTTGATGCTTGGGCATACATCTTCATCTCATCCGCTGCCCTTTTTTTCATCTTAAAGGTATCCACCCTTCTTACATCTCCAGCAACGAGTTTAAGTGTAGCATTGTTGTAAGTAGTCCCACTTTGATTATCAATCGTAACCCAACCAGTAAGATCAGCAAGTGTGTCGTTTTCATTTAATCTAAGGACATAATTTGCCTCCCAGTTGAGTTTGTTTGATAGATACGCTGTTTCAATGGTTTTAGTGCCCTGTTTATCATTTTTTATCAACCAAAGAAGCGTAGGTTTTGATATTAAATCCTTTGGGAGTTCTGGGAATATCACCCTGCCCGGATGATTAAATGTAATCTCATCACCAATCTGATAAACAGGTAGTCCTTGATTATTTGAAAGTAATTTTGCCTTTACAATCTCCTCTTTATCAGTGTAATAGTTTTTCCAATACAGTTTTACCTCTTTGCCCACATACTTGTCTAAAAGTTTTGATGGACTGATTAAATCATATTCATAGTTTTGCTCAAGTATATCTACGCATTCTTTTTCATTTAAGCACTTTATACTTACGCTCTCTGGTATTATATTTGCCGATACATCCATAAACCTCAATTCTTGTAGCCCTGAATCTAACTTAACCTTTCGCTGGTCTTTTACCAATCCTAAATTGTTGTTATAGACTGTTACCTCAACATTGGTTTGGTCACTTGAAGTGGATATTACCGTTTCGGCACTACTGATATTTGATAAGGCAAAACAAAGTAGAAACATTGATATCAGAATCTTCATATCATACCTCCAGATTTTTGGGTTAATACTATTACAAAAGGGTTTAAATATTCAAATGTGAATTTGTTAAATCGTTGACTAAAAAACTTCTTATTGGTAAAATTAACGCAAATGAATGAAGACAACATCAAAGCCTATATGTTGTGTATAGACATAAAAAGATTAAATTTATTCCTTTTTGGAGTGATATTTGCTTCATCCTTCCTTGTGTTTTTGTTGTCATTATTAACGGATGATTACATTAAAGAAGTTTCTGTTATGATTTTGGGCTCATATAGTTATGCATTTGACAGGGGTTTTGCTATTTTTAGTAATGCATTGATATTGTGTGTATCAACCTTTTTTTTAGGAAAATACCTTGTCAAGAGGTCATCTGATGAGGGTATTTCTTATGACCTTTTAAGGCAAGAGCAAGAGGCAAAGAAACTTAGACAGGAAAAGTATTCAAACTTTTGTAATTGTCTAATTGAGACCAATAATCTTACAAAGGCTCATCTCATAAATGTTGTCGGCGAGACAGACGAGGCTGCCATGCAGGTCATTAACAATGCCCAAGCGGTAGATACTGCTATGCAAGATTTACTTCAGAGATTAAACGACCTTAAAACACATAGCGAGGAGTTTGCAAAAGAGACACATCTTACGATGGATCACAACGAAAAGTCTATTAATGATTTGAGGGAGTATATCAAGAAAAGGGTCCATGAGTTAGAAGAAGATAAGGCTATAGTAACATCCCTAAAAAGCGATGCAGATGCAATGACAAAATTAGTCCAATTACTAAAGGACATTGCAGACCAGACAAACCTATTAGCACTAAATGCTGCGATTGAGGCAGCAAGGGCGGGTGAGCAGGGTAGGGGGTTTGCAGTGGTTGCAGACGAGGTAAGGAAACTTTCTATGCAGTCAGAAAACTCTGCTACACAGATAGGTCAGGCAATCATTCAGATGGCAAAGAACATAGAAAACAAGTTTGCTGATAAACTCAGTGAACAGACACACAAGGAAGAAGAGACAATATTGAGGAAACTTGAGATGCAACTTACCGCACTTGCTGATAGTTACCGCCTACTTGACCATCTAAACAGGCAAATATTTGAACAGGTTGGAGAGAGTGCAAATGATGTATCTACAAAGATAATAAACATGCTGTCAAATATACAATTCCAAGACATTACAAGACAACAGATTGAGCAAGTCAATAACTGCTTACAAAAGATAAGTGATTATGTATCTGAGCTGAGTGAATGTATTAAAAATACTGAAAAATGTCCAAATGTCTGTAAGATCCCAGACTTCAACATAGATGATATCAGAAAGACTTATGTGATGCAGAAACAAAGGGATATTCATGATGAGGTTATTAACAAGGGTGCAAGTCCAAAGGGGAAGAAGAAACAGTCATTGGATGACAGTATTGACTTCTTTTAAAATCTAATAGGGGGGACCATGCCAAAGACGATAATGATAATTGATGATTCTGCCACCTTAAGACAGGTGGTTGTTGTAACCTTAAAAAAGGCTGGTTATGATGTTATTGAGGCAACTGATGGCAAGGATGCATTGAATAAACTTACAGGACAGAAGATAAATCTTATAATCTGTGATGTGAATATGCCAAACATGGATGGCATTACATTTCTGAAGGAATTAAAAAACAAACCTGCTTACAAATTTACTCCAGTAATAATGCTTACCACAGAATCTCAAGAGGCAAAAAAGATGGAGGGCAAGGCAGCTGGTGCAAAGGCATGGGTTGTAAAGCCTTTTAAGCCCGAACAGATGTTGGCGGCTATTGAGAAACTCATCTTACCTTAAATACTAAACCTTATGTCTCTGTTATCCCTCATAAAAGAAGGACGGGAAAAATACAGAAGCAAGGTTATATGTGATGTTCAAAAGACCATGAATCTTAAAAAAAATATATCTTTGATATGCTTTAAAACTAAAATAGGATGAGATTGACTATGTTGTCAATAAGCATAAGGCTGTTACAGAAAGACTTGTGAAAGAGTTAATTTTGCTCGTGTCTTTTAAAGATAAAGAAATTAAAAAGGTGGTTAGAGATGGTAAACATTACTAAGGAAAATGCAAAGAAAATTATCAGAATAGAAGGGGAGATGACAATATTTAATGCTCAGGAGATAGCATCTTCAATAGATATTAGTGATTGCAAAGAGATAGAGATTGATTTAAGTGGTGTTAGCGAGATTGATACATCAGGATTTCAAATCCTTGTGGCTCTCAAGAAGGAAGCCATTAAAAAGAATCTTGATTTTAGGATTATAAAGAGCAGTGATGTAGTTAATAATCTTTTACAGATTTACAGGGTTGAGAATATTTAATAGGGGGTTGGTAAATGGACCTTGAAATGGATGTTGCGCGAAAGGTTTTTATAGATGAAAGTTCAGACTTGCTTCAAGAGATGGAAAATGCCTTGCTTACACTTGAGGAATCCCCTGATGATGAGGCTACTATTAATGCCCTTTTTAGAGCTGCTCACACTATAAAAGGGTCTGCTGGCATCATAGGATTAGAAGAGGTTGAGAAGTTTACACATAAGGTTGAGAGTGTACTTGAAAAGGTTAGGCAAGGCACTCTAAAGATTGACACAAATCTTATTGAGATTCTTCTAAAATGTAGAGACCATATCTCTTCATTAATAGGGCTTCCAGAAAGGGCTGAAAGCGGTCCATCTTCCCTTGAGTTTGAAAAGCACTTGGTATCTTGTCTTGAAGGATACCTTTCATCAGAGAAAAAAGAGGTAACTCAACCAAAGGATGTAGGGACTACAGAATCGTCAGATGAAAAGATATCAGGTGTGCAGTCTGACACATGGCATATATCACTGCGTTTTGGCAAGGATGTCTTAAGAAGCGGGATGGATCCCTCATCTTTTATAAATTATCTAACGAGACTTGGAGAGATTATCTCAATAACAACATTATATGAAAATGTCCCTCCCCTTTCAGAACTTGACCCTGAATCTTGTTATTTAGGTTTTGAGATAGATTTCAAGAGTGATTTTACAAAAAAGGACATTGAAGATGTCTTTGAGTTTGTGAAAGAAGACTGTAGTATTCACATCTTACCACCACATAGCAGGATAGACGAATACATAAAACTCATACAAAGCTTGCCTGAAGACCCCTTAAAGATTGGTGAAATACTTGTTAAGGGAGGGGCACTAACTGATGCTGAATTGGAGGAGGCTCTAAAACTACAGGCAGATACTGAAAAAAAGGATTTAGAAAGACCAATGCCTTTAGGAGAGATTTTAGTAAAAGAAGGCATGGTGCATCCGGAGGTTGTTACAGCTGCGGTTGAAAAACAGAAAAAGACTATTGAGATTAAAAGTCAAGAGGCAAAAACCTTAAAGATTGACGCTGAAAAATTGGATTCACTGATAAATCTTGTTGGTGAATTAGTCATTGCTTATGCAAATATTGCCCAGCACAGCAATAGAATCAAAGACGGTGGGCTATCCGAATCGGTTTCTATCATGCAAAGACTCGTTGAAAACATTAGAGACAATGCAATGACAATACGGATGGTCCCAATTGCAGAGACCTTCAACAAATTTAACAGGATTGTTAGAGACATAAGCAAGGATTTTGGTAAGGAGATTGATTTAGTGATAAATGGAGGGGATACGGAATTAGACAAGACTGTTATTGAAAAGATTGGAGACCCCCTTATGCACCTTGTAAGAAATGCCGCAGACCATGGCATTGAGATGCCTGATATTAGAGAGGCAAAAGGCAAGCCAAGAAGAGGAACTATCAAACTCAATGCCTATCATGATGCTGGTAGTATAGTCATAGAGGTGGTTGACGATGGGAAAGGACTTGCAAAAGAAAAGATACTTCAAAAGGCGATAGAGAGGGGATTGGTTGCTCAAGGGGCAAGTTTGTCGGATAACGAGATATTTAGATTGGTCTTTGAACCCGGCTTTTCAACTGCAGAGAAGGTTACGAAGTTTTCTGGTAGAGGGGTGGGCATGGATGTTGTCAGGAAAAACATTGAAGCACTGCGAGGCAGTGTGGATATGATGAGTGAAGAGGGCAAAGGGACTACTGTTCAGATTAGGCTACCTCTTACACTGGCTATCATAGATGGTTTTATGGTAGGTGTTGGTGATTCAAGATATGTTATACCCCTTGATATGATTGTTGAATGTGTTGAACTCTCTGAAATGGCAAGAAAAGAAGCCATCACGAAGAAATATATCAACCTTCGTGGAGAGGTGCTTCCTTTTATTAGAATGAGGGATTTCTTTAATGAAAGGGCTTTAGACTTGAAATTTGAAAATATCGTTGTAGTTCAATATGCAGGTAACAAAACTGGGTTGATAGTAGATGAACTATTTGGTGAAGTGCAGGCGGTTATTAAGTCTTTAGGCAAGATGTTTAAAAAGGTGGAGGGCATTTCAGGTGCCACCATACTTGGTGATGGCACTGTAGCCTTGATTATAGATGTGCCGCATTTAGTTCATTCTTTTGAAAAAGAGGAGTTGGGCAAAAAGTAATTGGCTTTTACTTATTTTTTTAGAGACATTCAGATAATTGACTTAGCGGTAAAGTATCTACTTGAGGGCTTTAAAAGTAAGGTAAGGATTTGGGATGCTGGTTGTGCAATGGGGCAGGAGACTTACACCATTGCTATAGTTTTAGCTGAGAAATTGGGTTATTTTGGTTACAAAAACAATGTGACCATTTATGCTACAGATAGAGAAGAAAGCCCAGACTTTGGTGATATACTGAAGGCTGGTGAGTATAAAAAAGAAGATATAGATAGGATTGACAAACCGATCTTTGACAAATATTTTAAGACATCAGATAGAGTTGGATATTACAAGATAGCTGACTACATAAGAGAGCGTGTAATTTATCAAAAACATGATCTCCTAACGCTTGAACCTGTGGCAAGGGATTTCAATCTGATAATATGTAAAAATGTCCTTCTTCATTTTCAGCCAGATGAGAGGGTGAAGGTTATCAAGATGTTTTATGATAGTCTTGTGACAGGGGGAATATTTGCAACAGAACAAACACAAAAGATGCCTCCCGAACTCGCTCATTTGTTTGAACAGGTATCAGGCGAAGGACAAGTGTTTAGAAAGAAATAGGGTTCAAGGGGAATAGGGTTCAAGGTTTCGAGGGGAAAGACAAAATCTTAAAAAATATGCTTAAAAATTACAAAGACTTAGTAGTTTGGCAAAAATCATATAAATTATGTTTGGAGATTTATATGATTACTAAAACATTCCCTTTAGAAGAGAGATATGGTTTAACATCCCAGATAAGAAGGGCTGCAGTATCAGTGCCATCAAATATAGCAGAGGGGTATGGAAGGAAAACATTATTAGAATATACAAGGTCTTTGTACATAGCATATGGATCTGTCTGCGAATTGGAAACTCAAATCCTTTTGTCAGGTGATTTAGGATATATTAAAACCGAAATAATAGAAGATTTAAAAAATAAAATAGGAGAAATAGAAAGGTTGCTCAAGGCATTAATCAATTCTCTTAAGAATAAGACTTTTACTGATGAACCCTTGAACCCTTGATGCCTTGAACCCTAATTTTATGAAAGTCATTTGTCTTAAAAAGAGCAAGAAGGTGTATTCAGCCAATGCTTATTTGGTGCTTGGTGATTGGAATACCCTTGAGGATGTAAATACACTGATAGATGTGGGCACTGATGACACAGTCGTTTCAGAGATTGAGACGATTAACACAGGGGTTGGTAAAAAGAGGATTGATCAGGTGATATTGACACATAACCATTTTGACCATTCAGGAGGGGTTTTTGAGATTAAAAGGCTTTATAATTCCAAGGTTTTAGCCTATAGCGATTCACCTTATGTTGACGAAAGATTGAAAGATGGTCAGGAGATAAGGATTGGGGATAGGTATTTTGAGGTCATCCACTGCCCTTTTCATTCAAGCGATTCTATTTGTCTGCTTTGTAAGACCGAAGGGGTTCTTTTCAGTGGAGACACACCTATAAGGGTTTTGAACAAAGATGTCAGTTATGATGAGGATTTTTGCATTTTTTTAGAAAGACTCATTAAGGCAGATTTAAAGGTAATCTATTCAGGTCATGACAAACCATTAAGAGAAAATGTAAAGGAGGTGTTGCAAGAGTCATTAAAACATGTTAGTCGTAAAAGTGGTTGCAGGGTGTTTTTATGATTTTTTTAAGTAAAGGGTTAATAAACACAGAGACACGGAGGCACAGAGAGTTTTTAAAAATCTATTCTTTGTGTCTTGTGGTGAGAGTTTTAGGCAAAAAATTTTATTTTGCAAATGGGAGAATGTTTTTTTACAGCAATTATAAACGACCATAGAGACGCAGAGGTAATAAGACTTTTTAAAACTATTCTCTGTGTCTCTGTGGTGAAGGTTTAAAAAAACTTATTTACAAAGGAGGATTGAATGTTTAAGAACATGAAGATTGGGATGAGGTTAGGGCTTGGATTTGGGATTGTCATACTGACCTTGGTGATAATTGCTTTAATAGCAATCATGAGGCTTGCTGACATTGGTAATACTGTTGATAAGATGGTTAACGACCGTTTCCC